>NC_019936.1:2500000-2875000 GCF_000327065.1 Stutzerimonas stutzeri RCH2 | reverse complement strand
GTAGAGGAGCGTTCTGTAAGCCTGTGAAGGTCAGTTGAGAAGCTGGCTGGAGGTATCAGAAGTGCGAATGCTGACATGAGTAACGACAATGCGAGTGAAAAACTCGCACGCCGAAAGACCAAGGGTTCCTGCGCAACGTTAATCGACGCAGGGTGAGTCGGTCCCTAAGGCGAGGCTGAAGAGCGTAGTCGATGGGAAACGGGTTAATATTCCCGTACTTCTAGTTACTGCGATGGGGGGACGGAGAAGGCTAGGCCAGCAAGGCGTTGGTTGTCCTTGTTTAAGGTGGTAGGCAGAGATCTTAGGTAAATCCGGGATCTTAATGCCGAGAGCTGATGACGAGCTTTCTTTTAGAAAGCGAAGTGGTTGATGCCATGCTTCCAGGAAAAGCCTCTAAGCTTCAGGTAACTAGGAACCGTACCCCAAACCGACACAGGTGGTTGGGTAGAGAATACCAAGGCGCTTGAGAGAACTCGGGTGAAGGAACTAGGCAAAATGGCACCGTAACTTCGGGAGAAGGTGCGCCGGTGAGGGTGAAGTATTTACTACGTAAGCCCATGCCGGTCGAAGATACCAGGCCGCTGCGACTGTTTATTAAAAACACAGCACTCTGCAAACACGAAAGTGGACGTATAGGGTGTGACGCCTGCCCGGTGCCGGAAGGTTAATTGATGGGGTTAGCGCAAGCGAAGCTCTTGATCGAAGCCCCGGTAAACGGCGGCCGTAACTATAACGGTCCTAAGGTAGCGAAATTCCTTGTCGGGTAAGTTCCGACCTGCACGAATGGCGTAACGATGGCGGCGCTGTCTCCACCCGAGACTCAGTGAAATTGAAATCGCTGTGAAGATGCAGTGTATCCGCGGCTAGACGGAAAGACCCCGTGAACCTTTACTATAGCTTTGCACTGGACTTTGAATTTGCTTGTGTAGGATAGGTGGGAGGCTTTGAAGCGTGGACGCCAGTTCGCGTGGAGCCATCCTTGAAATACCACCCTGGCAACTTTGAGGTTCTAACTCTGGTCCGTTATCCGGATCGAGGACAGTGTATGGTGGGTAGTTTGACTGGGGCGGTCTCCTCCTAAAGAGTAACGGAGGAGTACGAAGGTGCGCTCAGACCGGTCGGAAATCGGTCGTAGAGTATAAAGGCAAAAGCGCGCTTGACTGCGAGACAGACACGTCGAGCAGGTACGAAAGTAGGTCTTAGTGATCCGGTGGTTCTGTATGGAAGGGCCATCGCTCAACGGATAAAAGGTACTCCGGGGATAACAGGCTGATACCGCCCAAGAGTTCATATCGACGGCGGTGTTTGGCACCTCGATGTCGGCTCATCACATCCTGGGGCTGAAGCCGGTCCCAAGGGTATGGCTGTTCGCCATTTAAAGTGGTACGCGAGCTGGGTTTAGAACGTCGTGAGACAGTTCGGTCCCTATCTGCCGTGGACGTTTGAGATTTGAGAGGGGCTGCTCCTAGTACGAGAGGACCGGAGTGGACGAACCTCTGGTGTTCCGGTTGTCACGCCAGTGGCATTGCCGGGTAGCTACGTTCGGAAGAGATAACCGCTGAAAGCATCTAAGCGGGAAACTTGCCTCAAGATGAGATCTCACTGGAGCCTTGAGCTCCCTGAAGGGCCGTCGAAGACTACGACGTTGATAGGTTGGGTGTGTAAGCGCTGTGAGGCGTTGAGCTAACCAATACTAATTGCCCGTGAGGCTTGACCATATAACACCCAAACAATTTGGCTGTTAGACGGTAAGTCGACAGTAAAGCCGAAAATCTGCACGAACACGCAATACCGATTCAATCACATACCCAATTGGCTGCAGCGGCTAAACCCCGAGGCAGCAACTGAATTGCTTGACGACCATAGAGCGTTGGAACCACCTGATCCCATCCCGAACTCAGTAGTGAAACGACGCATCGCCGATGGTAGTGTGGGGTTTCCCCATGTGAGAGTAGGTCATCGTCAAGCTCCTTTCCCAAACCCCCGATCCGCGCAAGCGGGTCGGGGGTTTGCTTTTGGGCTCTGGAAAACCGTAGCAGGCACTTAGGCTTGAGATGTGTCGGGTGCTTGAGATCCGGCTGTCGAACGGCTGGGGTTGGAGGCAGGAATAGACAGTGCCTCAGCAGAAGGGCCGTGTGCGGCTGTATCCAAGTCCAAGCTATTGCTTCAGATAGCACCAGTGATCGTGTCGGAAGCCCGCCAGCGGACGGCTGCGTTGCTACTGGTGAATCATCAGGGGGAGAGGTTGCGCAAGGTGTGCTTGAGATGCAGCTTGTTGAGCAGCTCGATAGGGCGGGGGCAAAAAGCAGTCTTTGGTGGTCAACACATCCCTGACAGAGCGGTTTTCGGCTACCGCTAGGCAGCCCGTTGTCGGAGTGATGCGGCGTGATCAAGTTGTAACGGCGCATCGGATAGTGGCTGATGCCCCGTTGAGCCTCCAAGCCGTGGTAATCCGTTGCTGGTACCCATTTCGATTTTAGAATGCGGAACAGGCGCGCCTAGGGAGTTCACGGTTCAGCCGGTTGTGCATCTGGTGTTCATTTATACGCATGTGAGCCAGGCTGGCTTCTACCAGCCTCAGCTCACGTGTCAGCCGACGCACCCGATAACGACCAATCGTTACGCGATCCTCGCGCCACATAGTCGGGATTGAGCCGACCGACTATTCACGACACAGGTTGTCCTGCCCATCTCGTTCAGCGGTTAGGGCCGCCATTGCAAGCTGTACGAGGCCGGCAACGGTCAGGAGCAGCTCGTCCATCTCTTATCACTATTCTCGCTGCCCCGATTCGAGCATGGTTTCCGGGCGAACCCATTGATCGAATTCTTCGCTGCTCAGGTAGCCGAGCTCCATGGACGCTTCACGCAGTGTGGTGCCTTGCGCATAGGCTTTCTTGGCTATCTCCGCTGCTCGGTCGTAGCCAATATGCGGGTTCAATGCGGTAACCAGCATGAGCCCTCGCTCCAGATGCTCCGCCATGCGTGCCGGGTCCGGTTCTAGCCCCGCAATGCAGTGAGTGTTGAAATTGCGACACCCGTCCGACAGAAGCTGAATGGATTGAAGCAGGTTGTGAATGATCACCGGCTTGAACACGTTCAGCTGCAAGTGCCCTTGGCTAGCGGCAAAGCTGATCGTCATATCGTTACCCATCACCTGACAAGCAAGCATCGACAACGCTTCGCACTGAGTCGGGTTCACTTTGCCCGGCATGATCGAACTCCCAGGCTCGTTGGCTGGTAACCGCACCTCGGCAAAACCTCCGCGCGGACCTGAGCCAAGCAGACGAAGATCATTGGCCAGCTTCATCAAGGCTACAGCCAGGGTCTTCAAGGCGCCGGACAGTGCTACCAGCGGCTCATGCCCCGCCAAAGCAGCAAATTTATTCGGTGCAGATACAAACGGAAGCCCCGAAAGCGCTGCAAGCTCGGCTGCAATTGCTTCGGCGAACCCGTGCGGCGAGTTCAGGCCCGTTCCTACCGCAGTGCCGCCCTGCGCTAGCTCGTACACCGCCGGTAAGGTGTGACGAATCGTGCGCTCGGCAATGTCCAGCTGGGCGACGAAGGCTGACATCTCTTGGCCGAAAGTGATCGGAGTGGCATCCATCATATGCGTGCGTCCGGTCTTGATCAGCTTGCCATGTCGGACGGAGAGCTCTGCGAGGCCGCCTGAGAGCTCTGCAAGCGCGGGAAGCAGCTTGGCATGGACCGCTTTGGCTGCAGCGATGTGCATTGCGGTCGGGAAACAGTCGTTGGAGCTTTGAGCGCGGTTCACATGATCATTGGGATGCACGGGAGACTTGCCCCCGCGTGTGCCGCCAGCGAGCTCGTTGGCGCGCCCCGCGATGACTTCGTTGACATTCATATTGCTCTGCGTACCGCTCCCGGTTTGCCAGACCACCAGCGGGAACTGATCGTCGTGCTGCCCATGCAGAATCTCGTCTGCGGCTTGTTCTATCAGGCGAGCCACATCGGGCGGTAGGTCACCAATCCGATCATTCACTCGCGCTGCGGCTTTCTTGATCAGGGCCAGTGCGTGTAGCACCTCGATCGGCATGCGCTCCGTGCCGATTTCGAAGTTGCTCAGCGAACGTTGGGTCTGGGCACCCCAGTAAGCCTGATCCGGTACTTCGACTGGTCCCAGGCTGTCGGTTTCTGTACGCGTCATGAAATGCTCCTGCTCGATAGTACTGGTTAGGGTGCCTTGCGGTGTCCGCGGTTCCCCTAACCTTGCCGCTCGTGGCTTGAGGCATTGGAACTCCCGGCGCAGAATGTGTCCATTGAAGGCTACCTATAGCCTGCCCAAGGGATGTCCAATGCCAACGTTTCGTACCCAGGCCTTGCGCTCTGCAATGCTGTTTGTCTGTATCAGTTCATCGGCCATGGCCGATAGCGCGAGCCATGCCGGGAGCGCAGAGCGTTTCCTGCAGCTAGCCAACGCGGACCGGCTCGCCGTACCCGTCTATGCCCAAGTGCAGCAGATGTTTGCGCAACGCTTTGCCGAGGCGCAGGGCTCTGGCAGCAAGAAGGCGATGCTCGAGCGCTATCAGGCTCAGGCCAATACGGCGCTGGACAAGGCCATAGGCTGGGACAAGTTGAAGCCCGATCTGGTCGCCCTGTACACCAGCCAGTTTTCCGAAACCGAACTGAATCAGCTGATCGATTTCTACCAATCCCCGCTGGGCAAGAAGATGCTGACCAAGCTGCCGGAACTCAATGCACGCTCAGCTCAGCTTACCCAGGTCAAGCTGGAAGGTGCTGTACCGGAAGTGAACAAGTTGCTGGCTGACATGACGGCCGAGCTCGAAAAACAGAAGCCTTGAGAGACCCAGGTAAATGCGCAAGATCGATTCGATTCAGAATGCCCTGCAAGCCCTGCAGCCAGAACATCTCGAAGTCCTCGATGAGAGTCACATGCACAGTCGGGGGCAGGAGACTCACTACAAGGCTGTGATCGTCAGCCAGCAGTTCGCTGGTCTGAACTCAGTCAAACGCCATCAACGGGCCTACGCAGCGATGGGTGATCTGATGCGTGAGGTGCATGCGTTGGCATTGCACACCTACACGCCTGATGAGTGGGCGCAACAGCGCGCGGCTCCGGCGTCGCCGGTCTGCGCTGGGGGGCATAAGTAGACGCGCTCGCGCAGGACCGCCCAGGCGTTCTTTGTTAGACTTTCGCTCGCGCCGGCCCACGCCGGCGTTTTCGTTTGTATCCGGTCCACCCTTTACGTGGGTGACCACTGGTGGAAGTACTCATGACCCAAAGAATCGTTGTGGCCGCGTTGTACAAGTTCGTATCGCTGCCGGATTACGTTGCGTTGCGCGAGCCTTTGCTCGAAGCACTCCTTCTGCACGGCATCAAGGGAACGCTGTTGCTCGCGGAAGAAGGCATCAATGGCACGGTTTCCGGGACGCGCGAGGCCATCGACGCGCTGCTGGACTGGTTCCGTCGCGATGACCGTCTGGCCGATATCGATCACAAGGAATCGTACTGCGACGAGCAGCCGTTCTATCGCACCAAGGTCAAGCTGAAGAAAGAGATCGTCACGCTCGGCGTCGATGGCGTCGATCCCAACAAGCAGGTCGGCACTTACGTGGAACCGCGAGACTGGAACGAGCTTATCGCCGATCCCGAAGTGCTTCTCATCGATACGCGAAATGACTACGAGGTAGCGATCGGCACATTCGAGGGCGCGGTCGACCCCAAGACCAAGTCGTTCCGCGAGTTTCCCGAGTACATCAAGGCCCACTACGATCCGGCGAAGCACAAGAAGGTCGCGATGTTCTGCACCGGCGGCATTCGTTGCGAAAAGGCGTCGAGTTACATGCTCGGCGAGGGCTTCGAAGAGGTCTATCACCTCAAGGGCGGCATTCTCAAATACCTGGAAGAGGTACCCGAGGCACAAAGCCGCTGGCGGGGTGACTGCTTCGTGTTCGATAACCGGGTAACGGTACGCCATGACCTCAGCGTCGGCGAGTTCGACCTCTGCCACGCCTGCCGCGCTCCGCTATCCGTGGAAGATCGGCAATCGGAGCACTACGCTCCGGGAATCAGCTGTCCGCACTGCTGGAATTCGTTAAGCGAGAAAACGCGCGCCGGCGCCCGCGAGCGGCAGAAGCAGATCGAACTGGCGCGCCAGCGCAACCAGCCGCATCCCATCGGCCGCGACCCGCGCGAACTGGATCGCTGAGCGTTGGCCGCCGCGCCAGCCCGTCACGCAGTAGTGGAGTAACGAAGTGGCCCGACTGATCTATGTGATGGACCCGATGTGCTCCTGGTGCTGGGGTTTTGCGCCGGTGATGACGGCGTTAGCCGGGCAAGCGGAGGAGCAGGGCGTATCGCTTGAGCTGCGGGTCGGTGGCCTGCGGCGTGAACGCGTCGTGATGGATCAGGCCGGGCGACAGCGCACATTGTCCTACTGGCAAGCCGTGCATTCGGCGACGGGGCAGGCTTTCAACCTGGAGCAGGGTCTGCCTGAAGCGCTGGTCTACGACACCGAACCAGCCTGCAGAGCCCTCGTTGCGGCTCGTGGCCTTGACGAGGCTCGTATCTGGTCGCTGTCGTTACTGATCCAACAGGCGTTCTATGAGCACGGGCGTGATGTGACCCAACCATCAGTGCTCGTCGACCTGGCTGAAGCCGCCGGCTTTTCGCGCAGCGAATTCGCCGAGCGGTATGACGACCCTGCCACCAAAGCGGCTACCGCGGCTGACTTCATCTGGGTGGAGAATCTGGGCATCGCGGGGTTCCCCACATTGTTGGCTGAACACGAAGGACAACTGGCACTGGTTACCAATGGCTATCAACCTTTGCCTGCGCTGGCACCGCTATTGGCGCGTTGGCTGGAGCGCAACGCCCATGGCTGACCAACTCAGCTGGGCGGAAATCCGCAGGCTCGCGCTGCATCACCGCAAGGCGCTGATTCTGGCGAATCTGGTCGCGGTGCTGGCGACGCTCTGCAGCGTACCGATTCCCTTGCTACTGCCGTTGCTGGTCGACGAAGTGTTGCTAGGTGCCGGTGATACTGCACTGCAGGTGATGGATCGCTTCCTGCCTGCCAGTTGGGAAAGTGCGGCGGGCTATATCGGGCTGATGCTGGGTATAACACTGGTCTTGCGAGCCTCGGCACTGGTGTTCAACGTGCTTCAGGCGCGCCTGTTTGCGCGGCTGTCGAAAGACATCGTGTACCGCATTCGCGTGCGGTTGATCGAGCGCCTCAAGCGCATCGCCCTCGCCGAGTACGAAAGCCTTGGCGGCGGTACGGTGGCAGCGCATCTGGTCACCGATCTGGAGACCATCGACAAGTTCATCGGCGACACGCTAAGCCGTCTGCTGGTTGCCGTGCTGTCGATCATCGGAACGGCGGCCATTCTGGTGTGGATGCACTGGCAACTCGCACTGCTGATCCTCCTGTTTAATCCGCTGGTGATCTTCGCCACGGTGCAATTGGGCAAGCGCGTAAAACACCTGAAGAAGCTGGAGAACGACAGTACCTCGCGCTTCACCCAGGCGCTGACTGAGACCCTCGACGCGATCCAGGAGGTGCGTGCGGGCAATCGGCAAGGCTTTTTCCTCGGGCGCCTGGGGTTGCGCGCGCGCGAAGTGCGGGACTATGCAGTTGCCTCGCAGTGGAAGACCGACGCGTCCAACCGTGCCAGCGGCTTGCTGTTCCAGTTTGGTATCGACGTATTCCGTGCCGCAGCGATGCTGACCGTGCTGTTCTCAGATCTGTCGATCGGCCAGATGCTCGCGGTGTTCAGCTACCTCTGGTTCATGATCGGCCCTGTGGAGCAATTGTTGAGTCTGCAGTACGCCTTCTACGCTGCCGGTGGTGCGCTGGGCCGGATCAACCAACTGCTGGCGCGGGCAGACGAGCCGCAATATCCCGGTGGGCGGGATCCCTTTGCTGGCCAGACAACGGTTGCAATCGAGGTGCGAGGCTTGCAGTTCGCCTATCAGGACGAACCGGTGCTCGAAGGGCTCGATCTCAGTATTGCACCGGGGGAGAAGGTTGCCATCGTCGGGGCCAGTGGCGGAGGCAAGAGCACCCTGGTGCAGTTGCTGCTGGGTCTGTATCAACCGCAGGCCGGTCAGATCCGTTTTGGTGGCGTGCCACTCGAGGAAATCGGACTGAGCACCGTCCGCGACAACGTGGCGGTGGTACTGCAGCATCCGGCGCTGTTCAACGATAGCGTGCGAGCCAACCTGATGATGGGCCGCGAGCGGGAGGACGATGCCTGCTGGCGAGCGTTGGAAATCGCCCAGCTCGCCGATACGATCCGCCAGTTGCCGAACGGGCTGGACAGCATCGTCGGGCGTTCCGGTGTGCGTCTGTCCGGCGGGCAGCGGCAACGGCTGGCTGTGGCACGCATGATTCTCGCCGAGCCGAAAGTGGTCATTCTCGATGAAGCCACCTCGGCGCTCGATGCGGCGACCGAGTATGCGCTGCATCAGGGACTCAACCGCTTCCTCCAGGGGCGCACGACGCTGATCATTGCCCACCGATTGTCAGCGGTAAAACAGGCTGATCGTGTACTCGTTTTCGATGGCGGCCGCATCGCCGAAGACGGTGACCACCAGCAACTCATTGCCGAAGGCGGACTCTACGCGCGCCTCTACGGGCACCTGCAGCACTAGGGCGGGTGCACCAGCGAGGGCTTCGGCGCGGTTTCGCCGGTTCGGCCGGGCCCATTCAGGCGCGCTTGGCCATCGGCGGTCCGGCTCAAAGCATTCCGCGATGGCTTCTGCAAATTCCCCTCTCTAGAAAGTCTCAGCCTACCGCCAGTCTTAAGGCGCCAAAATATCCTGTCTGGATGCTCAACTATTAGTAATCTCTGCCGACTTCCCGTTGTGCCCCTTTTTGCGGAACCCCTTCTGATGGAACCAGTACTGAATCTCTTCACCAATCTTTCGGTTGGCAAAAAGCTCATCTGCGGCTTCGGCCTGGTATTGCTGTTGACGCTCGGCGTGGCCGGTACCGGATTCGTTGCGGTCGATGAAATTCTTGGTCGGGCGCAACAGATCGAACAGCTCTCGAGCGTCAACGCATCCATTCTGGCCGCTCGCGGAGCGGAGCGTGATTTCGCCCTGACGCGCCAGCAGTCTTCCGCTGATGCGCTGCACAGTTCCTTGCAGCAGCTCAATACGGAGCTGGCGGGCTTGGACGCCAGTTCCAGCGCGGCGGAGCGGGCCTACCTGACGCGAATTCGTCAAGCGGCTGAGGAATACGGGCGTCAATTCGACCGTTACATGCAGCTGATCGAGCGAGGCGTGGCGCTGCGCACGCGTATGCAGGATGCGGCGCAAGTCAGCCGTGAGGAGTTCGAGTTCATCGAGCTGGATATGTATGACGCGGTGCGGGTACTGCGTCTGGAGGGTGA
Source organism: Stutzerimonas stutzeri RCH2 (assembly GCF_000327065.1). Taxonomy (NCBI): domain Bacteria; kingdom Pseudomonadati; phylum Pseudomonadota; class Gammaproteobacteria; order Pseudomonadales; family Pseudomonadaceae; genus Stutzerimonas; species Stutzerimonas stutzeri. The sequence goes on along the minus strand of NC_019936.1, from coordinate 2,865,622 downwards.
TCGGCTCAAAGGTAGCGACCCGCTGACGATCGCTGAAGCGACATCCGGGCTGACCAAGCAGATCCTCGACATGCGTACCCAGGAGAACGTGTTCGTTGCCAATAGCTCCGATGCTGCGGCGAAAAGCTGGGGCGAGCTGCACGGCAACGTCACTGCCATCGGCAGCAACCTGAAGGTCTGGCTGAATGATGATCAACAGGCGTCCATGGACAAGGCCCTCGCGGAGCTGGAGCAATATCGCGCCGCGTTCGATGAGTTTCGCCAGAATCGTGGCGAGCGGCTCGAGCTGGAGCGCTCCATGGCTCAGCAGTCCGAGGTGGTGATCGCTGCTGCCGACGAGGCGCTGGCCAATGCCAGCAATGCGATGCAGCAGCAACAGCGCAGCAGCTACCTGCTGCTCGGTGTGATCGGCGCGCTGGCCATCTTCGTCGGCCTGCTGGCAGCGACTGTCATTTCACGAATGATCGTCGGCCCGCTGCGCAGTACCGTCCAGCAGGCCCAGCGCGTCGCCAACGGCGACCTGACGCACTCCGAGGCCAGCGCACGCCGCGATGAAGTCGGGCAGCTGCAGAACGCCATGCACGGCATGACGCAGAGCCTGCGCAACCTGATCGGTCGCATCGGTGGCGGCGTCAGCCAGATCGCCGCCGCCGCCGATCAACTGTCTGCCGTGACCGCGCAGACCAGTGCTGGGGTTCAGACCCAGCGCGTGGAAACCGAGCAGGTCGCGACCGCCATGCACGAGATGGCCGCTACCGTGCAAGAGGTCGCACGCAATGCCGAGCAGGCGTCCATCGCAGCGCGCCAGGCCGATCAGCAGGCGCGGCAGGGCGATCGGGTCGTACAGGATGCGGTCGGACAGATCGGCAATCTGGCCAGCGAGGTGGATCAGTCAGCTCATGCAATCGAAGCGCTGCATGCCGAAAGCGGGCGGATCGGCAGCGTGCTCGAGGTCATTCGTGCAGTTGCCGAGCAGACCAACCTGTTGGCCCTCAATGCGGCCATCGAGGCGGCACGTGCCGGCGAGCAGGGCCGAGGTTTCGCCGTGGTGGCCGATGAGGTTCGCGCGCTGGCCCGGCGTACGCATGATTCCACCGAAGAGATCGAAGGGCTGATCGCTAATCTGCAACGCGTTGCCCAGCAAGCCGTCGAGCAGATGCAGAGCAGCCGCAGCCTCACCCAGCGCACCGTAGACCTGGCCAACGAAGCTGGCGTCGCGCTGGGTCGGATCACCGAGTCGGTGTCCACCATCGAACAGATGAACCAGCAGATCGCCGCGGCGGCCGAGCAGCAAAGCGCGGTGGCCGAGAACATTTCCGAAAGCGTGACGCGCGTGCGGGATATCGGCGACCAGAGCGCCAGCGCCACGGAGCAGACCGCCGGGGCCAGCGCCGAACTGGCGCGACTCGGTGTCGAGCTGCAGGGCCTGGTTCGCCAGTTCCGTACCTGACACCTAGAGTCACGTAGCCACAAGCGGCTCGCACTCCGAGCCGCCTGGCTTATCGACTACCGTTAAGCTCCGCCGCCCAGGCTGCCAGAGGCAGTGCCGGTTCCTGCTGCCAGATGCGCTGCCACAGACTGGCCAAACGGCTCATATCGCCCCGATTGGCGGGCAGGCGCTCAGGGAGGGGGACGAGCTGCCAACCCTTGGCAGTGCGTTCGGCGAGCGGAAAGCGAAATGGATGAAATCCGGTCATGCCCAGTCGCAGGTCCGTCACCAGCAACTGGCTGCCATCCTCGTCATAGCGCAGCACGTTTCCGGTAAACCACTGCAATCGCTCATGTTGCGGTGAATCGCTCAGCACTTTGGCCAGATGCACATTGCGTGGCAACCGCACCAGGCTGGGTGGAGCGTCATCCCACCAGCTGACCAGGGTTTCGTAATAATGCTCACCGTCCACCAGAATCACCCGCCACAACAGGCTGTTGAAGGGCGTCGGTGTGCTGAACATGCGTTCTGCCTGAATGCCCTGGCTGGCCACGGTCGCCTGCACGCGATGTTCGGCCATCTGCTTGCCGGCCAGGGTGAATCCCAAATAACCGGTTGAGATGATCAGCGCGTAGGTAGGCCATCTGGCGATTCGCCCGCTCAGCCCGAAGAGGCCAGCCGCCAGCACGGCGAGCAATAGCGGAACGCTGTAGAGCGGGTCGATGATGAATACGCTGGACCAGGCAACAGGTGGCGTCGCCAGCGGCCAGAGCAGCTGCGTGCCGTAGCTGGTAAAGGCATCCAGCAGCACGTGGGTGACCAGTACCAGCCAGACGGTGACGAACAACCGCGTGCCGGAATATCGCGGGTCAGGTCGGAACCGCCTGACCAGCCAGGTCAGCAGTACGGCCACCACACTCAGCACGAACAGCGAATGGCTGAAGCCTCGGTGATAGGTCATGTTGGCCACCGCATCGCCGTAGTCGATGACCACGTCGAGGTCCGGCAGGGTGCCGAGCACAGCGCCGTAAGCGAGAGCCTTGCGACCCTGCCAGCGACCGAGCATCGCGCCCTGCACGCTGGCACCGAGTAGCGCCTGGGTGATCGAGTCCATGTTCTGATCCGTTGGGGCGGGGGTTTACCTTAGCCGAACGGCTGAAGGCGTCTGTCCTGCAAATATCGAAAAAGTGTGTCGGTGGCGCGCAGTGCATAGGACAATCGCGGGCGTCCATCGTCCGCTGCGAGCCTTCATGCTGGAAATTTCCAATACCGTGCAGTTGCCCGATGCCGAGATCGAGCTGACCGCCATCCGCGCCCAGGGCGCTGGCGGGCAGAACGTCAACAAGGTGTCCAGCGCATTGCATCTACGCTTCGACATCCTGGCGTCTTCGTTGCCGGCTTTCTACAAGGAGCGGTTGCTGGCGCTACGTGACAGCCGGATCACCAGCGAGGGCGTGGTGGTCATCAAGGCGCAGCGTTATCGCACCCAGGAGCAGAATCGTCTCGATGCGCTGGAGCGGCTGGCGGAGTTGATCCGCAGTGTCACCAAGGTGGAGAAGGCGCGCCGTCCGACCAAGCCGACGCTGGGTTCGAAAAAGCGTCGGCTTGAGGGCAAGAGCAAACGTGGCGCGATCAAGGCCGGGCGCGGCCGGGTCGACTACTAGCGGGTTCAGGTTCCGGTGCGCATGTCCGTCGGCGCTTCGGCTGGCGGCATATCGTCCAGTTCGCTTTCGTCCGCCGGTTCCTGGCTAGTCGCGTCTTCCGGTGTGTCGGGCATCAATTCCATCACCGTCGGGCTGGTACGCAGGATCGGTGTGAAATGTCCGTGCGGTTCGGTGACCAGGTCGAATACCTTGCGCGGCCGGTAGAAGGCATAGAACGCCAGCACGCCGAGGCCTGTCGCGAAGAACAGCGGCAATGCAATCGGGCCGAACAGATGCATCAGGCCGCCAGCGGCCACCGGGCCCAGCGCCGCGCCGAATCCGTTGGCCAGCAGCAGGCCACTGGAGCCGGAGAGAATCTCGTCAGGATTCAGCTGATCGACCATCTGCGCCACCGCGATGGAATAGATGGAAAACGCCAGGCCACCCCAGACGAACATCAGTCCCAGTAGCAGCGAGCCAGCCAGCAGCGGCGCCACGGCAAGCGCCAGTACCGCGGCCAAGGCGACGACCCAGAGCAGTACGGTGCGCCGCTCATGTTTGTCGGAGAACAGCCCGATCGGCCATTGCAGCACCGCGCCGCCGAGAATGGTGATACTCATCAGCAAGCCGACGCCGGCGGCGTCGAAACCGATTTCGCTGGCATACACCGGGGCCAGGCCCCAGAAGCCGCCAAGAACGAAACCCGATATGCCGGCCGCCATCAGCGGCAGCGGGGCGATGCGCGCGAGCTGCAGCAGGTCGGTGGGCGGAATGTCTGGCAGCGACGGCTGCGGCTGGCGGGTCAAGGTGATCGGCATCATGGCGCTGCCGATGAGAATGGTCGCCAGGGCGAACAGGGTGAATTCCATCGGACTGTCGAGACCCAGCAGCTGCTGCGCTGCCGCCAGCGCACCGAGGTTGACCGCCATGTACACCGCAAACACCTGGCCGCGCTTCTCGCCGCTGACCTGAGCGTTGAGCCAGCTCTCGATGACCATGTACAGGGTCACCAGGGCGACCCCGTAGATTACCCGCAGAACGAGCCAGACCCAGGGATTGACGATCATGACGTGCAGCAGCACGGCGGTGGCGGCCACCGAGGCGTAGAAGGAAAACGTACGGATATGGCCGATGCGGCGAATCAGCGATGGCGCCAGCCAGGTGCCGATCAGGAACCCGGCGAAATAGCCGGACATCAGCAGGCCGACCATCCCGGTCGAGTAGCCTTCGGCGACGCCACGCAGCGTCAGCAGCGTATTGAGCAGACCGTGGCCGAGCAGCAGCAACGCCACGCCAGCAAGCAGGGAACTGATGGGAGCGATCAAGGATTTCATCGGCAACACCCTAAGTAACGAAACTACCAATTACAAGTTGCGGTACGCCTGTGCGGTGGCGCGCCGTGATGCGACCTGCTGGTCGAATATGGCCATGACCTGTCGGGCAGGCGTGGAGATCGTCGTGCTGAACGCTTGGGCAGCAGGCATCGTTCAGGATTCCCGCTCCAATGGGTTCGGCAGCGGTTCAGCGTGACGTACAGCCTGGTTCAGCATCCGCACCGCTTCGGCTATGGCTTGCCGATCCAGCACGCCGTCCAGCGAGGCGGCGGCCTGTTCGAGGATCGCTTGCGCATGGCGCAGGATCACCCGTTCGTGCTCGATGCCCGGGGCACTGAAGAGCAGGTTCTTGCAGGCCTGCAGCAACGTCAGCAGAACCTGCAGGTCATTCTGGCCGTAGCTGCGCAGCGAGCCGAAGGCCAGCAGGAGCATCCGATGCAGGTCGAGCTCGCGCAGGAATATCCGCGGGGCGCCTTCTTCGGGAGCCACGTCATGGTCCGGCAGCTTCATGCGTTCGGCGAACAGCACGCCCATCATGTCGATCGCCTTGATCGCCGTACCCGGATCGTTGATGCCGGGGCTCAACGCCCGCACGGCGATCTCGACGATCTGTTTGAAGCCGAAGAAGAAATGCCGGTGCGCGTACTCCTCGACATAGAAGTCGAAGCAGTCGAGCAATTGCGTTATGCAGCGTTCGTCGAGCTTGCGGTTCAGGCGTATCAGCGGGTGCCCGGGCATGACGAAAAAGCCGTAGTGCACCTGTACGGTCATGCAGGCGTCCTGCTTATCAAGCAACGCCTGGGCGGCGGATAGGTTCAAGGCTTTGAAATAGCCGGAGCGCCGCGCGGGGATGGTCTGCCAGTCGTCGTCATCCGGCCAGCTTGCCATGCTGCGACGCTCCAGCCGCTCATGGCGTTGTTGCAGCTGATCGTAGGTCTGCTTGTAGACACGATTGAGGATGAAATCGACCTGGATCGACAGCGAAATCGAGCGGATGAAGTAGACGAACAGACACAGGCAGATCACGCCTAGCCCCAGCGCCAGGAAGATGCCCAGGCTCGGCACGTTGATGTTGTCGCCTTCCTGAATGGTCGAGATCAGCATCAGCGAGCTGATGATGGTGCCGAGATACACACCCAGCACGACCTGATGGCTGCGACTGCTGATCAGTCCCGGGATCACCCGTGGCGAGAGCGAGGACGCGGCCGAGTTGAGGACCACCATGACCATCGAGAAGCTGAACACCATCAGCGAGATGATGCCTGCCACCAGGGTGCCGAGGATAAGACGGGCGTTGTCGGCGTTTTTCACCAGGCCCAGATCGAGGTCTTCCTTGTAAGGCTGTAGCCAGGTCATCTCCAGCACGATGGAGACGACGCACAGGCTGGCGAGGCCGACCGCGATCAGTGTCGGGTAGAAGGCGATGCTGCCGGTGACGCGGTGATACAGGCGAAACAGCCTGTTGGTGACTGCGGACATTGGGGCTCCCTGCGATGGTCCGCCGAAGCGGGGCTACCCGCCTTTCGGCAGCATCCGGGGCGTAACGTTCGCTCAGCCCTTGTCGCCGGGGACCAGGGTCGCGATCAGCGCACGCACGCTACCGGGCAGCGCGTCCAGTTCTCGGACCAGAATGCTGCGCTCGCGCACCGCCCAGGGTTCGTCCAGTTCTACCAGCGCCAGCTGCATGGTGCGGCTGTGTCGGCGCGCCGCGGACTCGGGAATGATGCCGATGCCGACGCCGGCCTCGATCATCCGGCACACCGCCTCGAAGCTGGAAACCTGGATGCGCAGGGAGAGCTGGCCACCCAATTTTTCTATCTGGTCGCGGAGGAAGGTCAGCAGCGTGCTGCCTTCGTGCAGGCCGATGTGCTGATAGGCCAGGGTCTGGCGCAGCGTGACCTGTCGCTCGCCCGCCAGCGGATGGCCGACCGGCACCGCCAGCAGCAGGCGGTCCGTGCTGAAGTGCAGCACCTGCAAACCTTCGGCCTGCACCGGGCCGGCGATGATGCCCATGTCCGTGCTGCCGTCGAGCACACCGCGGACGATGTCGCGGCTCAGCCGTTCCTGCAGGTCAACGGTCACGCCAGGGCGCTCGGCGAGAAAACCGGCCAGCACTTCCGGCAGGAATTCGGTCACGGCCGTGGTGTTGGCGAAGATGCGGATATGTCCGGCCGAATCGGTGCCGTATTCGGTGAACTCGCTTTTCAGGTAATCCACCTGGCGCATGATCAGCCGCGCGTGCTGCAGCAGCTTGTGGCCGGCCGGCGTCAACTCGACACCGCGGCTGTCGCGGTAGAGCAGGCGGCTGTCGAGCTGACTTTCCAGCGCCTTGATGCGTGCGCTGGCCGCCGCTGGCGACAGGTGCGCGCGGCGTGCGCCCTGCGTCAGGCTGGGGGATTCGGCGATATGAATGAACAGGCGCAGGTCGGCCAGATCGAAATGCATGCTTGCTACCGGTACTTGGAACGGCGTTCAGCTTAGCCGAACGCCGGTGTCGGTAAATACAAATTCACGGAACGCCGCCTTCGTTGCATTCTCCAGTGAAACAAAGACAACGACCGGAAGCCGCCATGACCAATATCTCTGCCTGGATTGGCCGCAGCGAAGAAGCCCACGACCAGCTCAGCCGCAACCTGCTGATGCGCATCGCCGCCACCTTCGGCGAAACCACTCCTGCTCATGGCGAAGCCTTGCCGCCGTTGTGGCAGTGGTGCTTCTTCCAGGAGCCCATCGCCGAAAGTGGGCTGGGTGAAGATGGTCACCCGGCGCGCGGTGGCTTCCTGCCGCCTGCCGACAACCGTAACCGCATGTGGGCCGGCGGCCGGGTCGATTTCATTCGTCCGCTGGAAGCCGGTGGCGAGGCGCGGCGGGTATCCACCATCAAGCACATCGAAGAAAAACACGGCCGCAGCGGTGCGCTCTTGTTCGTCACCGTGCAGCACGACTACCTGCAGGACAGCCGTCTGGCCATCCGCGAGGAACAGGACATCGTCTACCGCGAGCCCACCCCGCCGAAGACCAGCAGCGGCGAACCCATGGTCGCCGGTGGCTGGCGCGAGGCGGTAACGCCGACGCCGACGCTGCTGTTCCGCTATTCGGCGGTCACCTTCAACGGCCATCGCATCCATTACGACTGGCCCTATGTCACCGAGACCGAAGGCTATGCGGGGCTGGTAGTGCACGGGCCGCTGATCGCCACGCTCAACCTGCGCGCTTTCTGCCGCGCCAATCCCGACGCCCGCCTGCGCCGCTTCGCCTACCGCGGCCTGCGCCCGCTGATCGCGCCGCAGCCGTTCGAGGTCGGCGGCCGCATCGTCGCGCCGGGCAAGGCCGAACTCTGGGCCGGCGACCACAACGGCCTGGCGCAGAAAGCCGAAGTGGAATTCGACTGAACCGTAGGGTGGATAACGGCGCAGCCTTATCCACCGCTGAGGCCATGCGCGCCCAACGAACAAGCGAGAAACCGAGATGAACCCGAACAAGACCGAAGAACTGAATTTCATCCGCGAAGGCGTGCGCGCCCTCTGCGCCGAATTTCCCGCCGAATACTGGCGCAGGATCGATGAGGAAAAGGGCTTCCCGGAGGCCTTCGTCACCGCCATGACCGAGGCCGGCTGGCTCTCGGCGATGATCCCGGAAGAATACGGCGGCTCGGGCCTGGGCCTCGCCGAGGCCTCGGTGATTCTCGAGGAGGTGAACCATTGCGGTGGCAACTCCGGGACCATCCACGGGCAGATGTACAACATGTTCACCCTGCTCAGAAACGGCAGCGAGGAGCAGAAGCGCTACTACCTGCCGAAGCTGGCCAGCGGCGAGCTGCGGCTGCAGTCCATGGGCGTCACCGAGCCGACCACCGGCACCGACACCACCAAGATCAAGACCACTGCCGTGCGCCAGGGCGACAAGTACGTCATCAACGGGCAGAAGGTGTGGATCTCGCGTATCCAGCACTCCGATCTGATGATCCTGCTGGCCCGCACCACGCCGCTGGGCGAAGTGCAGCGCAAATCCGAGGGCATGTCGATCTTCCTGGTCGACCTGCGCGAGGCCATCGGCAACGGCCTGACCGTGCAGCCGATCGCCAACATGGTCAACCACGAGACCAACGAGCTGTTCTTCGACAACCTGGAGATTCCGGCCAGCAGCCTGATTGGCGAGGAGGGCAAGGGTTTCCGCTACATCCTCGACGGCCTCAATGCCGAGCGCACGCTGATCGCGGCCGAGTGCATCGGCGATGGCCGTTGGTTCGTCGAGAAGTCCGCGCAGTACGCCCGCGACCGTGTGGTGTTCGGCCGGCCCATCGGGCAGAACCAGGGCGTGCAATTCCCCATCGCCGAAGCGCATATCGAGATCGAGGCCGCGGACCTGATGCGCTGGCGCGCCTGCGAGGAATACGACAGCGGCCGCAACGCCGGCGCTGCGGCCAACATGGCCAAGTACCTGGCGGCCAAGGCGAGCTGGGAGGCGGCCAACGCCTGCCTGCAGACCCACGGCGGCTTTGGCTTCGCCAACGAATACGACGTCGAGCGCAAGTTCCGCGAGACGCGGCTGTATCAGGTAGCGCCGATCTCGACCAACCTGATCCTGTCGTACGTGGCCGAGCACTTGCTCGAGCTGCCGCGTTCGTTCTAACGGAGCCAGACGTAGGGTGGAAAACGGCGAAGCCTTTTCCACGCATATCGAACAGGCGACACGGGTGGTGGAAGTGCTTCGCGATTTCCACCCCTACGAAAAAGGGAAGTGCGTCATGAATATCAGCCATCTCGACCACCTGGTGCTGACCGTCGCTGACCTCGAGGCAACGATCGACTTCTACACCCGCGTGCTCGGCATGCAGGCGGTGACCTTCGGCGAAGGGCGCAAGGCGCTGGCCTTCGGCAACCAGAAGATCAACCTGCACCAGGCCGGGCGCGAATTCGAGCCCAAGGCCGAGCGGCCGACCCCGGGTTCGGCGGACCTCTGCTTTATCGTTGCCACACCGCTGGCCGAGGTGATCGCACACCTTCAGGCGCAGCAGGTCGCCATCGTCGAAGGTCCGGTGCAACGCACCGGCGCGACCGGACCGATCCGCTCGGTGTACCTGCGCGACCCCGACCAGAACCTCATCGAACTGTCCAATCCGTTAGAGAATCCGCTGGAGCCCAACGCATGAGCCAGCACACCCGTGCCTTGACCGAATTCCTCGCCGGGCTTGCCTACGCGCAGATCCCCGAACCGGTGCTCGCCCGCACCGAAGACCTCTTTCTCGATTGGCTCGGCTCGGCCCTGGCCAGCGCCGGCTCGCATCCGATTCCGCTGTTCGAGCGTTACGCGCAGAAGATGGGCCCGGCCGACGGGCCGGCGCGCATTCTGGTCAACGGCCAGAGCAGCTCGGCCTATTTCGCTGCGCTGGTGAATGCTGCCAGCTCGCATCTGGTGGAGCAGGACGACCTGCACAACAGCTCCGTGTTGCACCCAGCCACGGTCGTGTTTCCCGCTGCGCTGGCGGCGGCGCAGGATCTCGGCAAGTCCGGCCGCGAGCTGCTGGTGGCCTCGGTGGCCGGCTACGAGGCGGGCATCCGCATCGGCGAGTTCCTCGGCCGCTCGCATTACCGCATCTTCCACACCACCGCGACTGTCGGCACCCTGGCCGCGGCGGTGGCCGTTGGCAAGCTGATGGATTTCGACCAGCAGCAGTTCACCCATCTGCTCGGCAGCGCCGGTACGCAAGCGGCGGGGCTGTGGGAGTTTCTCCGTGACGCGGCGGACTCCAAGCAACTGCACACCGCCAAGGCGGCTGCCGATGGCCTGCTCGCCGCCTACCTGACCGCCGATGGCCTGACCGGCGCACAGAACATCCTCGAAGGCGAGCAGGGCATGGCGGCGGGCATGTCCCGCGATGCCGAGCCGAGCAAGCTGTCCGACCGGCTCGGCACGCGCTGGGCGCTGGCGGAAACCTCGTTCAAGTTCCACGCCTCCTGCAGGCATACCCACCCGGCGGCCGATGCGCTGCTGGCGCTGATGCAGCGCGAAGGGCTCGGGGCCGATGACATCGCCTCGGTCACCACCCGCGTGCACCAGGGCGCGATCGACGTGCTCGGCCGCGTGACGGTGCCGCAGACGGTGCATCAAGCCAAATTCTCCATGGGTACCGTGTTGGGGCTGATCGCCCTGTACGGCAAGGCCGGCCTGACCGAATTCCACAGCCATGCGCTCAGCGACCCGCGCGTAAGTACGTTCCGCGAGAAGGTCTCGATGACGCTCGATCCCGAGGTGGATGGCGCCTACCCGGCACGCTGGCTCGGTCGCGTCGAAGTGATCACCGCCGATGGCCGCACGCTGCACGGCGCCATCGACGAGCCCAAGGGCGACCCGGGCAACACGCTGAGTCGTGCCGAGCTGGAAGACAAGTTCCGCCGCCTGGTGCAGTTCTCCGCTGCGCGCAGCGATGACGAGGCGAGCGTGCTGATCGATACGGTCTGGCGGTTGCGCGAGCTGGAGCGGCTGGACGCACTGGCCTGAACGTAGGGTGGATGACGGCGAAGCCTCATCCACCAAACGATGTCAGCGCGCAGGGATTTGAACAGACGCGTGGAAAAGGCGTTGCCGTTTTCCACCCTACGCCGAATTTGCAGGATCCGGACATGAACAAGAGCCAAGCCAAACCCCGCCCACTCGATGGCATTACCGTGGTCAGCCTCGAGCATGCCATCGCCGCGCCGTTCTGCACGCGCCAGCTGGCCGATCTCGGCGCTCGGGTGATCAAGGTCGAGCGCCCCGGCGCCGGCGACTTCGCGCGCGGTTATGACGAGCGGGTCGACGGCCTGGCCTCGCATTTCGTCTGGACCAATCGCTCCAAGGAAAGCCTGACCCTGGACGTGAAGCAGGACGCCGCCGCGCGGGTGCTTGACCAGCTGCTGGCGGGGGCCGACGTGCTGGTGCAGAACCTGGCTCCGGGCGCCGCGGCGCGCATGGGTTTGTCCTTCGACGCGCTGCATGAGCGCTTCCCGCGGCTGATCGTCTGCGACATCTCCGGCTACGGCGAGGGCGGCCCCTACGAGCAGAAAAAGGCCTATGACCTGCTGATCCAGAGCGAGGGCGGCTTTCTCTCCGTCACCGGTGGGCCGGGCGAGACCGAGATGGCCAAAGCCGGCTGCTCCATCGCCGATATCGCCGCGGGCATGTACGCCTACACCGGCGTGCTTTCGGCGCTGATGCTGCGCGACAAGACGGGCGAGGGCAGCCGCGTCGACGTTTCCATGCTCGAAAGCCTGGTGGAGTGGATGGGCTACCCGTTGTACTACGCCTACAAGGGCGCGACGCCGCCGCCGCGTGCCGGCGCCGCCCACGCCACCATCTACCCCTACGGCCCGTTCCCCACTGGTGACGGCGGCACGGTGATGCTCGGCCTGCAGAACGAGCGTGAGTGGCTGGCGTTCTGCGACAAGGTGCTGCTGCAGCCGGAACTGGCGCAGGACGAGCGCTTCTCCAGCAACGCCCGGCGTTCGGAGCATCGCACCGAATTGCGTGCACTTATCGTCGAGGCGTTCAGTCGCCTGAGCGCCGAAGAGGTGATCGCCCGGCTGGATGCCGCGCCCATCGCCAATGCCCATGTCAACGACATGGCCGGTGTCTGGGCGCATCCGCAGCTCAAGGCCCGCCAGCGCTGGAGCGAGGTGGACAGCCCGGCCGGTCGCCTGCCTGCGCTGCTGCCGCCGGGGCGCAACAGTGCCTTCGCCCCGCGCATGGACCCGATCCCAGCCTTGGGCCAGCACACCGACAGCCTGCTGGCCGAGCTGGGTTACGCCCCCGGCGACATTCAGCGCTTGCACGAGCAGGGCGCGGTATGAGCGTGCTCAGGAGCCAGCCCATGAACTCATCGATCATCCGTAGCGCGCTGTTCGTTCCGGCGACCCGCCCGGAGCGCATTCCCAAAGCACTGGCGAGCGGCGCCGACGCGGTCATCGTCGACCTTGAGGATGCGGTCGCGGAGAACCTTAAGGCGGAGGCGCGGGGCAACCTCGATGCCTTCCTCGCTGCCAACCCGGACGCCCGCCTGTTGGTGCGTATCAACGCGCCAACCCACGCCGAGCAGGCCGCGGACCTGGCGCTTTGTGCCCGTCATGCCGGCGTCGTCGGTGTGCTGCTGCCGAAGGTCGAAAGCGCGGTGCAGGTTGCGCTGGCGGCCAGTTGCGGCAAGCCGGTCTGGCCAATCGTCGAAAGCGCCCGCGGGCTGGCCAACCTGGCGGAAATTGCCCACGCCCAGGGTGTCGAGCGGCTGTCCTTCGGCGCGCTCGACCTGGGCCTCGATCTCGGCCTGGCCAATGGCACCGCCGGCGCCGAGCGCATGCTCGACCAGGCGCGCTATGCGCTGCTGCTGCAGTCGCGATTGGCCGGGCTGGCAGCACCGCTGGACAGCGTTTTCCCCGACATCAAGAACCTCGATGGCCTCACCCGTGCCGCTGCCGACGCGCGTGACATGGGCTTTGGCGGCCTGCTGTGCATCCATCCGAGCCAGGTGGCCGTGGTGCACGAAACCCTGATGCCCAGTGCCGCGGAACTGGACTGGGCGCAACGCATCCTCGCCGCCGGAGCTTCCGGCGATGGGGTTTTCGTGGTGGACGGACAGATGGTCGACGCCCCCGTCATCGGCCGTGCCCGTCGCCTGCTGCAACGTGCCGGGCAAGCGGTGCCCTGACCGCAACGCTTGCCTGCGAAACGTACCAATCGACAAAAACAAGAGGGTACTTCCATGCTGAGTAACAAGCTCAAGGCACTCGCCTGCGCGCTTTCTTTCTCCATCGCCGGGCTGGTGCATGCCGACCCCGTGACCATCAAATTCGCCCACGTGGTGGCGGACAACACACCGAAGGGGCAGGGCGCCCTGCTGTTCAAGAAACTCGCCGAGGAACGCCTGCCGGGCAAGGTGAAGGTCGAGGTCTACCCGAACTCCTCGCTGTTCGGCGACGGCAAGGAAATGGAGGCCCTGCTGCTCGGTGACGTGCACATGCTGGCGCCGTCTCTGGCCAAGTTCGAGCATTACGCCAAGGCCATTCAGATCTATGACCTGCCGTTCCTGTTCGATGACCTGGCGGCTGCCGATCGTTTCCAGAGCGGCCCGCAGGGCAAGGCGCTGCTGCGCGCGATGGAGGACAAGAACATCACCGGCCTGGCCTACTGGCACAACGGCATGAAGCAGCTCTCGGCGAACAAGCCGCTGCGCGAGCCGAAGGATGCGCGCGGGCTGAAGTTCCGCGTGCAGGCTTCGGCGGTGCTCGACGAGCAGTTCAAGGCGGTGCGCGCAAACCCGCGCAAGATGAGCTTCGCCGAGGTCTACCAGGGCTTGCAGACCGGCGTGGTCAATGGCACCGAGAACACCTGGTCGAACTACGAAAGCCAGAAGGTGCACGAGGTCCAGCCTTACATGACCGCCTCCGACCACGGCCTGATCGACTACATGGTGATCACCAACACCAAGTTCTGGAACGGCCTGCCGGAAGACCTGCGCGGCGAGCTGGAAACGATCATGGAAGAGGTCACCGCCGAGGTGAACCGCCAGGCCGACGACCTCAACCAGCAGGCGCGCCAGGCCATCGCCGCCTCCGGCAAGACCGAAATCATCGAGCTGACCCCCGAGCAACGCGCCCAGTGGCGCGAGGCGATGAAACCGGTGTGGAAGAAGTTCGAGAACGAGATCGGCGCCGAGCTGATTGAGGCGGCACAGGCAGCCAATCGCTCCTGACACCAATTCACTCGCCTGGGCGGGGCCTAATGTGATCTCGCCCAGGTTCCTCTCGATCAACCATGCGACGCCCGTGCAGATGAGACGGGCCTGCTTTTTTTACCCAGACGAACGCTTATGCTGGCCGCTCGACCAACGTAAGGAGACGCCGGCATGAGTCGTTATGCCTTTGTCAGCACGCCGGTGCTGGATATCGCTTATCTCGAATGGAATCCCCGTGGCCAACAGGTCGCCGTGCTCTTGCATGGCTGGCCGGATTGCCCCGAAGGCTGGATAGCCGTCGCCGAGCGACTGGCCGCGGCTGGCTATCGCGTACTGTGCCCGACACTGCGCGGCTTCGGCCAGACACGCTTCACTGATCCGCTGACCCCACGCAGCGGCCAGCTCGCCGCGCTGGGGCGTGACCTGCTGGATTTCATCGACGCATTGCGCCTCGACCAGCCGGTGTTGGTCGGCCACGACTGGGGCGCTCGCGCCGTGGCCAACGCCTGCGGGCTGCGCCATCACGCCGCCGCACGGCTGGTACTGCTCGCGGTGGGTTACGGCACCAATGACCCGAACCAGCACATCTCGCTCAGCCAGGCGCGTAACTACTGGTACCACTGGTACATGGCCACCCCGCGCGGCGAGCAGACGGTAATCGAGGATCGCGCGGCCTTCACGCGGCTGCTGTGGGATACCTGGTCACCGGCCGGCTGGTACGCCGAGGCGGATTTCGTCCAGGCGCTGGAGGCGTTCGACAACCCGGACTGGGCTGCCGTGGTTCTGCACTCCTACCGCAACCGCTGGGGCTTCGTCGACGGCGATCCTGCCTATGCATCGGACGAGGCGCTGCTGCAACCGGCCCCGGTGCTCGCCGTACCGACGCTGGTGCTGCACGGCGAGGCCGATACCTGCAACGCACCGGAAACCTCGGCCGGGCGTGAGACCTTGTTCAGCGGCCCATACCACCGTCAGCTGTTGCCAGGCGTGGGCCATTTCCCCCAGCGCGAAGCGCCGCAGGCGGTGGCCGAGGCGATTCTGCGGTTCTGTCAGGGGGACTGAGCCCGTAGCTACATGCTGCGGGCGGCGAGACCTAACGGTTTTCCGGCCTGCAGTGGTTGGTTTTTTTAGAGCTCTGCTAGGCCTGCCGCTTGTGCTTGCCAGTTTTTTTTGCGGCGCTACACGGCATGGAATCTCGAAGCCTTATCGACACGGCAATGGAGGAGCGTTTGCGGAAGGTCGCAGGCGAGGCAAGGTTTGATCACATCAATTACATGCTTCCCGGAGCTGGTGTATAAACACCCGGCGTCCCTGAGAGGCCCGAGCTAGAGGGTGGAGACAACGGCGAATGGAGTGTTATACACCAAGCCCGTTCGGCGTCTTATACACCACTTGGTATCTAGTTATAGTTATATTTCTTGAGGCATTATGGTTCCCATTCAAGATTTTTTAAAGCATGTAGACTTGTCTGACCTGCATGAAAAAATATGCAACTTTAGAGACCTCGACTTCAAAAAATTAAGCTATCAAGAAGTCCAGAATGAAATATCAAAAGTAATCACATTTAATACACTGCATGGAAATATTTCAGTATTAACGCCAGGCTCTGGAAGTTATCCTGCAGGAACGCGTTTCTACAGGGTCAGAGCGATAGATGAAGATGATAGAAATCTACCGTTAAGATCAATGAGCAAAATATGCGACTGCTGGGAGCCGCCTGCCAGTATCGTTAAGGTCGGTCGCTTAAATAAAGAAAAAGAACCTCTGCTTTATACATCCCCAATGCATCCACATATTGCAGTGGAGGAAATGAAAGCCAAGGACAACCAACTATTTTCACTAATAGTGTACGAAGCGATAGAACAGGTAAATGTAACGATCATTGGAACCCCGGCGCTACATGATGGGCTATCAAAAGAAGAGATTCTAAAGTCTCGAATGATCCAAGACTTTCTGCGCCATGAATTCATTAGAGATGTGGGCTCAGGTACGGAATATCTTTATCGAATATCAGAGTCCATAGCAAAAGACTACTTTGATCTACCACCAGAGTTTCATGATGCATGGTGTTATCCATCGGTAGCAAAGAAAGGAGGCTACAACACCTGCTTCAGACCTGAAAGCAGATCAAAGCTACGCCTATGCGGTGTACAAATAGCTTCAGTCTCTCGACAAGGAGATGATTATCTATTCCATATTAAGCTCATCGCAAAAGATTCAGGTGATGGCCAGGCATTGAGCTATCACGCAGTAGGTTCTGAAGAACAGGCAAAAATTTTCCCTGAAATTTCAGTAGAAAAAATATAACAACTGGTTCAAACCGTTCGCTTCGCTCACTGGGACGGGCTAGAGCCCGCCCCTTAACCAATCGTTCCGCAGCAGGATGC
Source organism: Stutzerimonas stutzeri RCH2 (assembly GCF_000327065.1). Lineage (NCBI taxonomy): Bacteria > Pseudomonadati > Pseudomonadota > Gammaproteobacteria > Pseudomonadales > Pseudomonadaceae > Stutzerimonas > Stutzerimonas stutzeri. The sequence continues at coordinate 2,849,126 of NC_019936.1, read as the reverse complement.
GTTTGTTCCGGCAGTCTCGCCTCTCACCACAAGCACCGGTCACACCTCATTGCTCATTCCCGCCGTAAGGCGGGCTTTGCGTTGTGCCAGTCGCCGCTGGGCCACCGCTCATGGCGCCACACCGTCCAACAGGCGCTCCGCACGCGGTCAAACGCCGGCTTCCTGCATCCACTTCGGTTTCGGGTAACGGCGATCGGCCTTGCCGGCCTTGAGTACCGCGCCCGGCACGTCGTGGCCGACCAGTTGGGGCAGGTCGGCGGCGCATTGCAGCAGGCGGTCGAGATCGACGCCGGTGTTCAGGCCCATGCGCTGGAACATATGCACGAGATCTTCGGTGCAGATATTGCCGCTGGCCCCGGGTGCGTAGGGGCAGCCGCCGAGTCCGCCGAGAGAGGCATCGAAGCGGTCGATGCCGGCGTTCAGCGCTGCCAGCGCGTTGGCCAGGCCCATGCCGCGGGTGTTGTGGAAGTGTGCGGTGAATACTGCCTGCGGCCAGCTGTTCAGCACTTCGTGGCAGATGCGTTCGACCTGCGCCGGGTCGGCCATGCCGGTGGTGTCGCAGAGGGTGATGCCCTGCACGCCGATCTCCAGCAGGCGTTGCACCAGCTCATAGATGCGCCGCTCGGGCACGTCGCCCTCGAAGGGGCAGCCGAAGGTGGTCGATAGCGAGGCGTTGATGAACACGCCACTGCCGCGAGTGACCTCTATGATTTCGCGGAACTGCACCAGCGACTGTTCGGGCGTCATGCGCAGGTTGGCCAGGCCGTGGGTATCGCTGGCCGACATCACCAGGTTGATCTCGTCCACCTCGCAGGCCAGCGCGCGCTCGCAGCCCTTCACGTTGGGCACCAGCACGGTGTACTCGACGCCCTCCACACGGCGGATGCCGCGCATCACGTCCTCGGCGTCGCGCAGGTTGGGAATGGCCTTGGGCGAGGTGAAGGAGGTGACCTCGATCTTCGCCAGCCCGGTTTGCGAGAGGCGGTCGATCAGGGCGATCTTGGCTTCGGTCGGCACGAAGTCCGCTTCGATCTGGAAGCCGTCGCGGGTGGCGACTTCCTGGATATACAGGCGTTTGTTCATGGGAATCCTGTCGGTTGTGCCTGGGCGTAGGGTGGATGACGCTTTACCCAACCACCGTCGTGGCTTGCTGGCTGGTGGACAAGCTTCGCGTTGTCCACCCTACGTGTGGCCATAGTTCGTAGGGTGGATGACGCTCCACCCATCCACCGTTGCGGAGGTGGTGGCGGATGAAAAAAACGCCATCCATCCAATGGGCAGTGTCAGATGATCCCGCGCTCGCGCAGGCCCTGGCGTTGTTCATCGGTGAGGCCAAGGCCGGCCAGTACGTCGTCGGTGTGTTCGCCCAGTTGTGGGCCGCCTTCGCCGATGCGTCCCGGCGTGCGCGACAGCTTGGGCAGCACGCCCGGTACCTTGAGCGGGCCGGCGAAGGTCTGCACCTGCTCGATCATCTGCCGCGCCAGGTAGTGCGGGTCCTTGACGATATCGGCGGCGGTATAGGGATAGCCGGCCGGCACGCGGGCGCCCTTGAGTGCTTCGATCACCTCGTCGCGGCCGTGCTGGATGGTCCATTCGCCAATGGCGGCATCGATCAGCTCGGCGTGCTGGGCGCGGCCGTCGTTGTGGGCGAAGCGCGGGTCATCGGCGAGGTCCTGGCGGCCCATCAGGGTCATCAGGCGCTTGTAGATGCTGTCGCCATTGCCGGCGATCAGCACGTAGGCGCCGTCATTGCACGGGTAGGAGTTGGACGGGGTGATGCCGGGCAGGGCGCTGCCAGCCGGCTCGCGTACGTAGCCGAAGGCGTCGTATTCGGGCACGAGGCTTTCCATCATGGCGAACACCGACTCGTACAGCGCCACGTCGATCTCCTGCCCCTGGCCGCTACGGTTGCGCTCCTGCAGGGCGAGCAATACACCGATCACCCCATACAGCGAGGACAGCGAATCGCCGATGCTGACGCCGACCCGCACCGGCGGCTGGCCCGGATAGCCGGACAGGTGGCGCAGGCCACCCATAGCTTCGCCGATCACGCCGAAGCCCGGCAGGTCGCGATAGGGGCCGGTCTGTCCGTAGCCGGAAATGCGCAGCATGATCAGCCGAGGGTTCAGCTTCGACAGCTCATCCCAGCCCAGGCCCCATTCTTCCAGCGTGCCAGGGCGGAAGTTCTCCACCAGGATGTCGGCTTCGGCCACCAGCTGGCGGACGATTGCCTGGCCTTCCGCGGCCTTGAGATCCAGCGTCACCGAGCGCTTGTTGCGCGACTGCACATGCCACCAGAGCGAGGTGCCGTCCTTGAGCTTGCGCCACTTGCGCAACGGGTCGCCGACCTTGGGCGGCTCGATCTTGATCACATCGGCGCCGAATTCGCCGAGCAGCTTGCTGGCGAAAGGGCCGGCGATCAGCTGACCCATCTCGATCACCTTGAGGCCCTGCAGCGGCAGGTTCTTGTCTGTCTGTTCGCTCATCACGACACCTGTGCCGGTTGATTCATGGTGCCGAGCATGACCGACGCATGGCCAGCGGACAATTGGCCGTTGGCCAAGTGAGGTTTCGCGTCTCACGAAGGCTAAGACGAAAGGAGCTTTGAAAAGCACGGATTGAGCAGAGCATGCTTCGTCTACCGCGAATACGGGAATCCACTATGCGCCGCATCGATTTCGTCACCCTTCGCCTGTTCGTCGCCATCGCCGACGAGCGCAGTCTGACCCGCGCCGCCGAGCGCGAGCATCTGGCGCTGGCGGCGGTGAGCAAGCGCGTCAGCGATCTGGAAGGGCAGCTCGGCGTCAGCCTGCTCTACCGCCAGCCCAAGGGTGTCGAGCTGACGCCGGCGGGGCACGCACTGCTGCACCACGCGCGCAACCTGCTGGATAACCTGCAACAGCTGGACGCCGATCTCAGCGAATTCAGCCAGGGCGTAAAGGGCCATGTGCGCATCCACGCCAATACCTCGGCGGTGATCGAATTCCTGCCCGAGGACCTGAGTACTTTCACCCGCCAGCACCCGGAGGTGAAGATCGACCTGGAGGAGCGCGTCAGCAGCGACACCCTGCGCGCACTGCGCGAGGGGCTGACCGATATCGGCATCTTCGCCGGGCATATGCCGGCCGAGGACCTGCAGGTGTTTCCCTACCGCGAGGATCGGCTGGTGCTGGTCACGCCACGCGAGCATCCGCTGGCCGGCCGCGAATGCATTGCACTGCGCGAGGCGGCAGGCTTCGATTTCATTGGCCTGCAGCAGGATGCCTCGCTGCACGCCCTGCTGCAGCAATCGGCGCAACAGATGGGTACGCCGCTGCGTCTGCGCATTCAGGTGCGCAGCTTCGAGGCGATCTGTCGAATGATTCACACCGGCATGGGCATCGGTGTGCTGCCCGAGCAGGTGGTGCGCAACTACCTGCCGGCGCTGGACGTAGCCATCGTGCCGCTGACCGATGCCTGGGCGCGACGCGAGCTGAAGCTCGGCGTGCGCAATCTGGAAAGCCTGTCGGTGACCGCCCGGCAGATGCTCGAACACCTCACGCTTCGCGAAGGCGAGGCCTGAACGAAGCCGTTCGGCGGCGCGATCGCGTGACGCCCTTCGCCAAACGCGAAGTCGCGCTTGGCCAATTAGCAATTCAGCCCGAGGGGGCGGCGGGGTAGAGTCGGATCAGCTGCATGGCTCACACAACTACAAAACGGAGCTCTCCATGGCACGACTCACCCGTGGCATCACCCGTCTGCTCGCCGCTTCGGCGCTGTTTAGCGTCCTCGGCGCCCAGGCCGATCCGATCCTGATCAAGTTCTCCCATATCACCGCCGACAGCACGCCGAAGGGCCAGGGCGCGCTGATGTTCAAGAAGCTCGTGGAAGAGCGCCTGCCCGGCCAGGTGGAAGTGCAGGTGTTCGCCAACTCCTCGCTGTACGGCGACGGCAAGGAGATGGAGGCACTGCTGATGAACGAGGTGCAGCTGCTGGCGCCGGCACCGTCGAAGCTCGAGCAGTACACCAAGCAGCTGCAGCTGTTCGACCTGATGTTCCTGTTCGACGACATGGCCGCGGCGCAGCGCTTCCAGCAGTCGGACAAGGGGCGCGCCATGCTCAAATCCATGGAGGACAAGGGCATCACCGGCCTGGCCTACTGGCTCAACGGCATGCGCCACTTCACCGCCAACAAGCCGCTGCGCGAGCCGGCCGACGCCCGCGGGCTGAAATTCCGCGTACAGCCCTCGGACCTGCAGGCCGCCCAGTACACCGCGCTGCGGGCGGTGCCGCGCAAGATGGCCTTCGCCGAGATCTACCAGGGCCTGCAAACCGGGGTGGTCAATGCCTAGGACAACCCCTGGTCGAACATCTACAGCCAGAAGTACCACGAGGTGCAGAAGTACATAACCGAGTCCGGCCACGGCATCGGCAACTACCTGCTGATCACCAATACCAGGTTCTGGAGCGGCCTGCCGGCGGAGGTGCGCAGCGAACTGGAGACGATCATCGATGAGGTCACCGCAGAGGTGAACCGCCAGGCCGAGGCGCTGAACGAGAAGGCCAGGCAGGGCGTCATCGACTCGGGCAAAAGCGAGATCTTGGTGCTGACCGACGAGCAGCGTGCCCGCTGGCGCGAGGCGGTGCAGCCAGCGTGGAAGAAGTTCGAAGCCGATATCGGCAAGGAGCTGATCGAGGCGGCCCAGGCAGCCAACGACGCGTCCTGAGGCAAGCCCGCCAATGGTCTGTTAGACCAATGTGCAGTTTCGGCCGCGGCGCTGGCTGCACAGAATGGCGGCGTCTATCTGCGTGATCGGACAAGTGTGTATTCCAACCGGATGGTTGAACGAGCGGCCCTTGAGGCCGCTTTTTTTTTGCCCGTGATTCAGCGAGGCAGCGGATCGGCAAGCGCGGCAGGGCCAGGCCGGTGTGTTCGAAGCGCAGCACCAGGATGAGCGCATGTATTGCCCGAATTATTTTCGGCTAGAAGGTGATGCACCAGGGGCGCTGCGGTTGGCGAGATAGTGGATTGCGTGGCACGGGCACGATGGCGCCCGGCGATGGCTGTTACGAATTGAGACAGCCACCGTGGGCAAATGGCCGCAAATCAGTGTCTATGCTTGGAAGGTGGTCGCCAGTGGTGGCCACAGCGGTATTGGCATCGGCTGAAGCAGACGTCTGACAGGCGCGTGGTTGGCGATCCGCACGGGAAACGTGGATCGATCGGGTGGTAAGGATTCGCCTGCGAGACAAGGCTGCGAGCGGAAAATAACCAGACAACCCGAGGTGACTGCCATGTGCGCTGCGTCCGTGTATCCCGTGTCCCCTGAGGCTGCAAAGCATTCCCTGACCGACGAGGCCGCATATCGGGCCATGTATCAGCAGTCGGTGATCAACCCTGAAGGATTCTGGCGCGAGCAGGCGGCACGGCTGAACTGGATACGGCCCTTCACGGAGGTCAAACGCACCTCGTTCGATGACCATCACGTCGACATCAAGTGGTTTGCCGACGGCACGCTGAACGTCTCGGCCAACTGTCTGGACAGGCACCTCGCGGAACGCGGCGATCAGGTGGCGATTATCTGGGAGGGTGATGAGCCGTCCGAGCATCGTGAAATCACCTATCGCGAGCTGTATCAGGAGGTCTGCAAGTTCGCCAACGCGCTGCGTGGCCAGGACGTACATCGCGGCGACGTGGTGACCATCTACATGCCGATGATCCCCGAAGCCGCGGTGGCGATGCTGGCCTGCGCGCGCATCGGTGCGATCCATTCGGTGGTATTCGGTGGTTTCTCGCCCGAGGCTCTAGCCGGGCGCATCATCGATGGTCAGTCGAAGGTGGTGATCACCGCGGACGAAGGCATTCGTGGCGGCAAGCCGATCCCCCTGAAGGAGAACGTCGACGAGGCGCTGACCCACCCGCAGACGCGTTGCGTGCAGAAGATTATCGTCGTGCGCCGCACCGGTGCCGACATCCGCTGGCACCCGCACCGCGACGTCTGCTATGACGACCTGATGCGGGTCGCCGGCGAGGTTTGCGCGCCGAAGGAAATGGGCGCCGAGGAGCCGCTGTTCATCCTCTACACCTCCGGCTCAACCGGAAAGCCGAAAGGCGTGTTGCACACCTGTGGCGGTTATCTGCTGTATGCCGCGCTGACCCACGAGCGGGTATTCGATTACCGCCCCGGCGATGTTTATTGGTGCACCGCCGATATCGGCTGGATCACCGGTCATAGCTATCTGATCTACGGCCCACTGGCCAACGGTGCGACGACCCTGATGTACGAAGGCGTGCCGAACTATCCGGACGTCACCCGCATCGCCAGGATCATCGACAAGCACCGGGTCAACATCCTCTACACCGCGCCGACGGCGATCCGCGCGATGATGGCTGAAGGTGCGGCGGCCATGGAGGGTGCCGATGGCTCCAGCCTGCGCCTGCTGGGCACGGTGGGCGAGCCGATCAATCCCGAGGCATGGCACTGGTACTACGAGACGGTCGGTCGATCGCGCTGCCCAATCGTCGATACCTGGTGGCAGACCGAAACCGGCGGCATCCTGATCAGCCCGTTGCCGGGGGCGACCGCGCTCAAGCCCGGTTCGGCGACGCGCCCGCTGTTCGGTGTGGTGCCGGGGCTGGTCGACAACCTGGGCAACCTGCTGGAGGGCCCAGCAGAGGGCAATCTAGTGATTCTTGATTCCTGGCCAGGGCAGATGCGCACCATCTACCGCGATCACGATCGCTTCGTCGACACCTACTTCAAGACCTTTCGTGGCATGTACTTCACCGGTGACGGCGCGCGGCGTGATGAGGACGGCTATTACTGGATTACCGGGCGGGTAGACGATGTGCTCAACGTTTCCGGGCACCGCATGGGCACCGCCGAGATCGAGAGCGCCATGGTTGCCCATGCCAAGGTTGCCGAGGCCGCCGCGGTGGGTGTGCCGCACGCGCTCAAGGGTCAGGCGATCTACGTTTACGTGACCCTGGTCGCCGGAGTGGAGCCGAGCGACACGCTGCGCCAGGAGCTGCAGCAGTGGGTGCGGCACGAGATCGGTCCGATCGCGGTGCCGGACACGATCCAGTGGGCGCCCGGACTGCCGAAGACGCGCTCGGGCAAGATCATGCGTCGCCTGCTGCGCAAGATCGCCACGGACGACTATGACGCGCTGGGCGACACCTCGACCCTGGCCGATCCGGGCGTGGTGGATCAGCTGATCGAGGCCCATGAAGCGGTGAAGCAGCGCTGAAATCGAGGGCGGCCGGCGAGGGCGGCCAAAGGGCCGCCAGAGCTTTGGGCGTATCCAGTGCAGCCCATGCCAGGCGGCAATGGTTTGGCTCTATGGCTACCAGGCTCCCGCAACCTGACCGGGCCGCCGTGCCGGCCTCATTCGCGGACCAGGCCGTTCCCCACAATCAACCGGGCAAAACGCTTAGACGCCGGCAGGTGGGCTTTTCAGGTCATCGTTGCCGGTGACTGTGGTGCCGTTGGTGGCGGCCGCCGCATTGGCCCGCAACTGCTCCTCGTTCGCGGCGTACCGCTCGAAGGGCATCTGGTGCGAGCGCCCTTCGGCCATGCCGGCCTGTTCATTGACTTCATTGAACACGCGCTTGGCTTCGCAATGACCGGTCACGCCGCGGGCTACGGCCATGCCACCGATGCCCAGCTGCAGCAGGCCGCCGAGGCCACCGCGGCGCAAGCCCTTGGCAAGAAAATAGAGGCCGCCGGCCAGGGACATCGCGCGTTCCCAGCCGTGGACGTTCTGTTCGAGGTGCTTGGAAGAGTTGTTCATGGGTGGCTCCGACGAAGACATTCTTAATGAATGACTGTCGCCGGCGCCGGCTGTTCGGCACCGCAGGTCGGCGGGCATGAGGCCGATCAGGCCATGCCAAACACCTTGAGCACGAAGGCGTACTCCAATGCCACGTCCTTGAGCGCCTGGTAGCGACCGCTCATGCCACCGTGTCCCGCGCCGAACTCGGTCTTGAGCAGCAGCAGATTGTCGTCGGTGCGGGTGGCGCGCAGCTTGGCGACCCATTTGGCCGCTTCCCAGTACTGCACACGACTGTCGTTGTAGCCGGCCACTGCGAGCAGCGCGGGGTAGGCCTGGGCGCGGATGTTTTCGTAGGGCGCGTAGGCCTTGATCCGCTCATGCACCTCCGGCTGATTCGGATCGCCCCATTCGTCGTACTCGGTCACGGTCAGCGGCAGGTCGGCGTTGAGCATGGTGTTCAGTACATCGACGAAGGGCACCTCGGCGACGGCCGCGCCGAACAGCTCCGGGCGCATGTTCAGCACCGCGCCGATCAGCAGGCCGCCGGCGCTGCCGCCGCTGATGGCCAGGCGCGGCGAGGTGGTGTAGCCGTCGGCCAGCAGCTGCTCGGCGCAGGCGATGAAGTCGCTGAAGGTGTTCGGCTTGTGTTCCAGCTTGCCGGCGCGATACCAGGCTTCGCCGAGATCGCCACCGCCACGCACATGGGCGATGGCGAAGACGAAACCGCGGTCGAGCAGCGACAGGCGCGCATGGGAGAACCACGGATCGAGGCTGTGGCCGTAGGCGCCGTAACCGTAAAGATAAAGCGGTGCCGGCTTGCCAAAGCTGTCACGCCGGCCGACCAGGCTGATGGGGATCTGCGTGCCGTCCTGCGCGGTGGCCCAGATGCGGCGACTTTCATAGGCGTCCGCATCGAAGGGGCCTTCCACCGGGGTTTCCTTGAGCACTTCCTGCGCACCGTCGGCCAGCGTCAGCTGACGGATTTGTGCCGGGCGGTTGAGCGCTTCATAGCGCAGGCGGATCACCGTGCTGGTGAACTCCAGCGAATTCTGTACGTGCAGGCTGTAGGCCGCATCGGGCAGCTGCAGACGATAGGGCTGCACGCCCTGCGGCCGCACCTCGATCACCGGCAGGCCGCTTTCGCGCAGGGTCAGGGTGATCGCCTCGGCGTTCAGGCTGACCTCTTCCAGCATTACCGCTTCGTCATGCGGGACCAGCTCCTGCCAGTGCTCGCGGCCCGGCTGGGCCTCGCTGGCGTGATAGAGGGCGAAATTGATGCCCGCCTGGTTGCTGCGGATTAGCCAGCCCCATTGGCCTTCGTGGAGGCCATGATCGGGAAAGTACTCGTGGTCTTCCTGGCGTGGCGCTAAGCACGTCCATTGACCTTCCGGCTCGTCTGCCGAGAGCACCCAGGCTTCGCTGGTGGTCTTGCTGTGGGAGAGGATGACCAGCTGCCGCTCGGAGCTGGCGCGATAGCAGTGCACGAAGAAGCGTCCATCCGGATCGTGATAAACCTCGCTGCTGCCGGTTTCTCCGAGGCGATGGCGGTGGATCTTGTGCGGGCGGTGGGTGTCGTCCAGTTCACCGTAGAACAGCGTCTGGCTGTCGTTGGCCCAGGTCATGCTGCCGTCGCAGTCATCGAAGGGCAGGGCGGTCACGTCGCCACTGGCCAGGTCCTTGACGAACAGGCGGTAGATCTCATCGCCTTCGCGGTCCAGGCTGTAGGCGAGCTTGGCGTGGTCCTGGCTGATGCTGAAGGCGCCGAGCGAAAGGAAACCGCCTTCGGCCAGCTCGTTGGGGTCGAGCAGCAGTTGTTCGGCGTTCTCATTTACGGTGAGCGAACCGTCCAGCGGGCGCGGGCAGCGATAGTGCCGCGGGTACTCGTCGCCAGCGGTGGTGCGCTGGTAATACAGCCATGGTCCCCAAGGCGACGGCAGGGAAAGGTCGGTTTCGCGGATGCGGCCCTTGATTTCCTGGAACAGCGTCTCGCGCAGTGCGGCCTGGTCGGCGAGCTGTTCCTCGAGGTAGGCATTCTCTGCCTTGAGGTACGCCAGCACATCATCGGCGTCGCGATTCTCCAGCCAGCGATAGGGATCGGTGCCGGTGTCGGCGCGGGCGATGGGGGCGTTGGACATGCAGTAACTCCGGATTCGTTTCGCGGCCTGGGAGGGCCGGTGGTGGCATAGAGCGAGATGCGCCAGTGTACCTGCTCGGCTAGGTCTAGGATTGACTCGGTGGGTACGGTGCGGTTTCAGCCGTTCGGTCAGCCCGAGGTGGCGATCATCGATGTAGTGAATGCGCCAGGATGGCTGCGGTCGATGATGACCCGGCGGTCGTGAAATGTTCGCTTGCAGGTGGCTTTCGGTTAGGCAAACCAGCTGATTGACAATGCGGAGCTTTTCCCCGAAGGTGTGCCGACCCAAATCAAACGGGCGTATGAATCGAGCGTTTGCCAGAGCAGGCGCCGGTCACCCGGATTATCGTGTCGGTGGGTGTCGTTCGCCGCAAGGCGCGGCCGAGTAGGGCCGAAGACGTGAGACACGTAACGTTCAGCTTCCATACCTGGAGATCAGTTGATGATTTACGAAGGTAAAGCCATCACGGTTAAGGCTCTTGAGAGCGGCATCGTCGAATTGAATTTCGACCTCAAGGGTGAGTCCGTCAACAAGTTCAATCGCCTCACTCTCAACGATCTGCGCCAGGCCGTCGATGCCATCAAGGCTGACGCGTCGGTGAAAGGCGTCATCGTTACCAGCGGCAAAGACGTATTCATCGTCGGCGCCGACATCACCGAATTCGTCGACAACTTCAAGATGGCCGACGAAGAACTGGTCGCCGGCAACCTCGAAGCGAACAAGATCTTCAGCGATTTCGAAGACCTGGGCGTGCCCACCGTGGCCGCCATCAACGGCATCGCCCTGGGTGGCGGTTTCGAGATGTGCATGGCTGCCGACTACCGCGTCATGTCCACCACCGCCAAGGTTGGTCTGCCGGAAGTGAAGCTGGGCATCTACCCGGGCTTCGGCGGCACCGTGCGCCTGCCGCGTCTGATCGGTGTCGATAACGCTGTCGAGTGGATCGCCTCCGGCAAGGAAAACCGCGCCGAAGACGCGCTCAAGGTTCATGCAGTCGATGCCGTGGTCGCCCCGGACAAACTGCAGGCCGCTGCACTGGATCTGGTCAAGCGCGCCATTTCCGGCGAGCTGGACTACAAGGCCAAGCGTCAGCCGAAGCTGGACAAGCTCAAGCTCAACGCCATCGAGCAGATGATGGCCTTCGAAACCAGCAAGGCCTTCGTGGCTGGCCAGGCCGGCCCGAACTATCCGGCCCCGGTCGAAGCCATCAAGACCATCCAGAAAGCCGCCAACTTCACCCGTGACAAGGCCATCGAAGTCGAGGCCGCCGGCTTCGTCAAGCTGGCCAAGACCTCGGTTGCACAGAGCCTGGTCGGTCTGTTCCTCAGCGATCAGGAACTGAAGAAGAAAGCCAAGGCCTACGACAAGCAGGCGCGTGACGTGAAACTGGCTGCCGTACTCGGCGCCGGCATCATGGGTGGCGGCATCGCCTACCAGTCGGCCGTCAAGGGCACGCCGATCCTGATGAAGGATATCCGCGAAGAGGGTATCCAGATGGGTCTGGACGAGGCCTCCAAGCTGCTCGGCAAGCGTGTCGAGAAAGGCCGTCTGACCGCTGACAAGATGGCGCAGGCGCTCAACGCGATCCGCCCGACCATGTCCTATGGCGATTTCGGCAACGTCGATATCGTCGTCGAAGCCGTGGTCGAGAACCCGAAGGTCAAGCACGCCGTGCTGGCCGAGGTGGAAGGGCACGTTCGCGAAGACGCGATCATCGCCTCCAACACCTCGACGATCTCCATCAACTACCTGGCCCAGGCGCTCAAGCGTCCGGAAAACTTCTGCGGTATGCACTTCTTCAACCCGGTGCACATGATGCCGCTGGTTGAGGTGATCCGTGGCGAGAAGACCAGCGAAGTCGCCATCGCCACCACCGTCGCCTACGCCAAGAAGATGGGCAAGAGCCCGGTCGTGGTCAACGATTGCCCGGGCTTCCTGGTCAACCGCGTGCTGTTCCCGTACTTCGGCGGCTTTGCCCGCGCCATCGCCCACGGTGTCGACTTCGTTCGCGCTGACAAGGTGATGGAGAAGTTCGGCTGGCCGATGGGCCCAGCCTATCTGATGGACGTCGTCGGCATGGACACCGGCCACCACGGCCGTGACGTGATGGCTGAAGGCTTCCCGGATCGTATGAAGGACGACACCCGCACGGCTGTCGACGTCATGTACGAAGCCAATCGCCTCGGCCAGAAGAACGGCAAGGGCTTCTACGCCTACGAGATGGACAAGAAGGGCAAGCCGAAGAAGGTCGTCGATGCCCAGGCCTACGAGCTGCTCAAGCCGATCGTTGCCGAGACTCGCGAGCTGTCCGACGAGGACATCATCAACTACATGATGATCCCTCTGTGCCTGGAAACCGTTCGCTGCCTGGAAGACGGCATCGTCGAGACCGCTGCCGAAGCTGACATGGGCCTGATCTATGGCATTGGCTTCCCACCCTTCCGTGGTGGTGCGCTGCGCTACATCGATTCGATCGGCGTCGCCGAGTTCGTCGCGATGGCCGACAAGTACGCCGACCTGGGCCCGCTGTACCACCCGACTGCGAAGCTGCGTGAGATGGCTGCCAACGGCCAGCGCTTCTACGGTTAATCGAGGGAGAGAGAATTCATGAGCCTGAATCCAAGAGATGCAGTCATCGTCGACTTCGGTCGCACCCCGATGGGGCGCTCCAAGGGCGGCATGCACCGTAATACCCGCGCTGAAACCATGTCCGCACACCTGATCGACGGCGTGCTGGCGCGCAACCCGAAGATCGACCCGGCCGAAGTCGAGGACGTGATCTGGGGCTGCGTGAACCAGACCCTCGAACAGGGCTGGAACATCGCCCGCATGGCATCGCTGATGACGCGTATCCCGCACACCAGCGCCGGCCAGACCGTGAGCCGCCTCTGCGGTTCGTCCATGAGCGCCTTGCACACTGCCGTGCAGGCCATCCAGACCAACAACGGTGACGTGTTCGTCATCGGTGGTGTGGAACACATGGGCCACGTCAGCATGATGCACGGCGTCGACCCGAACCCGCAGCTGTCGCTGTACGCCGCCAAGGCGTCGGGCATGATGGGCCTGACCGCCGAAATGCTAGGCAAGATGCACGGCATCACCCGCGAGCAGCAGGACGCCTTCGGTGAGCGTTCGCACCGTCTGGCGCACAAGGCCACGCTGGAAGGCAACTTCAAGGATGAAATCATCCCGATGGAAGGCTACGACGAGGACGGTTTCCTCAAGGTCTTCGATTACGACGAAACCATCCGTCCGGACACCACCCTGGAAAGCCTGGCTGCACTGAAGCCTGCGTTCAATCCGAAGGGCGGTACCGTGACTGCAGGTACGTCCTCGCAGATCACCGACGGCGCGTCCTGCATGATCGTCATGTCCGCGCAGCGTGCCAAGGACCTCGGCATTCAGCCGCTGGCCGTGGTTCGCGCCATGGCGCTGGCCGGCGTTGACCCGGCAATCATGGGCTACGGCCCGGTGCCGTCCACCCAGAAGGTGCTCAAGCGCGCCGGTCTGACCATGGACGACATCAGCCACGTCGAGCTGAACGAAGCCTTCGCTGCACAGGCGCTGCCGGTGCTCAAGGACCTCAAGCTTCTCGACAAGATGGAAGAGAAGGTCAACCTGCATGGCGGCGCCATCGCCCTGGGTCACCCGTTCGGTTGCTCCGGTGCGCGCATCTCCGGCACCCTGCTGAACGTGATGAAGCAGAACAACGGTACGATTGGGGTCGCCACCATGTGTATCGGTCTGGGCCAGGGGATCAGTACGGTCTTCGAACGCGTCTAACAGACAGATGCAGATGACTGCGCTAGGCTGACAGCCAATCCGCGATTTAGCGGGAATAATTGTCAGTCGGTGCATGGAAGCCGGGGCCTGGTGCCCCGGTTTTTCTTTTCTGTGTTGGTGTGGAGGTAGGCATGCAGCTGCAGCCGGGGCGATATCGTCATTACAAGGGCCCTGAATATCGCGTGTTCGCCATGGCGCGACACTCAGAGACGGAAGAGCCGGTAGTCTTCTATCAGGCGCTGTATGGGGAGCGCGGGCTCTGGATACGCCCGTTGTCGATGTTCACCGAAACGGTGGAGGTTAATGGCGAAACCGTGCCGCGGTTCGCGCTCATCGAAGCCGAGGCGAGCCTTTTTGCCAGCTGAACTGGCATTTGGCCATTTCGCTCGCGCTTGACCTCACGTCCATCGCCACTATATATAGCGGTGCTTTTCAGGCAGAGCTAAACCTCAGCGTCTGGTTCGTGGCATCGAGTCGGTGCTCTGTTTCGCGAACGGCTATGCCGAGCAAGGGCAACTGGTTTGCTTGCCTGCCTCGTTCGCAAAGCGCGCACCAATGTTCACCGATGCCCCACCGACCGAGATTGGTTTGGGCATTCAAACTGCCGGAGGCGCTGCCTCTGTTCACCTCTAGATTCAGGAACTCTCCTCTCCATGGGTAAATCGCTGGTCATCGTGGAATCACCGGCCAAGGCCAAGACAATCAACAAGTATTTGGGCAACCAGTACGTGGTGAAGTCGAGTATCGGCCACATCCGCGACCTTCCCACCAGCGGCTCTGCCAACAAGGAGCCGGTCAAGCGCGGCAAGGCTGCGGCCGCCGAAGCGCCTGTGCTGTCGCCCAAGGAGAAGGCCAAGCGTCAACTGATTACGCGCATGGGTGTCGACCCTGAGCATGGCTGGAAAGCCAAGTACGAGATCCTGCCCGGCAAGGAAAAGGTGATCGAAGAACTGCGCCGTCTGGCCAAGGAAGCCGACACCATCTATCTCGCAACCGACTTGGATAGAGAGGGGGAGGCTATCGCCTGGCACCTGCGCGAGTCGATTGGCGGTGATGACAGCCGCTACAAGCGCGTGGTGTTCAACGAAATCACCAAGAAGGCGATTCAGGAGGCGTTCTCCAAGCCTGGCGATCTCGATCTGAACCGGGTCAACGCGCAGCAGGCACGTCGTTTCCTCGATCGTGTGGTCGGCTACATGGTGTCGCCGCTGCTCTGGGCGAAAATCGCCCGTGGTCTCTCGGCAGGCCGGGTGCAATCGGTAGCGGTGAAGCTGGTGGTCGAGCGCGAGCGCGAGATCCGTGCCTTCGTCCCGGAAGAATACTGGGAAGTGCATGCGGACCTGGCGAGCGCCCAGCAGGCCAAGGTGCGCTTCGAGGTCGCCCGCGAAAACGGTGAGGCCTTCAAACCGCTGAACGAGGCGCAGGCGAATGCCGCACTCGAGAAGCTCAAGGGCGCCAAGTACAGCGTCAGCAAGCGTGAGGACAAGCCGACCAGCAGCAAGCCGTCGGCACCTTTCATCACTTCGACCCTGCAGCAGGCGGCGAGCAATCGCCTCGGCTTCGGCGTGAAGAAGACCATGATGATGGCCCAGCGGCTCTACGAGGCCGGCTACATCACCTACATGCGTACCGACTCTACCAACCTGTCGGCCGACGCCATCGGCATGGTGCGTGGCTTCATCGAAGGCGAGTTCGGCGACAAATACCTGCCGGAAAAGCCCAACGTCTATTCGAGCAAGGAGGGCGCCCAGGAGGCGCACGAGGCAATCCGCCCGTCCGACGTCAACCTGCGCCCCACTCAGCTGTCAGGCATGGAGCGCGATGCCGAGCGCCTGTACGAGCTGATCTGGCGTCAGTTCGTCGCCTGCCAGATGCCGCCGGCGCAGTACCTTTCCACCAGTGTTACGGTGGCTGCCGGTGATTTCGAGCTGCGCGCCAAGGGCCGCATCCTCAAGTTCGACGGTTACACCAAGGTCATGCCGCAGCAGAGCAAGGCCGGTGAGGATGACGTGCTGCCGGAAATGAACAAGGGCGACGACATGAAGCTGCTCAAGCTCGACCCGAGCCAGCACTTCACCAAGCCGCCGGCGCGCTATTCCGAAGCCAGTCTGGTCAAGGAGATGGAGAAGCGTGGCATTGGCCGGCCATCGACCTATGCGGCGATCATTTCGACCATTCAGGATCGTGGTTACGTCTCGCTGCACAACCGCCGTTTCTACTCGGAGAAGATGGGCGACATCGTCACCGAGCGCCTGTCCGAGAGCTTCAACAACCTCATGGACTACGGCTTCACCGCAGGCATGGAAGAGCATCTGGACGACGTCGCCCAGGGCGAGCGCGACTGGAAACACGTGCTGGACGAGTTCTACGGTGACTTCCGCAAGAAGCTCGAGGTCGCCGAAGCCAGCGAGAATGGCATGCGCGCCAACCAGCCGACCCTGACCGATATCCCGTGCAAGGTTTGCGGCCGGCCAATGATGATCCGTACTGCCTCGACCGGCGTGTTCCTTGGTTGCTCCGGCTACAGCCTGCCGCCGAAGGAGCGCTGCAAGTCCACCGTAAACCTGGTTCCGGGTGACGAGATCGCAGCCGATGACGAGGGTGAGTCCGAATCCCGCGTGCTGTTGGGCAAGCACCGCTGCCCGATCTGTAGCACCGCGATGGATGCCTACCTGCTCGACGAGACGCAGAAGCTGCATATTTGCGGCAACAACCCCGATTGCTCCGGTTACGAGATCGAGAAGGGCCAGTACCGCATCAAGGGCTATGAAGGCCCGAGCCTGGAATGCGACAAGTGCGGCAGCGAAATGCAGCTCAAGACTGGTCGCTTCGGCAAGTTCTTCGGTTGCACCAACGCCGAGTGCAAGAACACCCGCAAGCTGCTGAAGAATGGCGAAGCCGCGCCACCGAAGATGGATGCGGTGAAGATGCCGGAGCTCAAGTGCGAGAAGGTCGACGACACCTACGTACTGCGCGATGGCGCCTCCGGCCTGTTCCTGGCTGCCAGCCAGTTCCCGAAGAATCGCGAAACCCGCGCGCCGCTGGTGCGTGAGCTGATTCCGCACAAGGACGAGATCGATCCCAAGTACCACTTCCTGCTCGATGCGCCGCAGAAGGATCCGGAAGGCCGCTTCGCGGTCATCCGCTTCAGCCGCAAGACCAAGGAGCAGTACGTGCAGACCGAAGTGGACGGCAAGCCGACCGGCTGGAAGGCGTTCTACGACGGCGGCAAGTGGAAGGTCGAAGACAAGCGCTGATTTCGTTGCGGTCGACCGGTCGACCGGTCAGCGTGTCGGCCGGACCGAGCGCTTTCCTCGGATCGGCTGACGCTTCGTCAGCCGATCTGGTGCGGCAACCTGTGAAGGTCCATTCTCTGTTCATCTTCTTTCGGAGAGCATGCCATGGCTCACGAGCTCTACACGCGCACCAACCAGAAGATCTTCTTCGCCGGTTTGTCACTGGAAAGCTGGCGCAAGGCCGAAGAATCGGCCTCGATGAATTCTCAAGGCTTGATTCAGGCTGAGCGCGAGGCTTGCCTGTTCCACCTTTACGGCGCCTTGCTTGGTCTGTGCCATGAGATCGCCGGTTACTATCGGTCGCCTGGTGCGGATGCGCCGGTAGTCGAGGCATTTCTGACGCGCAGCGTGCTCGAGGCTGCGCCGAGCCCGGAACTTGCCGAATTGCTGGAATTGTCGGAGCAGCCAAGCACCTGGCTCGGACAGTTGCTTACTGCCTACAAGCAGCTCTTCCAGCCGCCACGCGCTCCTGCCAAGGCCAAGACCGATCCGCGGCAGCCGCTGATCGAGGCAGTCAGTGTCGAGGATGAAGTGCCGCCACTGTCGCGCGTCGAGCTGGAAGCCTGGCGACAGAACCTCAAAGGCCTGGCGTTACGTTTTCGTGAGTCGCTCACCGAGTGGTGACAGCAGTGCCGCAGTATCAGCTGCGGTGCCTGATGCTCAGAACCATGGCGATGCCGCCGAGAATCGCCGCGCCTGAGATGATCAGCGTTGCCGTCAGCGCTTCACCCAGCAGTACAGCCCCGGCGACGGCGGTGAGCAGCGGAACGCTGAGCTGCACGCTCGCCGCCTGTATAGCCGCCAGGCCGGGAAGAGCTGCGTACCAGATGGCGTAGCCGATTCCCGAGGCCAGCGCCCCGGAAAGCAACGCATAGACGACCCCGGGTGCGTCCCATTGCTGCTGGCCAAGCATCACCAGAGAAAGCACTGCGGCGAATGGCACGGCCTTGATGAAATTGCCTGCGGTTGCTGCCAGAGGATTGCTCGCGCCCCGTCCGCGCAACGAATAGATGCCCCAGGCGACACCGGACAGCAGCATGAGCAGTGCGCCATCCAATGCCGGTGCACGGCTTCCCGGCAGCAGCAGGATCAGCAGTCCACTCATCGCCAGCAGCAAACCGGCAATCTGTCCGGCGCTGAAGCGTTCGCCGCGCAGCACGCCCCAGGCAAGCATGCTCAACTGCACTGCGCCAAACAGCAGCAGGGCGCCGGCTCCGGCATCCAGGTTGATATAAGCGTAGGAAAAGCTGGCGGCGTAGACGAACAGCGCCAGCGCGCTTAGCCAGTCACCGCCGGTTGAGCGTCGATCCCGACTTAGGCGCAACAGCAGCCACAGCGTGAGCGCACCGGCGAGGATACGCAGCCCTGTGAAACTGGCCGGGTCGATAGTGGTATCGCGCAAGGCGATACGGCACAGGATCGAATTGCCGGCGAACGCCAGCATGGCCAGAGCGGTTAGCAGCAAGGTGCGGGGGCGCATGCGCAATCCTTATCGCGGTAGGGGTGTCCGCGTTTTTTCAGCGCATGCTACGTGGCGATTCCCACGGGCGCATCGTTTTCTTGCTTAGCCAGCGCTCGTAACCCTCTGGCAGCCACGCTGCAGATCCTGCCGGGGCAGGCAAAGGCTGTCCTGAGGACGGTCGGCTGGTACAATGCCCGCCTTTCACGCGGAGCTGATCAATGCCTACATCTTTTCTGGAAATCGTCGAGCTACCTGACGGGCGCATCGTGCTCCGTCGTGCCGAGGACGAAGAGGTGTTGGTCACGCTGGATTTTTCCGACGACGCCAAGCTGTTCCTGCAGGGCCAGCACGTCGAGATCGCCAAGGCGATGTTCAACGTCGGCGTTCAGATGGCCGGGCGCATGTCGGAAGGGGATTTCGAGCGTGACGATGATGAGCCACGTGTTCTGCACTGACCGCGCTGTTGCGTGAACGCAGTAATTTCCGGATTACATCCGTGACCTAGCAGCACTTCCCTGTGCCCGCTTGCTCAATATCCCAGACGAATATTCAGGCTCTGAGCTTCGCCAAGGCTTGCCGCGGCACGGAGTTTGTCGCGCGTTGCGCCCTCGAGCTGGCCAAACCAGCTGATCACGGTATGGCTACAACCTGAGGCCAGCGCTTTGCAGGCGAGCTCCAGCGCACCTTCGGCGTCGCGGGGTTGCAGCAGGATGATGCGTTCTCGATTCAGGCCGCATTTGCGCAGCCAGTTCTGCGAGAGGAAAGCAGGGGGGGCGATCAGTGTCAGCCAGCGGCTGTCAGCGGCATCACCGAGTTCGCGCAGGATTGGGGCGAGCAGCAGGTGGCAGTGTTCACTGCTGCCGCTCAGGCTCAACTCGCTCAGATACTCCTTGTCCTGCTCGGGTTTGTTGCGCACTTTCAGGCTGCCAAACGGTGCCAGGCTCTGCGCAATGACGCTGTCGAACAACGAAAGTTGGGGCCGGGAAGTGCTGGTCTGGTACTGCATAAACCTTCTCCTTAGCGGCGGATGACGCCGACACTCAAGCCTTCTATCACCAGTTCCTGCTGTTCGAGGTCGACCTCGATGGGCGCGAACTCGGGGTTTTCAGCCAACAGCCAAACCTTCTTGCCGTCACGCTTGAAACGCTTCACCGTGACTTCGTCACCGACGCGGGCGACTACGATCTGTCCATTGCGCGCCTCGCGGGTGGTGTGCACGGCCAGCAGGTCGCCATCGAAAATGCCGACGTCCTTCATGCTCATGCCGTGGACACGGAGCAGATAATCGGCGCGTGGATGGAAAAAAGCCGGGCTGATCTGGCAGGATTCCTCGACATGTTGCTGCGCCAGAATCGGCGCGCCGGCAGCGACGCGGCCGATGATCGGCAAGCCATTTTCGGACGCGGCGGGTTCGAAGTCCGGAATACGTATCCCGCGGGACGCGCCGGGCGTCATCTCGATAGCACCTTTGCGGGCAAGTGCCTTGAGATGTTCTTCGGCAGCGTTGGGCGACTTGAAGCCGAGCTCATGAGCGATCTCCGCACGGGTAGGCGGATAACCGTTGTCTTCCAGGCAACGCTTGATGAACGCAAGGATTTCCGTCTGGCGAGGCGTCAGCTTGATCATGTCGGTCTCTGTTCTTTTATACAGTGACTGGGATTATATACAGTGATCCGGCCTTGGCAACGAATGATTCTGGAATGGCTGCTGCTCAGTTTCGCCAGCCACGGGCGGCGTCTGCGACAATGACGCTAGTGCCGCAAGGCGTTTCGTGGTTGACTTGCCGGTCGGTGAAACGTAAGTTTCAAACAGTTGTTTGTCTTTCGGAGGGGGCATGGCGCAGTCGGAAACAGTTGAGCGCATTCTTGATGCAGCGGAACAGCTGTTCGCGGAAAAAGGCTTCGCCGAAACCTCGCTTCGTCTGATCACCAGCAAGGCTGGGGTCAATCTGGCAGCGGTGAACTACCACTTCGGCTCGAAGAAGGCGCTGATCCAGGCGGTTTTCTCGCGGTTCCTCGGACCATTCTGCGCAAGTCTCGAGCGTGAGCTGGATCGCCGCGAGGCGCTGACCTACAAGAAGGATTCGCTGGAAGAGCTGCTGGAGATCCTTGTCGAGCAGGCCTTGGCAGTCAAGCCGCGCAGTGGCGACGATCTGTCCATCTTCATGCGCTTGTTGGGCTTGTCCTTCAGTCAGAGTCAGGGTCACCTGCGGCGTTATCTTGAGGACATGTACGGCAAGGTATTTCGTCGTTACATGCTCAAGGTGCACGACGCGGCGCCGGCCATACCGCCCATCGAGCTGTTCTGGCGCGTGCACTTCATGCTCGGTGCAGCGGCGTTCAGCATGTCGGGCATCAAGGCCCTGCGCGCAATTTCCGAGAATGATTTCGGTGTCAGGACTTCGATCGAACAGGTGATGCGCATGATGGTGCCTTTCCTGGCAGCTGGCATGCGTGCCGACAGTGGCATCGACGACAGCACGCTTGCAGCAGCGCAGCCGATCGCGCGGCGTAACGCAGTGGCGATCCCGGCGAAGGCTTGAGCTGCAAGCCTGCTGGGCGATCGGCTAAGCTAGCCGCCATGACATTTCTCGATTTTCTGCATATTTCCATCGCCGATCAGCTGCTTTACGGTTTCGCTGGCGGACGGCTATGTCTGCGTTTCCCGGTTTCCACGGCGCTTAACGGTGCTGGCGAGCTGAACGGTTCTGGCTGTACGCCGCGAGGGTTGCACCAGGTGCGCGCACGCATTGGCGACGACCTGCCGGCGGGAGCGGTTTTACGAGGGCGACGCTGGACTGGCGAGGTATGGTCGGCGGAGCTTCACGAGGAGTTCCCTGGGCGTGACTGGATTCTGACCCGCATCCTCTGGCTTAGTGGTTGCGAGCGGGGCGTCAATCGGATGGGGCAGGTCGATACGTTTCGCCGCTACATCTACATTCACGGCACTCCTGATTCCGAGCCGATGGGTGTACCGCTTTCTCATGGCTGCATTCGCATGCGCAACGCCGATCTACTCCGACTTTTTCCATTGGTGCCGCCTCATTGTCCGGTGCGCATCGACGAGGCGCCCTGTCCGAACTGGGCCGCCGCTGAACTCGAATAAGGATTTCTTCTACATATGCACGGTTCACTGATGCTGGACATCGCCGGTGCCTGGCTGACGGCCGAGGACCGGCACCTGTTGCGTCAACCGGAGGTCGGCGGGCTCATTCTGTTTGCCCGCAACATCGAGCACCCGCGTCAGGTCGACGAGCTGTGCCGCTCGATTCGTGCCGTGCGCCCGGATCTGCTGTTGGCAGTGGATCAGGAGGGTGGCCGTGTTCAGCGGCTGCGCCAGGGATTCGTCAAGCTGCCGGCGATGCGAGAGCTATCGCGCTGCGCCGATGCGCCACGGCTGGCCGAGGCCTGCGGTTGGGTCATGGCAACCGAGGTGCTCGCGGTTGGTCTGGACTTCAGCTTCGCGCCGGTGCTGGATCTTGATCATCAGCGCAGTGCAGTGGTTGGCACTCGTGCGTTCGCGGGGGATCCGCAGGCTGCCGTTGTGCTGATCGATGCCTTCGTTCGCGGCATGCATGCAGCTGGCATGGCGGCGACCGGCAAGCACTTCCCCGGCCATGGCTGGGCCGAAGCGGACTCTCATGTTGCCATTCCCGTCGATGAGCGAAGCCTCGATGAATTGCGCGGCTGTGATCTGATTCCCTTCCAGGCGCTGAGCGGAACGCTCGATGCGATCATGCCGGCTCATGTGATCTATCCTCAGGTCGACGACCAGCCTGCAGGCTTTTCGCGCCACTGGCTGCAAGACATCCTGCGCGGTGAGTTCGGCTTCAAGGGCGTGATCTTCAGCGACGACCTTTCGATGGCTGGTGCGCATGTGGTCGGCGATGCGGCTGACCGGATCCAGGCCGCGATGATGGCGGGCTGTGACATGGGGCTGGTATGTAATGATCGTGCTGCTGCAGAGCTGGCCTTGGCGGCGTTGCAGCGCATGCGGGTTACGCCGTCGCCTGTGCTTGCGCGCATGCGCAGGCGCACAGGATGTGCGGCGGAGTACAAGCAGAACCCCCGCTGGCTGGACGCCATTGGCGCGCTGAAGGCCGCCGACCTGATCGGCTGACCTCTCTTCTTTCAAGGAATACCCATGACTGTCTACGCGATCATCGGCGGCACCGGCCTGACTCAGCTGACCGGCTTCAAGTTGCACCGTGCTCAGCTCATCGATACGCCTTACGGGCGTCCTTCCGGTGAGGTCTTGCGGGGCGAATATGGCGACCGCGAGGTGCTCTTTCTTGCCAGGCATGGTCATCCGCACCGGATTCCACCGCATCAGGTGAATTATCGCGCCAACCTGTGGGCTTTGAAGCAAGCGGGCGCCGAAGCGATTCTTGCGGTGAATGCGGTCGGCGGTATCCATTCGGCGATGGGCTCTGGGCATTTCTGCGTGCCCCATCAGATCATCGATTACACCTATGGTCGTGAGCACACGTTCTTCGAAGGCGAGATCGACCATGTGACCCATATCGACTTCAGCTATCCATACGACGAGGCCTTGCGTGCACTCCTGATCGGCGCACTGGCCGCGGAGGGTTACGCGTTCAGCAGCCATGGGGTGTACGGCTGCACGCAGGGTCCGCGGCTGGAGACGGCCGCCGAGATCGCGCGCATGGAGCGGGATGGCTGCGACATCGTCGGTATGACCGGTATGCCCGAGGCGGCCTTGGCCCGCGAACTGGACCTGGCATACGCCTGTCTGTCTCTGGTGGTCAACCCGGCAGCCGGCAAGGCGAGCGGCGTGATCACCATGGCGGAAATCGAGACGGCGCTTTCCGCCGGGATAGGCAAAGCGCGCCAGGTGCTCGCCCGAGTGCTAGCGGAGTGATGAGTCGCTTCGCTGTGTTATCGAGGCGGTACACATTCCTGAAGCGTGCTTGTCATATTGCGGCCTGAGACTGGTATTTTTGCGGCGGCACCCCATTGCGGCAAGCATGCTGCTTGCTACACTTGGGCGTCCTTTGGAGTACCGGAATGTTTTGCCAGGCACACACAATAAGAATTCTTAAAATAGTCGTGATGCTGAGCTTGCTTGGCGGCATGGCCGGATGCTCGACCTGGTTCTCGGGCAATTTCAAGGACCCTACGGTCAACCTCACCAAAGTCGATATCGTCAAGGCTAGGCTGCTGGAACAGCAGTTCATGCTGCGCTTTCGCATCGACAACCCCAACGATCACAGCCTGCCGGTGCGCGGGCTGATCTATACCGTTCATCTAAACGATGTTGAGTTGGCGAGCGGCGAGTCCAGTGGCTGGCTGACCGTCCCTGCCAACAGTTTCGAGTATTACGAGGTGCCCGTTCACACCAACCTGTGGCGGCACATGAAGTACATCGTGCGACTGCTGGAGAAGCCGGACCGTCCGATCAGCTATCGGCTGAAAGGTGAGCTGAAGACCGGCCTGATGGCAGGGCGGCGCGTGCACATTTCCACGGATGGCGAGATAATCCCGGGCAAATTTATTCCGGAGTAGTACCCAGATGAGTCAAGAGCCGCATGTGCATGGTCCCGACTGCAACCACGATCACGACCATGACCATCACCATGTCCACGGGCCGCATTGCAATCACAGCCACGAGCCCGTGCGCAATCCGCTGAAGGATGTCGGTCGCAACGACCCCTGTCCCTGCGGCAGTCAGAAAAAGTACAAGAAATGTCACGGCGCCTGAGCACCCCATGACTTTGGCCCTCGGTCTGTTCGTCGTAGCCGCGTTGCTGATCGTGGCGCTGGGCGGCTATGCGCTCTATCTCTGGCGTCGCGTCTGGCGCAACGAACGGCTGCAGGTCGAGGCGCGAGCCAAGCAACAGACCGCGCTGGCGGAGGATCTGCGGATTCTCGCCAGCTGCCTGCTGGATGGTCAGTTGCCGCTCATCGAGGGTGCCATCCGCATCAAGGTGCTGCTAGATAATTATGACGTGGCGTTGGGTCAGCATCCTCGTTGCCAGGTCTTCCAGCAGCTCTTCGAGGCGACCGAACAGGTGCCTACCCACGCTGCCTGGAAGGCGTTGGACAAGCACGAGCGGCGGCGTCACGAAGCACAGTTCAGCGCCTTGGAATTGCAACATAAGGCTGAAGCACGGCGGTCGGCACGTTGGCTGCTCGACGAAGCTCTGCCAAAATCGCGCAACGCGGCCTGATCGCCCCGATCTTCTTCGCTGCCCGCCCTCTAAGCTGTTAGCACCTCTTTCCTCTTTGCAAGCCCGCACAGGAGTCTTCGATGTCTCTGCGTCTGCCGTTCGCCCTGGTTCGCCTGACGCTGGGGGCCGCGCTAGGTCTGGCCGGCCTCGGCGGTTGTCAGGCCTATCTCGATAACCGCTACAGCGCCAGTCTGCCGCCGGCACAGGGCATTCAACCGCTGACCGGGCTGGCAGGCAGTGCGAGCATCCGGCGCAATTCGCTGGGCATGCCGCTGATTGAAACCTCGTCCTTTCACGATGCGCTGTTCGCCATGGGTTACGTGCACGCGACCGACCGCCTGAGCCAGATGGTCAGCCTGCGGTTGATGGCGCAGGGTCGACTGGCGGAAATGGTCGGCCCCGGTGTGCTGGAAACCGACCGGTTCATGCGTGCAGTGAATCTGCGGCAGAACGCTGAGCTGCTCTATCGCGAATCCTCGCCGAGGATGAAGAAGTTCTTCGAGGTGTATGCCCGCGGCGTGAACGCCTACCTGTACCGCCATCGTGACAAGCTGCCGATGGACCTCGCCGAGTCCGGCTACAAGCCGGAATACTGGAAGCCAGAAGATTCTGTGCTGGTGTTCTGTCTGCTGAACTTCGGTTTGTCGCAGAACCTGCAGGAAGAGGTGGCAGCCTTGCTACTGGCGCAGAAAGTGGGTAGCGACAAGCTCGCCTGGCTGCTGCCGATCTATCCGGACGAGGCGCTGCCGTTTACCGAAGCCGACAAGCTCAAGGGGCTCGCGCTGAGCGGATCAGTGCCAGGGCTGGCGGCGATCGAGCAGGCAGCGCAACACTTGGCGGCGCTGACTCCGACGGGCATGGCGGCGTCGAACAACTGGGCCATTGCCGGCAGTAACGCCCGAAGTGGCAAGCCAATCCTGGCCAATGACACACACTTGCCGCTGTCGATGCCGTCATATTGGAATTTCATGCAGATACGCGCACCGAAGTTCCAGGCGGCCGGCGTCACCATCGCCGGTGTGCCTGCGGTCGTGGCCGGTTTCAATGGCAAGCTCGGCTGGGGCATGACCATGGTCATGGGCGACAACCAGGACCTGTATCTCGAGCAGGTACGCCGCGAAGGCTCGCGCCTGATGTATCTGGCCGACGGTAAATGGCTGCCGGCCCGCGAACGCCACGAGACCTACTTCGTCAAAGGCGAGCGGCCGATTCGCGAGACCATCTACGAAACCCGTAATGGGCCGCTACTGAATACGGCGCTGGGCGAGCGCAAGCATCCCTTGCAGCCGCTGCAAGTCCGCAGCGGTTACGGCCTGGCGCTGAAAACCACGCAGCTGGAGGCTGATCGCACCCTGGATGCGTTCTTCGATCTGTCCCGCGCGCAATCGGTGGATCAGGCTTTCGAGGCGTCCCGCGAGATTCGCGCAGCCGCACTGAATCTGGTCTTCGCCGATCAGCAGGGAATCGGCTGGCAGGTCACCGGACGGTTCCCCAATCGCCGCGAGGGTCTGGGGCTGGTGCCGTCGCCGGGTTGGGATGGCCGCTACGAATGGGACGGCTACGCCGATCCGATGCTGCACCCCTATGACCAGGATCCGTTCCAGGGATGGCTCGGCACCGCCAATCATCGCAGCGTGCCGCGTGGCTACGGGATGCAGCTGTCCAGCTCCTGGTATGGCCCTGAGCGCTACGAGCGGCTCGCAGAGCTGGCGGGACGCGGCAAGCACGACACGCGCAGCACCATTGCGATGCAGTACGACCAGGTGACGCCGTTCGCTGCCAAGCTCAGGGCAATGTTCGAGGCGCCGGGTATGGCCGCACCGTTGCGCCAGGCGATCGATGCGCTGCCGGCCAGTGAGCGAAGCAAGGCGCGTGAAGCATTGGATCGGTTGCTGGCCTTCGATGGCAAGCTCGCTGCGGATTCGGCCAACGCCGCGCTGTATGGTGCATTCCTGCAGGAAAGCGCGCGGCAGATCTTCCTTGACGAGCTAGGCCCGGAGGACACGCCGGCCTGGCGCGCGCTGGTGCAGGCGGCCAACACCTCCTATTCGGCCCAGGCGGATCATCTGCTCGGCCGCGAAGACAGTCCGTTCTGGAACGACCAGCGTACGGCGCAAACCGAGGACAAGCCGGCGATTCTGGCGCGCAGTCTTGCTGGTGCGGTGAGCCTGCTGGAAAGCCGCCTGGGCAACGAGCGCAGTGCGTGGCAGTGGGGCAAACTGCACACCGCCAGTTGGACCTCTGGCGCAACGCAACTGGCGCCGCATATGCCGGCCAGCCAGCGGAGCAAGATCAACGCCATCGGTAGCTACCTCGACCGCGGCCCCTATGCCATGAGCGGCGATCACAGTACGCTGAATGCCTCGGCCTACAGCATGGGGGCGAACTTCGATACCTGGCTGATCCCGGCGATGCGCATCATTGTCGACTTCGGTCGCGACGAGCCGATGATCGGCCTCAATAGTTCCGGTCAGTCCGGCAACCCGGCCAGCCCGCACTATGCCGACGGTATCGATGCGTGGATGAAGGCGCAGTACATGAGCTTCCCGTTCAAGACGGAGAATCTCGACAAGGTCTACGGCACGCAGCGCCTGCTGCTGACGCCTGCTGGCAAGTAACGGGGCGCCGCGCCGGCACTAGGCCGGTTGCGGCGCTGCTGGCGCTACTTCGAGAACGTGGATCATGTCCGGAGTCGGGTAGTGCCAGCGCACGTCCACATCCCAGAACTGCGCGCCGTAACGCCGCTCCGGTTCGGGCTTCTGATAGGCCGGGCGCGGGTCCTGCGCCAGGCACTGTTCGATGAGTTCGACCAAGGGCTCGCCCAGGCGCAGTGCTTCGCGGCGGGCTTGCAGCAACCCCGATTCCGACCATTGCACCTCGATCAACTCTGGCGCGTCGGCGGCCATGTCGTTGCGTGCGTCAGGCAGCGCATCGGCGTAGGGCACGTAGGGTTTGATGTCCAGCACCGGCGTGCCGTCCAGCAGATCGATGCCGGAGATGAACAGCCGATCCGCTTCGACGCGATCCAGTCTGACCACCGATTGACCGATACCGTTGGGGCGGTGCGTGGCACGGGTGGCGAACACGCCGACCATGCGATTGCCGCCCAGACGTGGCGGGCGAACCTTGAGGCGGGGTTTGCTTTCCAGCGCCTGATGGAAGAGAAACAGCAGCCACACATGGCTGACCTGTTCGAGCCCGGCTACTGCATCACCGCTGTCGAACGGCGGCAGCAACTCCAGCACGCCACGTGCGGCTGGCGCCAAGCTCGGTTGGCGTGGGATGGCGAACTTCTCCTTGAAGCAGGAGCGGACGTAGCCGATCGGCGAGACGCTGTGATCCATGAAGGCTGGCCTGGGAAGCAGTCGGGCGGCTGCGCATCTTACCCGCTATGGCCGCCCGTTGCGCTTCCAGCAGGCCGACACGCACATGCATCGCCGGCCCGCCGTTGACGTGTTACAGGCCGAGCAGATTGGCGACGTAATCGGCATCCTTGTCGCCGCGGCCAGATAGATTGACGAGGATATGGCTGTCCTCGCTCAGCGTCGGTGCGGTGCGAATCGCCCATGCCACGGCGTGGGCGCTTTCCAGGGCGGGGATGATGCCTTCCACGCGCGACAGGGTCATAAAGGCCTCGAGGCATTCCTGGTCGGTCGCGGTCTGGTAGTTCACCCGGCCGATGTCCTTCAGGTAGCTGTGCTGTGGGCCGACCCCCGGGTAGTCCAGGCCGGAGGCGATGGAGTGCACTGCCGATGGGTTGCCGTCTGCATCCTCCAGCACGTAGCAGGCCATGCCGTGCAGTTCGCTGGGCTTGCCCTTGGACAGCGTGGCCGAATGGCGACCGGGCTTGTCCAGGCTTTCGCCGGCCGGCTCGATACCAACCAGCTCGACCGCAGCGTCTTCGAGGAAGGCGGTGAACATGCCCATGGCATTGGAGCCGCCACCGACGCAGGCAACCACGTGGTCGGGCAGGCGGCCATGTTTGGCGAGGAACTGCTCACGGGCCTCGGTGCCGATGATCGACTGGAAGTCGCGAACCATCTTCGGGAACGGATGCGGGCCGACTACCGAGCCGATGGCGTAGATGTAGTTGTGCGGATCTTTCAGGTATTCCTCGAAGGCGCTATCTACCGCTTCCTTGAGCGTGGCGGCGCCGCGGGTGACGGCGATCAGCTTGCAGCCGAGGATCTTCATCTTGGTGACGTTGGGATGTTCCTTCTCGATGTCCACCTGGCCCATGTGAATCTCGCAGGGAATACCCACCAGTGCGCACGCGGTGGCCAGCGCGACACCGTGCTGCCCGGCGCCGGTTTCGGCGATCACCTTCTTCTTGCCCATGAATTTGGCCAGCAGGGCCTCGCCCAGGCAGTGATTGATCTTGTGCGCGCCGGTGTGATTCAGGTCTTCGCGCTTCAGATAGATCTGCGCGCCGCCGAGCTGCTCGGACAGGCGCCGCGCATGGAAGATCGGGCTCGGGCGCCCCACGTAGTCGGCGAACAGCGCAGCCAGTTCCTGCTGGAAATCTTCGCGCTGGCGGATCTCTTCGTAGGCCAGGTTGATGTCGTCCATGGCCTGCTTCAGGTGTGGCGGCACCAGCTGGCCGCCATAGGGACCGAAGTATCCGTTGGCATCGGGCATGGCAGTGAAGCGGGGATCGGACGACATGAGTTCATCTCTGCGGGTGAAATGGTAGGGGCGCCTGCTGCGCGGCGGTGATCATAAGTCAGGACAGGGTTGCTGAAAATGCCGCGGCTGGCACCGGCGCAGACCCTCTTGCGAGCCGCCCAGAACGGCGGCTGCCGGGCCAAGTCGCGGTCGCTGGAACAGTGGCGATCCTGAGCTGATTCGCGAAGTTGACGCTTATCGTGTAGGATGCGCGCCGACTTCAACATTATGGGAGCAGAATTCAACCTTTGTTTTTTGTCGGCATTGCTTTGCCGACGGGCATGGCTGTCATCAGTACGGCTGCTTTGCTTGCCCATCCCACCATCGGGTCGACGCATTCACCAATGAATTGCGTGTCGCCTGCCGCAGTACGTCGCATAGCGATGTCGTAAAGCCAGAACAAGTTCAGGAGATAGAACTGATGAACGAGGCTGAGCTCTCGCCCAACGATTCCGAAGCGCCCGCTGATCGAATCAATCCCGTAGTCTTCTACGGTTCCGCCATCGCCATCGTGCTGTTTGCCGTATGGACGATGTTCTTCACCGATCGCTCGCTGGCGGTCATCAACACGGTACTTGGCTGGATATCCAACACATTCGGCTGGTTCTACTTCCTCGCCGTGCTGCTCTACCTGTTGTTCGTGGTCGTCGTGGCGACCAGTCGCTACGGCAAGATCCGCCTCGGGCCTGATCACTCCAAGCCCGAATTCAACGTGGTCACCTGGGCGGCGATGCTGTTTTCCGCTGGCATCGGCATCGACCTGCTGTTCTTCTGTATCGCCGAACCCATCACCCAGTTTCTCGAACCGCCGGTAGGTGAGGGCGGCAGCACCCAGGCGGCGCGCCACGCCATGGAGCTGACCTTTCTGCACTGGGGTCTGTCCGGTTGGGGTGTCTACACGTTGGTGGGCATGTCGCTGGCCTACTTCAGCTTCCGCCAGGGCTTGCCGCTGTCGATCCGCTCCTCGCTGTACCCGATCTTCGGCAAGCGCATCTATGGCCCTATCGGCCACACCGTCGATACCGCCGCGGTACTCGGGACGATCTTCGGTATCGCCACCAGTCTGGGCATCGGCATCATCCAGCTGAACTTCGGCCTCAACTACATCTTCGGCATACCGGAAGGCACGCTTACCCAGGCGGTGCTGGTGGTGCTGATCGTGGTGTTCTCGGCGATCTCCGCGGCGACCGGGGTGGAGCGGGGGATCCGCCGGCTTTCCGAGTTCAACATGCTGCTGGCGGTATTGCTGCTGCTGTTCGTGCTGGTGGTCGGCGATACGGTGTTCCTGCTCAACGCGCTGGTGATGAACGTCGGCGACTACTTCTCCAACTTCATCAGTCTGTCGCTGGACACCTATGCCTACCGTCGGCCGACCGACTGGCTGAACGCCTGGACGGTATTCTTCTGGGCCTGGTGGATCGCCTGGGGGCCGTTCGTGGGCCTGTTCCTGGCGCGAATTTCCCGCGGTCGCACCATCCGCGAGTTCGTCATTGGCACGCTGCTGCTGCCGCTGGCGTTCATGATGGCCTGGATGTCGATCATGGGTAACAGCGCGATCGAGATGGTCATGGGGGGCGCCCTCGAATTCGGTCAGCAGGCGGTGAGCAACCCTGGCTCGTCGATCTATCTATTCCTGCAGAGCCTGCCATGGGCTGGACTCACCACCATCGTGGTGACCATCCTCGCCATCGTGTTCTTCGTCACCTCCGGCGACTCTGGCTCGCTGGTGCTGTCGAACTTCACCTCGATCCTCAAGGACGTCAACAGCGACGCGCCGGTGTGGATGCGCATTCTCTGGGCGGCAATCATTGGTGTGCTCACCCTGGCGCTGCTGATCGCCGGTGGCCTGACCGCGCTGCAGGGCACGGTAGTAATCATGGGCCTGCCGTTCTCCATCGTCCTGTTGTTCATGATGTACGGGCTGTTCAAGGCATTGCACGTCGAAGGCGTCATGGCTGACAGCTATCAGAAGAGCCTGTCCGGCTACCTGTCCGGGCGTGCCACGCTGGAGCACACGCAGATGAACTGGAGCCAGCGCCTGTCGCGGGCGATGAGCTTCCCCAGCCGTTCACAGATCCGTCGTTACCTGAAGGATGTCTGCAAGCCGGCGATGGAAGAGATCCAGAAGGCGCTCGGCGAGAAGGGCGTGCCTGTGGATATCGTCGAAGGCGAGCCGGGCAACGAGCATCTGGCGCTGCACGTCAACCTGGGCAGCGAGCAGGACTTCACCTACCAGATCTGGCCGGTGCGCGGCACCATGCCGTCCTTTGCCCTGCGCACGCAGAGCGGCAACGCCGACTACTACCGGCTCGAGGTGCACCTGCGCCAGGGCAGCCTGGGTTACGACCTGATGGGCTACTCCCGGCGCCAGCTGATCGAGGACATCCTCGACCACTACGAGCACCACATGCACTTCCTGCATCTTCAGCGCGAGAACGGCGGTGGTGAGAGCGGCATGCCCAATCCGGGCGCGGCGCCGACACCCTGACCCTGCACGCCTCGGGCGATCCCCGATGCGTTCCATTCATGTCGCGGCAGCGTCGATCCGCTGCCGCCACGAACAGTACGAGCGAGGTAGAACATGGCCCGTTTCCCACGGCAGCAACTCTATATCCATGGCGGCTACGTCGACGCCAGCAGCAATGAAACCTTCGAGAGCATCAACCCGGCCAACGGCGAAGTCCTGGCCCAAGTCGCGGAGGCCGGTGCGGCCGATCTGGAACGCGCGGTTGAAAGTGCCGAGCAGGGCCAGCGCATCTGGGCGGCACTCACCGGCATCGAGCGGGCGCGAATCATGCGCCGCGCGGTCGATCTGCTGCGCGAGCGCAATGATGAGCTGGCGCTGCTGGAAACCCTGGACACCGGCAAGCCGCTGAGCGAAACCCGCAGCGTCGACATCGTCACCGGCGCCGACGTGCTGGAGTACTACGCGGGCCTGGCTCCGGCCATCGAGGGCGAGCAGATTCCGCTGCGTGACAGCAGCTTCGTCTATACCCGGCGCGAGCCGCTGGGCGTGGTGGCCGGTATCGGCGCCTGGAACTATCCGATCCAGATAGCCCTGTGGAAAGCCGCACCGGCGCTGGCCGCCGGTAACGCGATGATCTTCAAGCCCAGCGAAGTCACCTCGCTGAGCGCGCTGAAACTGGCGGAGATCTTCAGCGAAGCTGGGCTGCCCGATGGCGTGTTCAACGTGTTGACCGGCAGTGGCGCCGGTGTCGGGGCGCTGATCACCGAGCACCCGCGCATCGCCAAGGTGTCCTTCACCGGCGGCGTGGCGACCGGCAAGAAGGTAATGGCCAGCGCGGCGTCGTCGTCGCTCAAGGACGTGACCATGGAGTTGGGCGGCAAGTCGCCGCTGATCATTTGTGAAGACGCCGATCTGGACCGCGCGGCCGACATCGCGGTGATGGCCAATTTCTTCAGCTCCGGCCAGGTGTGCACCAACGGCACGCGGGTGTTCGTTCCGGCCGGTCTGAAAGCTGCGTTCGAAGCCAAGCTGCTGGAGCGCGTGCAACGCATTCGTCTCGGCGATCCGCAGCAGGAGGAGACCAACTTCGGCCCGCTGGTCAGCTTCGCGCACATGAACAACGTGCTCGACTACATCGCCAAGGGAAAAGCCGCCGGCGCGCGGCTGCTCTGTGGTGGCGAGCGGGTGACTGAGGGCGAATACGCAAAAGGCGCCTTTGTCGCACCGACGATCTTCAGCGACTGCAGCGACGACATGGCCATCGTGTGTGAAGAAATCTTCGGTCCGGTGCTGAGCCTGCTCGAGTATCAGGATGAGGACGAAGTCATCCGCCGCGCCAATGACACCGAGTATGGCCTCGCCGCCGGCGTGGTCACCGCCGATCTGGCGCGGGCGCACCGGATCATCCATCGCCTCGAGGCCGGCATCTGCTGGATCAATACCTGGGGCGAATCGCCAGCGCAGATGCCGGTCGGTGGCTACAAGCAGTCCGGCATCGGCCGTGAGAACGGCATCGCCTCGCTGGCGCACTACACCCGGGTCAAATCGGTACAGGTAGAGCTGGGCGAGTTCGCCTCGGTGTTTTGAGGGAGGTTGAAGCCATGGAATACGACTACATCATCATCGGCGCCGGCTCGGCGGGTAACGTGCTCGCCGCGCGGCTAACCGAGGACGCCGACGTCAGCGTGCTGCTGCTCGAAGCCGGCGGTCCGGACTATCGGCTGGACTTCCGCACCCAGATGCCCGCTGCACTGGCGTATCCGCTGCAGGGCACGCGCTACAACTGGGCATACAAGACCGACCCCGAGCCGCACATGAACAACCGTCGCATGGACTGCGGCCGCGGCAAGGGCCTGGGCGGTTCATCGCTGATTAACGGTATGTGCTACATCCGCGGCAACGCCCTGGACTACGACAACTGGGCCAAGGCGCCTGGCCTGGAAGACTGGACCTACCTCGACTGTCTGCCGTACTTCCGCAAGGCCGAGTCGCGCGACATCGGCCCCAACGACTACCACGGCGGCGTCGGCCCGGTCAGCGTGACCACGCCGAGGGCGGACAACAACGTTTTGTTCCAGGCCATGGTCGAGGCGGGCGTGCAGGCCGGCTACCCGCGCACCGATGACCTCAACGGTTACCAGCAGGAAGGCTTCGGTCCAATGGACCGCACCGTGACGCCCCAGGGCCGGCGCGCCAGTACCGCGCGGGGTTACCTGGACCAGGCCAGGGAGCGGCCGAACCTGACCATCGAAACGCATGCGGTGACCGATCGCGTCCTTTTCGAAGGCAAGCGCGCGGTGGGCGTGCGCTACCTGCGCGACCGCAAGGACCCGTACATCGCGCGGGCGCGCCGCGAGGTGCTGCTGTGCGGCGGGGCGATCGCTTCGCCGCAGATCCTGCAGCGCTCCGGCGTCGGGCCGGGCGCGCTGCTGCGCCGGGTCGGGGTCAAGCCCGTGCATGAGCTGCCGGGCGTCGGCCAGAACCTGCAGGACCACCTGGAGATGTACCTGCAGTACGAATGCAAGCAGCCCGTTTCGCTCTATCCCGCACTCAAGTGGTGGAACCAGCCGGCAATCGGCGCCGAATGGTTGTTCCTCGGCAGCGGTATCGGCGCCAGCAACCAGTTCGAGGCCGGCGGCTTCATCCGCAGCAGCGACGAGTTCGAGTGGCCGAACATCCAGTTTCACTTCCTGCCGGTGGCGGTCAGCTACAACGGCAGCAACGCCCATGACGGCCACAGCTTCCAGGCCCACGTCGGCTCGATGCGCTCGCCCAGCCGCGGGCGTATCGAAATCCGCTCGACCGATCCGGCCGAGGATCCGAGCATCCTGTTCAACTACATGGCCCACGAGCAGGACTGGCGCGAGTTTCGCGACGGCATCCGCCTGACGCGCGAGATCATGAACCAGCCGGCGCTCGATCCCTACCGCGGTCGCGAGCTGAGCCCGGGCATCGAGGCGCAGAGCGATGCGGAGCTGGACGCTTTCGTCCGCGAGCACGCCGAGACGGCCTATCACCCGTCCTGCTCCTGCAAGATGGGTACGGACGACATGGCCGTGGTCGATGGCCAGGGCCGGGTGCATGGGATGGAAGGGCTGCGCGTGGTGGATGCCTCGATCATGCCGCAGATCATCACCGGCAACCTCAACGCCACCACCATTATGATCGCCGAGAAGATCGCCGACCGGATTCGCGGCCGTGAGCCGCTGCGGCGCAGCACGGCGAAGTACTACGTGGCCGGCAATGTGCCGGTGCGGCAACCGCCGCGGCGTTGACGCGTTCGCCGTCAGGTGGTGGAAAAGGCTTCGCCGTTTTCCACCCTACGAGAACTTGTCGCGCAGAAACAAAAACGCCCCGCTAGTGCGGGGCGCTTTTGTTTAACCGAGCAGCTCAGATCACTTCGGCCCAGAGGTCGTACTCGTCGGCGTTGGTGACGCGTACGCGGACCTTGTCGCCCGGCTGCAGCGGCTGTGCGCTGTCGACGTAGACCATGCCGTCGATCTCCGGAGCATCGGCCCACGAACGGCCAATGGCGCCGTCCTCGTCCACTTCGTCGATCAGCACGTCCATCTCCTGGCCGACCTTCAGCTGCAGGCGCGCGGCACTAATGGCTTGCTGGTGCGCCATGAAACGGTCCCAGCGCTCCTGCTTGATTTCGTCCGGTACCGCTTCCAGGCCCATCACCTCGGCCGGGGCGCCATCTACCGGCGAGTATTGGAAGCAGCCGACGCGGTCGAGCTGGGCTTCGGTCAGCCAGTCGAGCAGATACTGGAAGTCTTCCTCGGTTTCGCCGGGGAAGCCGACGATGAAGGTCGAGCGGATGGTCAGCTCGGGGCAGATCTCGCGCCATTTCTTGATGCGCGCCAGGGTCTTGTCTTCGAAGGCCGGGCGCTTCATGGCCTTGAGCACCTTCGG
Source organism: Stutzerimonas stutzeri RCH2 (assembly GCF_000327065.1). Classification (NCBI taxonomy): domain Bacteria; kingdom Pseudomonadati; phylum Pseudomonadota; class Gammaproteobacteria; order Pseudomonadales; family Pseudomonadaceae; genus Stutzerimonas; species Stutzerimonas stutzeri. The sequence goes on along the minus strand of NC_019936.1, from coordinate 2,813,458 downwards.
GCTGGCGTGCTGGAAGGGGATATCCAGGTACGGCAGGATCTTGCCGGCGGCCATCAGCGGAATCACGTCGTCGACGTTCGGGTAGGGATAGACGTAGTGCAGGCGCACCCAGACGCCCATCTTGCCCAGCTCCTCGCACAGCTCGAGCATGCGCGTTTTGACCGGCTGGCCGTTCCAGAAATCCAGCTTGTACTTGAGGTCCACGCCATAAGCGCTGGTGTCCTGGCTGATCACCAGGACTTCCTTCACACCGGCCTTGACCAGGCGCTCGGCTTCGCTGAGCACATCGCCCACCGGCCGGCTGACCAGCTTGCCGCGCATCGACGGGATGATGCAGAAGCTGCACGTATGGTTGCAGCCTTCGGAAATCTTCAGATAGGCGTAGTGGCGCGGGGTGAGCTTGATGCCCTGTGGCGGTACCAGATCGACGAAGGGGTCGTGCTCGATGTTCGGCGGCACCACCTCATGCACCGCATTCACCACCTGCTCGTACTGCTGCGGGCCGGTAACGGCCAGCACGCTGGGGTGCACACCGCGGATGTTGTTCTCGTCCACACCCATGCAGCCGGTGACGATCACCTTGCCGTTCTCGGCAATCGCCTCGCCGATGGCGTCCAGCGATTCGGCCTTGGCGCTATCGATGAAACCGCAGGTGTTGACAACCACCACATCGGCGTCCTCGTAGGACGGCACGATCTGGTAACCCTCCATGCGCAGCTGGGTGAGGATGCGTTCAGAGTCGACCGTTGCCTTGGGGCAACCCAAGCTCACGAACCCGACTGTTGGCGTTTTGCTCATCGACTTTGAACCTCGAAAACCGCGCATGAAAAAGGCGCGCGAGTATACAGAGCTGAGCATTTTTTAGCCAGGCCGGGAGCGGCGCACGTGGGTCGATATGCCCTGGCGTGGCGCGACCGCTCCAGCTGCGAGTGCCGCTGCAGATCAGGCTCCGATGTCGTATTCGATTTCGGCGAGCGGCGCGAAAGACTCGCTGAGGTCGCTCACGCTGGTCGCGCCAACCAGGCGATTGCGGTATTCGCTCGGCGTGCAGCCGGCGAACTGCTTGAACACTCGGGCGAAGTAGGACGGATCGCGGAAGCCCGCCTCATAGCCGATGGTGGTGATAGGCATCTGGCTGTTGTCGAGGCGGTCCTTGGCGAACTCCATGCGCCTGGCAAGGATGTGCTCCAGATAGCAGATGCCATACACGTCCTTGAACAGCCGGCTGAAGCGCGACGGCGTCATGCCGCAGAGCTGTGCCAGCTCCTTCTGGTCGATGTTTTCGCGAAAATGCTGGTCAATGTGCTGCAACGCGCGCGCCAGCGATTGATGCTTGCGATGATCCGCGGTCAGCCTGACGCAGGCTGGCAGCTCGGGGAACACCTCGCTCATGGGTTGCCGGGGATAACCAGCACCGATGCGCCTCAACGCATGCAGTTCAAGCAGTGCACGCCGATAGCGCGCCATTTCTGCCGACGAAATGGGCAGCGTGATGTATTCCCATACCCGCGAGCGCATCGCCCATACGGCGAGCTCCTCGGTGTGCTGGACGGTAAACATGGTGATCGGAAGGGATGGCACCGAGCGCTTGAGTTGCTGCAACTGGCTCAATCCGAGCGCGTCGGGTCGATCGAAATGCATGCAGATCATGTCTGCCTGGCGCAGATGTAGGCCCGAATCTGCGACAAGGGAGTCCGGTGCGATCAGCCGACAATCGCAGAAGTCACTGAACTGAGCCATTAGCGCTTGTGTAGAGCGCTCGCAGGTCATGTCGAGCCAGAGAAGGCTGGGGCCTGTCGCGGAGTTAGACATCATTACTAGCTCTGCCGATTGTTGTTGTGCGCCTCAAACAGTATTGGCAATAAGCCATTATTGCTAAGAACCAATTCTGCTAACTGCGTCACATTTTGTTGCGGATAGGTTATGTGACAGCGCGGGCTCTGCATCAGCTGAATGAATGACTTCCAAGCGTTCTTCATTGCCGCGGCGCCTTGTCGCATCCCTTCTATCTGCGGCTACGTGTGTGCAGGCACAACGCCAGTAAAAAAATCCTAGCGATCAGCAAAGGACTCCTAACTGCCATCTCCACTCCGCGCCTAGGGTGAAAGCAGAGCAGGGATTAATCCTGCTGGCTCCGGGTAATCACATCGAGAGGTGAGCGAGATGAAACTTCAGTCGATCAAGAGCGCGGTGGTGAAGTTCGCGAGGGATGAGGAAGGCTTGACCACGGTGGAGTATGCGATTGCCGGCGGGCTGGTGGCGGCCGTGTTACTTACGGCGTTCACAAACTTAGGGCAGGCCGTACTAGTCAAGATCAACGCGATCATCACCGCATTGGGTGGAACCACGGCCCCAACGCAGTAATGGCAATCGAGTGGATAGTTCTATTAAGCCTGGCGGGATATGCGGCGCTGATTGATCTTCGGCAACACCGAATTCCGAATTCGCTCGTGGTGTTCGGCATAGCGGCGGGGGTTGTTGGTCAGGTTTTCGGCGCAGGATGGTCCGGGCTTGGAACTAGCGCGATCAGTGCGGCGATCGGCTTTGCCATCTTCATTCCGCTCTACGCCCTCGGCGGCATGGCCGCCGGCGACGTCAAGCTGATGGCGATGGTAGGCACGTTCATGGCACCGCAGCAGGCCCTGCTGGCCTCGCTGCTGGCGCTGATGGCCGGGGGTATTGGTGGGTTGTTGCTGATCGCCGTGCACGGGCAGCTCCGGCAAACGCTGACTCGGTACACGGTGATGCTGGGCGCTCACCGCTACCTGGCGCCGGACAAGAACGAAGTTGCCGGCAAGCGCTTTCCCTACGCCATCGCCATCCTGCTCGGCACCCTGGGCAGCATGTTGTGGTTTGAATTCGCCCGCTGAAGGGGATGTGTCATGCATGTAGTCATCGATCATCCAACCCGGGACCGCGAGTTCGCAGTGGTCCAGCAACTCGCGCCACAGCCTCGCAGCATCGCCGATACCGGTCTGGATGAGGCGCTGTTGGGCGATCTTGTCTGCAAGCATCTGCACGAATCTGGCGTGCTTGATATCGGCCGGCTGGCTGACCGCCTGGCGTTGCCAGGCGCGGTGGTCGATGAGGTGCTGGGCCAGCTGCGCAAGGACGGCAGCGTCGAGGTGCTCGGGCAGAACGGTGGCAGCGGTTTGCGTTACGGGCTGACCGAGCGTGGCCGCATGGCGGCGCGAGATGCCTTCGCGCGCAGCGGCTATCTCGGGGCCGCTCCGATTCCGGTGAGTCTCTACTGCGCCTTGCTCAAGTTGCAGACCATCCATCATGGGCGGGTGACCGAGCGGGCTATGCGCGCCGCCTACAGTGGCGTGGTAATGACCGACGACCTGCTGGAGCGGCTCGGCGTGGCGATGAACTCCGGCCGCGCCATGATGATTTATGGTCCCTCCGGGACCGGCAAGACCTACATCAGCAGCCGGCTGATCCGCTTGCTCAACGAAGCGATCTGGGTGCCCCACGCCGTGGTGATCGGCGATGCCGTGCTGCAGATCTACGACCCGCAGATCCATTGCCGGCTGGAGACCGAAGAACCGGCCAGCCTGCTACTTGACCAGGGCATCGATCGCCGGCTGCTGTGCTGTTCGCGGCCACTGCTGACCACCGGCGGTGAGCTGACCATGGACCAGCTCGAAATCCGCCATGACCCCATCAGTCGGCAGTACCACGCGCCGCTGCAGCTCAAGGCCAGCAACGGCCTGTTCATTGTCGATGACCTGGGCCGCCAGCGCATGCCGCCGGCCGAGCTGCTCAACCGCTGGATCGTGCCTATGGAGGAGCGCCGCGACTTCCTCAACCTGGGCGGCGGGCGTCACTGCGTGCTGCCGTTCGACCTGATCCTGGTGTTCTCGACCAACATCAACCCGCTGGACCTGGCCGACGACGCCTTCCTGCGGCGCATCGGCTACAAGCTGCCGTTCGGCTACCTCAAACGCGATCAGTACGAACGCATCTGGCGGCAGGAGCTGGATAAGCGCGGCCAGACCTTCGATGCGGCGCTGCTCGACCACGTCCTGAGCGAGTTGCACGGAGCCGAAGGCGTTCCGCTGCTGCCATGCCAGCCGCGCGACCTTATCGATATGGCACTCGATCGCCAGCGCTATCTGGACCGCAGCGGTCCGTTGACGGCCGACGACCTGGACTGGGCCTGGCGAAACTACTTCGTCCAGCTCGAATTTCTCGAATGAAGGAGATTGGACATGGGCTCCCGTACGTTTTATCTGGTGCTGTTCTCGCTGCTGCTGGGACTGGGTGCGAGCTGGATGGCCAACAACTGGCTCAACGCCAGGCTCAGCGCGGCACCTGACGACCAGCAGCGCAACGTCGTGGTGGCCACCATGGAAATTCCCTTCGGCCAGGCCATCGAGGCGCAGCAGGTGATGGTCGTGCGCATGCCGCGGGGCACGGTTCCTGATGATGCCTTCGATGCGGTCGACCAGGTGGCCGGCAAGATCGCCACATTCAGCATGCTGCGCGGCGACATCGTGCGTGGCGCCCGGGTAGCCGAGCATCTGGGCGGCAGCACCCTGGCTTCGTTGATCGCCAAGGACAAGCGCGCGGTATCGGTACGGGTCGACGACGTGGTCGGCGTGGGCGGCTTCCTGCTGCCCGGCAACCGGGTCGATGTGCTGGCGACTCGTCGCATCGGCAGCGGTGAGGAAACCGAAGCCAAGACCATTCTCCAGGACCTGCGCGTGCTGGCCGTCGACCAGACCGCCAGCACTGACAAGACCCAGCCGGTAGTAGTGCGTGCCGTGACGCTGGAAATGGCACCGGATGAGGCAGAAGCGCTGGTCAAGGCGATGTCCGAGGGCCGCCTGCAACTGGCCTTGCGCAACCCACTGGATAACGACAAGCGCGTGGCCGCCGAGCCGCAGTCGCTGCAGGTGGCTGCGCCAGCACCGGTGGTGGTGCCGCCCAAGCCGGTACAGCGTCAGCGGGCTCCGGCCGACCCGGGCGTCACCATCATTCGCGGCACCGAGGTCAACGTCACCAAGGTTCGGCTCTAGCGCGATCACTGCCAACACCGGCGCTGTCACCAGCCGGTCTGCAAGGAGATTCACATGAACAGCATGAGCAAAGTACAGCTACTGGCCGTCCTGCTGGGCGGCTGGGCGGTGCTGGGGGCGCCGGCGACCTTCGCCCAGCAGCCGGTTTCGGCTACGGCGGTGAGAGCCATGCCGGCGGTGAACAACAGCGATGTGCAGGTGCCCATCTACAAGTCGCGGGTGCTCAGCACGCGGGCGTCGGTCAACCGCATCTCGGTGGGCAACCCGGCGATTGCCGACATTCTCATCACCTCGCCGACGCAGCTGTACCTGCTCGGGCGCTCGCTGGGCAGTACCAACGTGCTGCTGTGGGATAACCGCAATCAGCTGATCGACAGCCTGGATGTGGAGGTGGTGCACGATCTCGGCGGGCTCAAGGCCAAGCTGCATCAGGTGCTGCCCAACGAGCGCATCGAAGTGTTCAGTGCACAGGGCGCGCTGGCGCTGCGTGGCCAGGTCAGCAGTGCAGCAGCCATGGACAGCGCGGTGAAGCTGGCGCAGAGCTATGCGGCGCAGGCTTCGGCGGCTGAAAGCGGCGGTGCAGCGATGCAGAACAAGCCGCTGGAGGTGATCAACCTGCTCGGTATCGGTGGCAGCCAGCAGGTCATGCTGGAAGTGAAGGTCGCCGAGATGCAGCGCAGCCTGTTCAAGAATCTGGATGTGCGCTTCAACGCGCTGGATTTCGGCTCGTCGTCACGTTGGTCGGGGGGCGGCTTCAATAACGGTCTGAACGCCGATGGCGGTGTACTGGGCCTGAATCCAGATGGTCAGGTGGACCCGAGCAAGCTGATCGGCAGTGGCAAGGCGATCTTCGGGCAGTTCCTCTCGGAGAACTTCCTGTTCAACGTCGTGCTGGACGCGGCCAAGGACAATGGTACGGCCAAGGTGCTCGCCGAGCCGACGCTTACCACGCTGACCGGACAGCAGGCGGAATTCATTTCCGGTGGCGAGTTTCCGGTGCCGGTGTCGGACGACGATGGCATCACCATCGAATACAAGGAATTCGGCGTCGGCGTGAAGTTCCTGCCGGTGGTGCTGGACTCGGGCCGCATCAACCTCAACCTCAATGTCGCGGTCAGCGAGCTGAGCAACGCCAATGCGCTGATGCTCACGACCGGCCTGGGCGGCACCAACAGCGTCGGCCAGCTGGTGCCGTCGCTGACCAAGCGCAGTGCGCAGTCCACCGTGGAACTGGGCAATGGCCAGACCATCGCCATCGCCGGCCTGATCAGCGAGAACAGCCGCGATTACGTCAGCCGCTTCCCCGGCCTCGGCGACATTCCGGTGCTCGGACAGCTGTTCCGCAGCCAGCAGTACATCAATGGCGAGACCGAACTGGTCATCCTCGTCACCCCTCATCTGGTCACTCCGCTGGATGCCAAGGCCGTGCGGCTGCCGACGGAAAACTTCGTCGAGCCCAGCGACCTGGAGTTCTACCTGCTCGGCAAGACCAAGGGCAGCCAGCCCGGGCGTGCCGTGCCGGTCAGTCTCGGTGTCAGCGAAGGCCGTTTCGGCCACGACCTCAAGTAAGCGGAGAGCAGCATCATGAAACGAATCATTGCGCTGGGCTTGCTGGCCGCTTTGGGTGGCTGCGTGAGTTATGACGAGGGCCGCGTCGGCCCGCTGGGCTCGACCGTGTACCTGAGCGAATACCTGCAGATCGTCGACAAGCAGAAGGCTGCCAACCCCGGAACAGGTTTGGCGGCAGAGGGCGTCGATGGGCCGCTGACGGAGAAGGTGATGGAGGGCTATCGCGGCACCACCGGCGATGCGACGCAGGTCGCCCAGCCGATCCAGATCAACGTCAACAACTGAGGCGCCCGCCATGACAGTCCGCAGAAGCAACAGGCCGTTACCGGCACGCCAGCGCGGTGCGGTCATGGTACTTGCCGTGCTGGCGCTGCTGTCCATCCTGTTGATGGCGGCGCTGGCACTGGATGGCAGCCATATGCTGCTGAACAAGACCCGCCTGCAGAACGCGGTGGATGCGGCGGCGCTCAGCGGGGCCAAGACGTTGCAGCAGGTACTCGGCTCCGGCAGTTCTTCAAGCCTGACCCGCGACGCCGCACTCGCAACGCTGCGGCTCAACGCCCAGGCACCCGGCAACGCAGAGCTGAACACCGCACTCGGCAGCGGGGGCACCAGCTTCGCCCGGGTTGAACTGGCCGCCAGCGTCTACGGACCTTTCTCATACCCGGGGCCGCTCAATGCGCGCTATGTAAGGGTGTCAGTGCCTAACTACGGTCTGGTCGGCTTCTTCTGGCGGATCATGGATATGCTTGGTACGGCGCCGGAGAAAAGCGTTGCCGCCGTGGCGACAGCCGGGCCCAGTCCGACCAATCCGTGCGATATCGCACCGATGATGGTCTGCGGCAATCCTAATCAGTACAACGCGTCGAACGAACTGTTCTGGGGCTATCGCTTTGGCGACCTGCAGGTGCTCAAGGGTGCATCCAACAGCGATCCGGTGATCGGCCCCGGCAACTTCCAGCTGATCCGCCTGGGCGGTGCCAGTGGCGCTTCGGACATGCGGGATGCGCTGGCTGGCGGTATCGAACGTTGCAATGTGGTGGGCGACGCGGTGCCCACCGAGCCGGGCAACAACGTCGGTCCGGTGGCGCAAGGGCTGAACACCCGCTTCGGTGTCTATGACGGGCCGATCAGCAGCAAATCGGCGAGCTATCCGCCCGACCAGGTCATCAGCTTCAGCACGCCGCGCATGACGCTCAACAGCACCGTGACCCCGCCGCGCGCCGAGTATCAGGGCCAGCCGGTGCAAGCGAGCAATGGCGATCTCTATACCACCGGCCACCAACTGCTGGACTTCAACGACTGGCAGCGCAGCGTCGGCAACTGCCCGAACGGTTGCCAGGCGAACGGCGTTTTCGAGCGGCGTGTATTGAAGATTGTGGTGGGCAACTGCAACGGCGCGTCGGGCGGCAGCACGTCGGTGCCGGTGCTGGGCTTCGGCTGCTTCTTCCTCGTGCAGTCACTGCCCGGTGGGCAGGGCAACCAGGCCGTGGTGTTCGGCCAGTTCATTCGTGAATGCGAGGGCGACAACGTACCCGGGCCGAACTCGGTCGGCGAGACGGGGCCGCAGATCATCCAGCTGTACAAGACCTATATCGACAACAGCCGGACGCCTAGCAGCGATTCCTGAAGGAGGCGGCCATGAAGCGCAACGGAGCGGCCTATGGGGTGGGGCAGCGCGGGCTGGCCATGGTGGAATTTGCCATCGTGTTGCCGTTGCTGCTGCTCCTGCTGCTCGCCATCGGCGAGATCGGTCGCATGATGTTCCAGTACAACACCTTGCTGCAGGCCAGCCGTGATGCCAGTCGCTACCTGGCCGGCGAGGCGCGCAATCGCACCCTCGGTCAGCTCGAGCTTTCCACCGAGCTGCTGACCCGCACGCGAGCGCTGGCGGTGTATGGCGTGCCGGTGGCGTCGGGCAGCACGGCGCCGCTGGTGAGCGGCTTGACCAGCGGCGCCGTGCAGGTTTCTGCGGTCGGCAGCGACCATGTGCAGGTGAGCATCAGCTACCTGTTCGTTCCGGTGGTTGGCCAAGGGATACCCGCGCTCTTCGGCAATGGCTTGCGTCTGGGCTTCCCGCTGGTCGCCACGACCGTGATGAGGGTCCTGTGATGAGCCGCATGCGCCAGCACGGCGCCTACACGGTCGAATTCGCGATTGTCGGCCTGCTGTTCTTCGTGCTGATGTTCGGTGTGCTGGAAATGGGCCGGCTGCTGTTCACCGTCAACGCGCTGAACGAGAGCGCGCGTCGCGGCGCAAGGCTCGCAGCGGTGTGCAACATTCAGGACCCGCGCATCCTGCGGCGGGCGATCTTCAACGAGGCGGAGCAGAGCGGTACCAGCCAGCTGATCGGCAATCTCGAAACCAGCCATCTGCGCCTGGTCTACCTCAACCAGGATGGTGCCCCGGTGGCCAGCCCGGCCGACACCACTGGTGTAACCGGCTACCGGGCGATCCGCTATGTACAGCTGCGCATCGAAGGCTTTCCCTTCCAACTGCTGATTCCAACGCTGCAACGTGTGATCACGCTGCCGACGTTCCAGTCGACCCTTCCCCGCGAAAGCCTCGGGCGTCACCCCGAGGCCAACGTTGTTCCGGAGATCACCCCATGCTGAAGCCGACGCCTCCCAGCGCCCCAGCCGTTTCCAGCGCACGCCCGCTGCAGTTGCTGATCAGCAGCCGCGACGCTGCGGCACTGGAGCGATTGAGCACAGCCATCGGGTCGCATCCCGCATGGCAGGTCACGACCCGGTTGGTCAACAATGGCCATACCGATCCATTGTTCGGACTGGATCACCTGCCAGACCTGCTGCTGCTGCATGTGAGCAATCTGTGGCGCGACGAGCTGGCCGCTCTGCTGCTGCGTCCGGCCAGCCAGCGCCCGCCGTTGCTGGTCTGCGGGCCGCTGGACGAGCGCGAGGGGCTGCGCCTGGCGATGCAGGCCGGGGCACGGGATTTCCTCGCTGAGCCGGTCGTCGCGGCCGAGTTGCTGGCCGCCATCCAGCGCGTTGCCTTCGAGAGCCAGGCAGGCGTCGATGCCGGCGGACGGCTGGTGGCGGTGATGAACGCCAAGGGCGGCTCGGGTGCGACGATGCTGGCCTGCAACCTGGCGCACCAGCTCAGCGGGCATGGTGCCCGGACGCTGCTGCTGGATCTGGATCTGCAGTTCGGCTGCGTAGCGCACTGCCTGGACGTGCGGCCGGCGCACAGTCACCTCGAAGTGCTGCAGCGCATCGATGAGATGGATGGCATTGCCCTGAACGGCTTTTGCAGCCACTTCAGTCCGACGCTGCATGTGCTGGGTGGGCGTCCCGGAGAGTTGTGCCTGACCCAGGACGTGCGCCTGGAGCAGCTGGAAAGCCTGCTCGATCTGGCGCGGCGGCATTACGACTGGGTGGTGGTTGATCTGCCGCGACAGATCGACCACCTCACCGGTATCACTCTGGAGCAGGCGGATCGCATCTATGTGGTGCTGCAGCAGAGCCTCAGCCACCTCAAGGATGCGAGCCGCCTGCTGGCCATCATGCGCGAAGACATGGGTATCCAGGCCCAGCGGATTCAGGTGGTGGTCAATCGCTACGACAAGGCGGCAGCGGTGAGCCTGCAGGACATCACCGAGGCACTGCATTGCGGGGAGCCGATTCGGCTGGCGAACGACTATGCGGTGGTCAACGAGAGCCAGAACGCCGGCGTTCCGCTCGGCTTGCACGCGCCGCGCGCGCCGATCACTCAAGGCATCCGCCAGCTCAGCCAGGCGCTGATCGGTGCTCAGGTCGAGGCGCCGAGCCTGCTCAAACGCACATTCGGACGACTGTTCGGGGGAAGCCATGCTCAGTGAATTCAGGAACAGACTGCATCGTCAGACCGGCAAGGACAGCGTGCCGGCCAATCCTGCCGCTACCGCCGAGCAGCCCGCCAGCTGGGAAGCCGACGCGCCGGAGAATCTGTACGAAACCCGAACTCAGCTCAACTCCATCGAGGCCGAGTGGCGTGAGCGCATCTATCAGCAACTGCTGAAGGTGATGGACCTGTCCTTGCTGGACTCGATGGAAAACGCCGAAGCGACACGGCAGATCCGCGACATTTGTCAGCGCCTGCTGGACGACCATGCAGCGCCGGTGAGCAGCAGCAGCCGGCAGTTGATCATCAAGCAGATCAGCGACGAAGTGCTCGGGCTTGGTCCGCTGGAGCCGCTGCTCGCCGATGGCACGGTGTCCGACATTCTGGTCAACGGCCATGCCTCGGTGTACGTGGAGCGCCACGGCAAGCTGCAGCGCACCGATGTGCGTTTTCGTGATGATCAGCACCTGCTGAACATCATCGACCGCATCGTCTCCAGCCTCGGCAGGCGCATCGACGAATCCTCGCCGCTGGTGGACGCGCGTCTGAAGGACGGCTCGCGGGTCAACGCCATCATTCCGCCGCTGGCAATCGACGGGCCGAGCCTGTCGATCCGCCGTTTCGCCGTGGATCTGCTGAGCGCCGAGAGTCTGGTCGAGATGGGCACCCTGACGCCGGCGATCGCGCTGGTGCTCAAGGCCATCGTGCGCGGCCGGCTCAACGTGCTGGTATCCGGCGGTACCGGCACCGGCAAGACGACCATGCTCAACGTGCTGTCGAGCTTCATTCCGCACAACGAGCGCATTGTCACCATCGAGGATTCGGCGGAACTGCAGCTGCAGCAGCCGCACGTGGTGCGCCTGGAGACGCGTCCGGCCAACATCGAGGGGCGCGGCGAAATCAATCAGCGCGAGCTGGTGCGCAACAGCCTGCGCATGCGCCCGGATCGCATCGTCATAGGTGAGGTACGTGGGCCGGAGGCGCTGGACATGCTGGCGGCGATGAACACCGGTCACGACGGTTCGATCACCACCATCCACGCCAACAGCCCCCGTGATGCGCTGGGCCGTATCGAGAACATGGTGTCGATGTCCGGTGCGACATTTCCGATCAAGGCGTTGCGCCAGCAGATCGCCTCGGCCATCGACGTGGTGCTGCAGCTCGAGCGCCACGAGGATGGCAAACGAAGGCTTGTCAGTGTGCAGGAGATCAATGGCATGGAAGGCGACATCATCACCATGTCCGAGATCTTCACCTTCGAACGGCGCGGCATCGGTGAGAAAGGCGAGGTGCTGGGTGAGTATCGGCCCAGCGGCATGGTGCCGATGTTCCGTGATCGCCTGGCCAAGCGCGGCATCGAACTGCCGCTGCCGCTGTTCAGACCGGACTGGATGGAGGTCATGCAGCCATGAGGCAGATACCCACCGAGTACATCCTGGTTTTTCTCGGCATGATCTTTGTCGCGGTGGTCTTGCTCAGCCAGGGCCTGACGATTCCGGTGTTCGGCGAGGCCGGCAAGATGCGCAAGCGCATTCGTGCACGCCTGCACCTGCTCGAACACAGCAACAACGGGCCCAGCATGCAGATGCTGCTGCGCGAGAAGTACCTGACGCGACTTTCGCCATTGCAGGCGCGGCTGGAGCAGCTGCCGATGATGGAGCGACTGGCGCAGATGATCGAGCAGAGCGGCCATCATTATCTGGCGCACCGGGTGGTGTTGGCCGGGGTGGCGCTCGCGGCGCTGGCCAGTGCCGCGATCTGGGTCGTTACCCTGCAATGGTGGTTGTCGGCTGGCGCCGGGCTGGCGGCATTCTGGCTGCCAATTGGAAAGATCAGTCGCGACCGCGCCGCACGCTTCACGGCTTTCGAGGAAGGCCTGCCGGATGCGCTGGACTCGGTCTGTCGGGCGCTGCGCGCGGGGCATCCGTTCGGCGAGTCGCTACGTCTGGTGGCCGATGAGCACAAGGGGCCGGTGGCCCAGGAATTCGGCCTGGTGTTCGCCGATATCAACTACGGCAACGACGTGCGTCGCGCCATGCTCGGCCTGCTGGAGCGCGTTCCCAGCATGACGGTGATGATGCTGGTGACCTCGGTGCTGATCCATCGGGAAACCGGCGGCAACCTGACCGAGGTGCTGGAACGCATGAGTGCGCTGGTGCGCGGGCGTTTTCGCTTCCAGCGCAAGGTACGCACGCTTTCGGCCGAAGGGCGGATGTCCGCCTGGGTGCTGGTTGCCGTGCCCTTCGTGCTGGCGGCGGTGATCATGCTGACCACTCCGGATTACCTGCCGATGCTGCTCAACGAGCCTGCCGGGCAGAAGCTCGCCGTGGCGGCCTTCGTCGGGATGCTCGCGGGCATCCTGTGGATTCGCCGCATCATTCGCATCCAGGTCTAGGGGGCTCGTCATGGATTACTTGTGGAGCGTGTTCAACGGCCTGATGGGCGATGAGCGCTGGGTACGCCTGCTGTTTCTGGCGGCGATCGGCATCAGCGCGGTGATCGCAGCGCTCACCCTGACCTTGCTTGTGGTCGGCTTGCAGGACCCGGTGCATCGACGACTGGTCACGCTCAAGCGCGGCATGGTCGATCAGGGCGTTGGCGAGCCGCCACGGGGCAACCTGCAGCTGCTGCTGGCGCAGCTGGGGGATCGCCTGGTCGCCACCGACAGCGAGCATGCCAGCGGTACGCGCGCGCTGTTGCTGCACGCCGGTTATCGCTCGGCCAGTGCCGCGCAGCTGTACTGGTCGCTGCGCCTGTTGTTGCCGCTGCTGTTGCTCGCTGCTGCAGTGGTGCTGCTGCCGTTGTTCAGCGAAGTTGAGTTTTTGACCGGGCTGATGCTGACGGCCGCAGCGGTCATCGTCGGCTGGATGATTCCGGCGATCTATGTCGAAAAGCGCAAGGAGGCCCGCATGAATCGACTGCGTGCCGCCTTCCCTGATGCGCTGGATCTGCTGGTGGTATGCGTCGAGTCGGGCCTGGCCTTGCCGCAGGCGATCGAGCGGGTAGCCGAGGAGACGTCCGTCAGCCATGCCGAACTGGCCGGCGAACTGGCCCTGGTGAATGCCGAAATCCGCGCGGGTGTGAGCAGCTCCGATGCGCTGCAGAACCTCGCGCTGCGTACCGGACTGGAAGACTTGCAGGGGCTGGTCAGCCTGCTCAGTCAGAGCATCCGCTTCGGCACCAGTGTGGCGGATACGCTGCGCATCTACGCCGAGGAGTTTCGTGACCGGCGTACCCAGGCGGCCGAGGAACAGGCTGCCAAAATCGGGACCAAGCTGGTCTTTCCGCTCATTCTCTGCCTGTGGCCCAGCTTCTTCGTGGTTGCCATCGGTCCGGCCATCATGGCGTTGGTCAACGCCTTCGGGAGTTCCTGACATGAAAAGATTCGGATTGCTGCTGCTCGTATCCGCCGTGCTGGGCGGTTGTCAGAGCATGGGGCCGGATACCGGCAACAGCGGACGCTCGGTGTACTCCGGCGACAACGCGCTGCTCTATCAGGTGCGCAAGCAGGCAGGCAGCGCGGACCAGGCAATGCAGCTGGCGGCGCTGGCCTATCGGGCGGGAGATCTCGACCAGTCCCTGTTTCAGTATCTGCGCGCCATGGAGCTTGAGCCAAAGCGCCAGGACGCGCTGGTCTGGGTCGGGCGTATCCACCGGGAAAGGGGCAACGATCAGCTCGCCGAACTGGCCTTCACCGAAGTGCTGGCCAAGCAGCCGGACAACCTCGATGCGCTGACTGAAATGGGCATGCTGAGCCTCTCGCAGCGCGATCAGGATCGTGCGCGGGGCTTGCTGCACAAGGCCGTTTCCCTGGATCAGCGGCGTCAGGGCGTGGCCATTGGTGAAACGCTGCCCGAGCCGCAGGCGCTCAATGTCGACCAGCAGTCGCCGCTCAGGCTGTACAACGCACTCGGCGTGCTGGCCGATCTGAACAACCGCTTTGCCTTGTCCGAGGGCTACTACCAGCTGGCGCTGAAGATCGAGCCACGCTCGCTGCTGGCGCAGAACAGCCTGGGCTATTCCTATTACCTGGCCGGACGCTGGCAGGACGCCGAGCGCACCTTCCGCCGCGCGCTGGATCAGAACGGCAGCTACACGCCACTGTGGCGCAACTATGGGCTGCTGCTGGCGCGTACTGCGCGTTACGAGGAGGCGCTTTCGGCTTTCGAGCAGATCGGTTCGCGCGCGCAGGCCAGCAATGACGTGGGCTATGTCTGTCTGGTGGAAGGCAAGCTGGATGAGGCCGAACAGTTCTTCCGCAGCGCCCTGGAACAGTCGCCGTCGCACTACCTCACGGCCTGGGAGAACCTCGAGCGTGTACGGCAGTTGCGCAAGATTCGGCAGCTGGGGCTGGAGCGCGCGCAGTCGGATGTGGTCGCGGTGGTGGACGCAGAGGTCAAGGTGTTCCCCGTGCCCTGATCCGGCTCAGCGGTTGCCCACCGCGACTGCAGGCGCAGTGGTGCGTTGGCGGCGCGGCAGGTAGCGTTTGAGTTTGAGCGCCGGCGACTCGATCAGGTGCCAGGAGAATACTGCGGCGGCGAGGCTGGCGGCGAAGCTCAGCAGCATGAACGGTAGCAGCGGTAGGCTGCCGTCGCTCCAGTGCATGAGCAGTTGCTGCAGCGGGAAGGCGAAGATGTACAGCCCGTAGGAGAAGTCGCCTGCCTTACCGAACCCGGCCAGCAGCGGGATGCGCAGCTGGGCGAGGTAGAGCGTGAGATAGGGCAGCGTGAGCACGTGCACCAGCTCCCAGTAGTCGCTGCGTGCACTGAGCAGGTTTGCGGTAACCATTAGCGCGGCGAGCTTCCAGTTCCAGATCAGTTTCTGGCGATACAGATAGAGCACCACACCGGCATAGAAGAACATCCCCAGCCGCGTGGCCTTGCGCAGCAGGTCGCTCTGCACCTCGTATACCGGGATCAGGTAGAAATGCACGCCGACCATCAGAACCAGCCCGATCAGCGCCATGCTGCGGCCGAACACCTTGAGCAAGCCGAGCGTCAGCACAGTGGCATACATCAGGACCTCGTAGGGCAGCGTCCACAGCGAGCCGTTGACCGTATCCGGGAAGGGGTTGCTGGCGAACACGCCGGGCAGACGGAACTCCGTGATGAACACCGCGTTACCCAGGTAGGCAAATGTTTCGGGTGCGGCGAAGTATTCGCTCAGTGGCAATCGGGTGGCCAGCGGCCCCACAACCAGCACGACAAACAGCACCGAGACGATCAGCGCCGGAAGGATGCGCAATGCCCGTTTGGCGGCGAAATCCAGCACGCTGTGGCTGTTCAGCCAGGAACCGGCGATGAGAAAGCCGCTCATGACGAAGAACACGTGCACGGCGATGTCCGCCGAGTCATAGCTGCCGCTGAACAGGCGCAGCGGTTCCTGATGCGCCTGGCCCGAGAGTCCGTAGGCGTGACCGAATACCACCATTGCGGCGGCGAAAAAGCGCAGGAAATCGAAGTTGTTGTCTCTATCCGCCAGAGTGGGCGTGTGCATCGGAACCTCCTGGTCTGAGTAATCAACGCAGCGGAAAAGCCTGGCTCATGCCCAGCGTGTGGCTTTCACCGTCACGGATCGCCTGCTCGATAAGTTGCAGGCGCTCGGGGGCACGCTGGCGTCTGGCGACATAGCGCAACAGGCTGAGGAAGATGCGGCGGTTCAGCCGGTATAACCAGGGCGAGGCAGCCCAGACATAGGTGTCGAACCAGGCCTGGTTGCGGGCGGTGTAGTAGGCGCGGAAATCCGAGTCGCCCAAGAGGAAGGCTTCGTAGATGTTGCGGGTGTGGGCCTTGATGTTCCAGGACAGCTCCAGCTCGTCGATCAATGCCTCGGTGACCAGCCGCAGGCGGCCACCCATCGCGGTAATGCGGCGGGTGTACTCGGTGTCATCGGCGTAGAGCACCAGCTCGCGCAGCGGCAGGCCGATCGCCTGGTACAGGCTGCGGTGCGCGAGCATGCCGCCGTAGGGGGCGAAGGGCAGGTCGATGGCCCGTGGCGGCGTACCCTTTGGCCGGCCCCAGGGCAGGCGACGCCAGATCTTGTAGGGCAGTTGCGCCACGTGGAAGCCAAAGTAGCTGGAGCGTGGCTGAACGATGAAACGCTGCGGCACGCCGCGGGCGATGTCCTCCTGCTGGCTGCGGCGAAAGCCCAGCACCGCCGCGTTAGGCAAACCCACCTCGTCGTCCAGCCGCGCCAGCTCCTCGTGCAACAGGCGCACGGCAGAGGCGGTGGGTGCGTTGTCGTCATCCATCATCCATATGTACTGGGCGCCTTCTGCGAGCGCAGCTTCCAGCCCCACGGCATAGCCGTTGGCCGAGCCGGTGTTTTGCGCAAGCGGGATAAGTCGGACCTGACCGGGCCAGCGGCTGGTCAGCTGCTCAAGCGGCGCGCTGGAGGCGTTGCTGACCACGATTACCCGGGTGATCTGCTCGAAGGCGAATGCCTGCTCAATCAGGCGGCGCAGGTAGTGCAGGCGGTCGCCATAGGTCACCGTGACGATGGTGGTCTGCCTTCGCGCCGGTGTTTCGCCGGCTTCAATAGCGATGGCCTGTGGGTCCAGGCTGCAGGTGTCAGGCACGGCGGTATCTCCTCAGGACTGTTCTGGAACGACCAGGGGCAGGCAACCGGCTGATTGCGCTGGCAACTCTTCTTCGGCGGGGCTGAAGAAGGCGTGAAAGATGCGGATGAACCCGGTGGCTGCCGGATCGCCGGGTGGGCCGGGCGCGGGAATGAGTTCGGTGTAGGAGTAGCCGTCGGCCAGAATCAGCGACGCGCTGGATGTTCCGTCTGTGCTCATGCTGAAGCTCCCTGGGTTACTGGACGCCGTGAGGCGCCGATCAGAATGAATAACGTCGGCCGTCCGTTGGCGGGAACCACAGCGAACCGGCGGCGGGTTCGGCCATGTGTCGGCCTCGATTGGTCGCGGCGCGCTCTACACCCTGACCTCCGGCCGCGGAGGCGCAGTGCTGTGCAGAATCGCTGCCTGAATGGCTGTAGGCGATCACGCTGGTGGCGCTGGCGGCATCGCAGGACGGTGTGTGGCTGCCGTGCAGATTGGCCGATGTCGGGTCTGCGCTCAGTGAGTCGACGATCACCGCCGCGCAGGCGGGATCTACCGCCAGGACAAGGGCGAAACCGAGAGCGCGGGTGGCTCTCATCCACTGCTTTACTGTGTTCATCCTTGAAACCTCGTAAGTGAATGGGAAGTTAGGCGTGCTTGATTGGCGCCACGGCAGCCGGATAGAGCGGCGTATTGGGTGCCGGTGAAGGGAAGAAATCCTGGCCGTCGTAGGCCCTCGCTTCGCGCAGCCGCGCCTCGACGAACGCCCGTATCTCCTGCTGGAAGCGTTCAATGGAAAAACGCTCCGAGTTGCTGCGGCAGTTTGCGGCGCTGATGCGCGAGCGCTGGGCTTCGAAGGTGGCGATGGCGGCAATGATCGAGGCCGTGTTCTGCTCGGGATAGAACACACCGGTGGGTTCGGGATGGTCGAGACCGCGTACGGTTTCCAGCACACCGCCGCGGCCGAAGGCGATTACCGGTGTGCCACAGGCCTGAGCCTCGATCGGCGCAATGCCGAAATCCTCCTCGGCAGCGAAGACGAACGCCTTGGCGCGCTGCATGTGCTGTCGCAGCACCTCGAAGCTCTGGTAGCCGAGCAGGGTGACGTTGGGGCCGGCGACCTCGCGTGCCTTGTCCATCTCCGGGCCGGTGCCGATGACGATCAGGCGCTTGTCCGGCATCGCCGCGAAGGCCTCGATGATCAGCGGGATCTTCTTGTACGGCACCATGCGCGAGGCGGTCAGATAGAAGTCTTCCTTGGCCTCGTGCAGGGTGAACTGGCGGGTGTCGACCGGCGGATAGATCACGGTGGACTGACGCCGGTAACTTTTGTTGATGCGCCGGCCGATGAAGTGCGAGTTGGCGATGAATTCATCGACCCCGCTGGCGGTGCGCTGGTCCCACATGCGCATGTAATGCAGCAGCATGCGCGCGAGCTTGGCCTTGATGCCGCGCTCCAGACTGGCTTCGTGCAGGTACTGGTGCTGCAGATCCCAGGCGTAGCGGATGGGCGAATGCACGTAGCTGATATGCAGCTGGTTGGGGCCGGTCAGCACGCCCTTGGCGACCGCATGACTGCTGGAAATGATCAGATCATAGGAAGACATGTCCAGCTGCTCGATGGCCAGCGGCATCAGTGGCAGGTACTTCTGGTAGTGGGTGCGCGCCTTCGGCAGTTGCTGGATGAAGGTGGTGGTGGCGCGTTTGCCGCCGAGGTGGACGCGGTCTTCATCGGAAAGAAAATCGATGACGGTGAACAGATCAGCGTCCGGCCAGACGGCGCACAGGCTGGCGAGCACACGCTCGGCGCCGGCGTACGTCACCAGCCAATCGTGAACGATGGCAACTTTCATGGCATGACATCCTTGATCGAAAAAGAAGCGGCAAGCCGCGAGACGGGCACTAAAGACGTGGTCAGCGGCTATGCAGGCGTACCAGTGGCATCAGGTCGTGTTGACCGGTCAGCCGCTTGCCGGCGCGGCTCAGTGGCAGATCGAGCAGTTGGCGGCAGAGCAGGGCGCTGCCGAGTGTCAGCAACAGGCCGAGTACGGCAGCGATGAGGTCCGCGTTCAGGCCGGATGGATTCAGTGTCTGGGTCAGCAGCTGACTCAGACGCTGCATTGCCGGCAGCAATAGATAGAGCGAGTAACTGAGGCTGCCGAGCCAGACGAGCAGCGGCGGCCGCAGCGCCAGCCGACTGGTCAGCAGCACAAAGGTGGCGATCGCCAGTGCATAACTGAGCAGATCCCGCGGCCAGGCCGTTGCGGCAGCAGACCAGCCGGCGACAAATACCACCGGTACAACCAGCAGGTAGACGCGCAAGATGTAGCGCGCATATTCGCGAGCCCGCCTGCGGGCATAGCTGCTGCTTTCGTGCAGGGCGTCGTACCAGATCGATGCGAAGAACATCAGCGACAGCACCAACGGCAGCGTCACCGGCAATGCCGTCTCGACCAGCTGCTGCGTCAATGCCAGTGCCAGCGCGACGGTCAGCAGCAGGAGCGAACAGCCCGCTCGCTGGCCAACACTGCGCAGCAGCCCGAGGGCCTGAAGCGCCAGACAAAGCGCGTAGAACAGCAGCAATGGCGGCAGGGCGCCGTAACCGCCGATGACCTCGAACGCCACGCCGCTGTTTGGCGTTGGCACGCCCGGCAGCCAGGCCGGTGCTGCGGGCAGCAGGATGGCCGTCAGCAGCGCCGCCAGCAAGTAGACCGGCGCCAGGCGCAACAGGCGTCGAATGACGAAGCCGCGCGCGCCAGGTGCACCGCTGTGCAAGCTGACCGGCACGACGAAACCACAGCCGAGCAGGAGCCAGAGACAAGCCAGGATGCCGGGGTCCAAGGCGTGCTCCAGCAGCCAGCTACTGTCCAGCAGCGGCACCAGCAGGATTTGGAAAATCAGCAGTATTGCTGCGCTGCCGCGAAGCGCGTCGATATGCGCCAACCGTTCCATGGTCTGCCTCGTTCAGGTGATGAATGAATTGTCGGAACAGCTTTCGGATCGGCTCAGTGTCGGCCGGATGACCAGGCAAAGTTTGGCGGGCTGGGCTTGCCCATCAGGGCTTGGTCGATCAGCTGCGAGACGGTCTGCGCCGAGCGTTTCCAGGAGTAGCGCTCGACATTCGCCAGGCCGAGGGTGCGCAGGTCGTCACGCAGCCCCGCGTCCTGCAGTACGTGGCGCATACAGCGGGCGATGTCCTCGATGTTCATTGGCTCGAAATACAGCACGCTTTCGCCGAGCACTTCGGGGATCGATGCAGCGCGGGCGGCGATCACCGGGCAGCCGCATGCCTGCGCTTCCAGTGGCGGAATGCCGAAGCCTTCATAGAGCGAAGGAAATACGAATGCCGTCGCGCCCTGGTACTGCCGTACCAGCTGCTCATCATCGAGCCGACCGAGCATACGCACGCGCGTATTGCCCGCAACGCTGTAATCGGTGCCGGAAAACACCGAATGCGAGTCGCCGACGATATGCAGCTCCACATCGTCGAACCCCTCGAGACTGAGGAAGGCCGCCACCATTCGGGCGAAGTTCTTGTGCGCATTCGGTGACGATACCGCCAGTAGATACGGCCGGCTGGCGTCGCGGCTTTGCCCATCGGCAGGCGGGCGAAATTTTGCGGCTACGGCGTTCGGCACCACGCAGATCTTTTCGCTCGGGTAGCCGTAGTAGCGGGCGATTTCCTTGCGCGAAAAGTCGCTGACCGTGATCAGCGCCTTGATGCGCTTGAGCAGCAGCGGCGTGAGCCCCTTGTAGAGACTGCGAAAAGCGCGCGAGTAGCTCTCCGGATGGCGAACGTAGGTGATGTCGTGATGGGTGGCGATCTGGTTGCGATAGATCAGCGGCGCGGTGTTGCACAGCGACACCAACGGCGGATGCCCATGTTTGGCCAGCCACAGAGGCAGATCGATCTGCTCCCATAGATGCCCGCGGTTACGGCCGACGCGGCGTACCTGCAGGCGCTCGGCACTGGTGTGCATGCGAATGTCCTGAGGCGCGAGGAACGTCAGATCCTTGCGCATGGCGCCAAGCTCCAGGCAGACCTGCTCGGCAAAACGTTGCACGCCGCGGGTTTCCTGAGTGAGGAAACGAGCGTTGATGGCAATCATGAGTGGCTCTCCTTGGGAAACTGCGTTTATTTCGGCAAAAGCGTGAGCGGCCGTCAGAGACGGCGACGAGCAAGCGGCTGACTCCTCGGTGATGCAGAGAGTGGTTCGCTTTAAGCAGTCGCCGCGAACGGGTGATGGCGCGGCGGGGTATGCCGGGTCGGGCCCAGCGCAGTCGTTGTCAGTCTTCGTCGCGAACCGCTTGCATGCTGATGATCTTCGGGAAGCCATCGAGCTTTACCTCGGTGCTGCAGCCGCTGCCCTGGGCTGTACACGTCCATTCGCTGGTGGTGGTTACCCGACCGTGCTGCGGCTGGGCGGTGTCGATCATGGCGACGCGGCCGGCGTTGCCTTCTGCACTTCGCAGCTCCACCGAGCGTGGCTTGCCGGCGCTCCAGGCGACCATCAGCTCTTCCTTGTCGCGGGCGAAGCGCAGCATCACCACGTCACCCTTGGCACTCTCGTCGCGGCCGACAAAGCTGTACTCCCGGACGATCTCGCTGATCGCCGCCAGCACCGGGTAGGCCGGCTTGATGCTGAAATCCTGGCGAACCAGGCCGAAGTTGTGCTCGCGCTCGGTCTTGTCGGTGCCGTCATTGCGGAAGTCGTACCACCACATGCCCTTGATGCTGGGCAGCGTCTTGGCGAGAAAGTAGGCGCGTGCCAGATAGGCCGCCTGCAGGTTCTCGTCGATGCCGCAGGCGCCCTGATGCGAAGGCCAGGACATTTCGGTCAGATAGAGCGGGACCGGGCGTCCGGCGGCGCGGGTCAGCTGTTTGTCGACCTCGGTCATCCAGTCGATCCAGGCCTCGGGCGTGTTGCGCCGCCAGCCCCGGCAGTGCACGTAGGGATGCAGCGACAGGCCATCGACCGATTGCATCAGACCGTTTTCCAGCAGGCGCAGCGCGAAGCCGGATTCGATGCCCTGTGTGGTCACGGCACCCGCGAGCACCTTCGCATTGGGCGCACGCTGGCGGATGATGCCCGAGGCATCGGCGATGAGCCGTGCATAGTCCTGGGTGAATTTCGGGTCGCGCGGGTCTTCGACGTCCCACTCGTTCCAGATCTCGTAGTACGCCACCTGGCCTTTCAGTTCCTCGGTTATGAATTCGACATAGCGGTTGAACGCGGCTCTGACCGGCTCGCTGCGAGGCTTTTCGCCGCCACCATAGTGGGAGTTGCCGTAGCCGAGAATGAACTGGGTGTTCAGGCCGTGGCGGGCGGTTTCCTTCAGGTAGCGACGCCAGGAAGGCTCGATCTTCAGCTGGCCCGGCTGGCGCTCGACGTAGGCCCAGTGGGCATCGGTACGCACGGAGGTGATGCCGGCATCCCGCATCATCGCGTAGGCGCGGCCACTGGGGTCGCCCTTGTGCAGTTCATGGGCACAGACACCGACCACGAAAGGCTCTTCAGTGGTCTGGGCCGGCGCAAACGGAGCAAGGCCAAGCAAGCCGCCCAGCAGCAGGGCGTTGAGCGGGGTAGAGCGCTTCGTCATGTAAATCGTCCATGAAAGTGATTGATGCTCAGGTCAGGTGTTGCAGTTCAGGCAGCCGTTGCCCCGTCAGACTGCTGATCGGGCGGCGAGCCGGCGTCAGCACGTGGGAGATGGCCAGACCGAGGAACAGCGTGGCGATCGACACCTCCAGCACATCTGTGGCCCACGCGACCAGGCAGATGCAGAACACGATCGGCAGCAACGCGCTGCGCAGCCGCGGCCCGCGTTCGTGCAGACGCAGCATGAGCGGGAAGGTCAACAGGTAGAGCAGTACACCGAACACACCGAGCATTCCCCACAGATACAGGGCGGTGTTGTCGGCGATGCTCAGCAGTTCCAGCCCGGGCATCGGATAGACCTGACCGGCGCTGCCCACCGCACCGAAGCCGGCGCCCCACCAGCCCCAGCCCTCGCGGGTGATCACGCCGATAAAGTTCGGCCAGCTGTTGATCAGCCGATCGGCGAACGACGCCAGCAGCGTGCCGTTATTGGCGGCGTTGGGGTCCAGGCTCAGTACCAGGCTGGCCATTGGCAGTGCCAGGCCGACGAGTACAGCGATAAGGAAGGCCGTTGCGCTGGCGAAGCGGTAGGCGGTGACGACCAGCATCAGCAGTGTCAGCACATACGCTGCCGCGGTGGATTTGTTGGTGGTCAGCACGATGCCGACCAGCGCCGCGGCATAGAGCATTAGTCGCAGCAGCCGAGAGCGGGTGAAGGCGGCGATGAACAGGCTGTACACCGCAATCATCACCGACAGCGCCGTGGACATGCGGGCGAAGCCGCCGATGCGGTCGATGTCGTCGAACGCCCAGGAGCGGTTGGCGCTCAGTTCCACCTCTCCGACCATGTAGCTGTAACCCTTCCACGGCACGCTGGTGAGCAGGTCGAGGGCGATGCCGACGAAGCTGGCAATCAGGCAGAAGCCGATGATCCTCCGCAGCAGGCCCAGCCGCAGTTCCAGATGCCGACCGCAGATCAAGCCGAACAGCAGCGGGATATAGATGAACAGGCTGAAACCGATATTGCCCAGTTCCGCGCCATGCAGCAGTGCCAACTGGCTGGAAGTGACCAGCCCGAGCAGTACCAGCCAGAACGCGGGCCAGCCCCGATAGCGCAGCAGTTCAAGGCTCAGGGCCAGCAGGCAGGCCACCTTCGGCAGGTACAGCAGCCAGGAAATCCCGGCCATGTCGAAGTAGTAACGCAGGGCGCCGGAGAAGGTTTCAGTCAGCAGCAGCGAGGCGACGACCAGCGTCAACAATGTCGGCTTGTCGAATGCCAACGGATTCGAGTCGCGTTGGCGCGGGGTGATCAGCAGGCTCTGGTTCATGGTGGATTCTCGTTCCCTGAAGTGTTTCGTGCAGGATCGACTGGTACTGATCCAGCATGCGTTCCATATCCAGCAGCGGCAGCACGCTGGCTCGCGCCTGGCTGGCCAGCTTCTGCCGCAGTGCGCCGTCGATGTAGAGCCAGAGCATGGCGATGCCGAGCGAGTCCGGATCATCGGGCGAGCAGAGCAGGCCGTTACACTCGTCGCGAATGATCTCTGGCAGCCCGCCCATGTTGCTGGCGATCACCGGTAGGTGGTTGGCGCAACCCTCGACGGCGACCAGGCCGAACGGCTCGGCCCACAGCGACGGCACCACCAGCACATCGATGCTTTGCATGAACTCGTCGCTGTCGCAGTAACCGAGAAAGCTGACCTTCTTCGGATCGGCCATGGCCTTGAGCCTGGCCTCGTAATCCAGCTTGCCGCGCCCGGCGATATCCAGCCGAGCATCGATGTCCAGCCGCTGGAACTGCTCGATCAGCCAGCCGACGCCTTTGTTTTCCGACAGCGTGCCGATGTAGCCAAAGCGCAGCGGATGGCTGCTGCGCCTCTTCGGCTTGCTGCCCTGGCCGGGGTTGGCTGGCGTGCTGTTATGCACCACATGCTGGCGGGCGCGGCTGAAGTAACCTTGCGCGGTGATGCGTTCCAGCACGGAACGGCTGACGCCAATCACAGTGGCGACCTGGCTGGAGGCGCCGGCATGACCGAGGCGCAATACCGAGCACAGACCGCACTGGCGCTGGCAGCTCTTGCCGCGTTTGAACATGGTGTCCTTGGGGCAGAGCAGGTACAGGTCGTGCAGTACCTGAACGATGGGTAGGCCGGCGGCGCTGATTTCGTCCCAAGCGGAGATCGACCAGCCAGTGAGGTTGTTGCTCACCACGATGTCCGGCTGCTCGCGGTCGATAACTTCGCGTACATGGCGGCGCATCTCGCTGTTGTAGCGGTCGCGATAGTGCCAGCCGAGCCGGGCAAGACTGCTCGGGCGCTGCTGGGTGTAATGCCAGTAGCTGTTTGCCAGGCTGGCGCGATAGACCCGCACACCGTCCTGAATCTGCATATCGAGGCCGGCATCCGGGCCGGTCGCCAGAACCGCCACTTCACAACCGCGACGCTGCAACCCCTCGGCCAGATGCCGGAGGATGACTTCCGCGCCGCCGCCGATATGCGGGGCGTAGAACGCATTGAGGAATAGGATCTTCATTGGTCGGCTCGCTGATTGAACCTGTCAGGGGGCAGGGGCAGCATCCACGGCGCCCTGCCTGTTCAGCAGTGGCACTGCAGATAGCGGGTGGGCACTCGAACCTTTTGTTCACGCTGCAGCAGGTTGAGCAGGATCACCGAGCGTTCCTCGCCGTCGCTGCTGACGAAGATCGCTTCGATCTCGCTGAAGCTGCCGCCACTGACGTGCACGCGATCACCGGGGTTGAACGTCGCCGTTCGCCCGCTTTCGCTCTGCGCGAGACGCTGGCGCAGCTGCGCGATCAGCTCATCGCGAACCGGCGTCGGTTGGCCACCGAAGCTCACCACGCGACTGACGCCGCGAGTGGAGCGAATCGGATACCAGTTGTCGTGAATGCAATCCAGGCGAATGAACAGATAGCCCGGAAAGAGTGCCTCGCCGGTCCTGGCGATTGGCGATCCGCGTGAAGGGGACGACGCCTTGACCGGTCGGTAGCACTCGAAGTGCTGACGCAGCAGGTGTTCTTCGGCGCGGGCTTCCTGGCGTGGCTTGGTCTGGATCAGGTACCAGCGCGCGGTGTTGCTAGGTGTCATGAGGATGTCCTTCCCGGATGATTGGCCTGCTCGAATTCCATGGCAGGCTGAATGTCTTCAAGCCAGTGTCAGCGTTGCCCTTTTCTCGTGGCCCTCGACCACGCTGAAGCGCAGCAGCAATTCCTTGAGCGCCTCGCGGCTGTTGAACATCAGCACGTCGATGATCGACAGCGAGGGCACGAACGGATGCTTGAGCTGCGTGTAGGTAATCGCGTCCATGCGCAGGAAGCGCAGCAGCAATCCATCAGCGCGGAAGCGGGCAGGGCAGTACAGGTCCATGCCCCCGATGGGGTTCAGATACAGCTCGCCGTCCATGCGGTGGGTTAACTGGATAACCCGGTCCTGCATGTCCATCTTCGCCGGCAAGTCGAGGGTGGAGCCGCGGTAGATCGGCGTGCGAATACCCAGGTAGGCACAGAGGCAGCGCAGCGAGTTTTCGGTGAACAACGCCAGGTTGCGCTCGGGGCATTGCAGGATGCCGCGGATCAGCGGCAGCACCGCATCGCGCTGCGGTGCCTTGGCGTAACTGCGCTCGAGCGTTGTCATCAGCGCGGCGGCCTCCTTGTCGAAGTCGTCGCAGAGCCAGCGCTGGTTGATCCGCTCGGTCTGGTGGCCCTTCTTCAATGGAAAGGTGATCAGCTTGGGCTGGCCGTTGACCAGGATGCGGTTGCGGTTCATCCAGGAGCCTTTGACGTATTGCAGGTCATCGCCCAGGACGAACACATCGCTGAGCGCGATCAGTTGAAAGTAGCCCAAGTACGGAAATAGATAAGGCTGCATCATCGAGACGGTTCTGAGCACGGTGCACCTCCTCCTTGTCTGGCGTTCAGGCTTGCTGGGTGTTGTAGGTGTAGTAGCCGTAGGCTCCGCTGTCGTACGGCGAGGTGGAGGCCTTGCGCTTCACGGCATTGAGGATCACGCCCTTGAGCAGCACGCCGTTCTGTCCGAGGCGGCGTTTGGAGGCATCGATCTGTGAGCTGGTGCTGAGGCCAAAGCGGGCCACCAGCAGGTTGGTGCCGGCTTGCTGCGCGACCAGCACGGCATCGGTGACCGCCAGGACGGGTGGCGTATCGATGATGATGAAGTCGTAGAGCTTCTCCGCTTCGCGCAGCAGGCGGGAGAAGTTGTCGTGCATCAGCAGTTCGGAGGGGTTCGGCGCGGAGAACCCAGCGGAGATGAAATGCAGGTTCTTCAGTTCGGTGCGGTTGGTGATCTCAGCCAGGCTCAGGCCGCTGGCCAGGGCGTCCGACAGACCATTGCGCGGCGCCATGCCGAACAGGTTGTGCAGGTAGCCGCGGCGCATGTCGCCGTCGATCAGCAACACACGCTGTCCGGTCTGGGCGATAACGGCGGCGAGGTTGCTGGACACAAACGACTTGCCCACCGACGGTGTGGGGCTGGTGATCATCAGCACTTTGTTGCGCGCTTCGAGCATGGCGAACTTGAGGCTGGTGCGCAGGCTGCGCAGCGATTCGACAGCGAGGTCGGTCGGCTCGGTGAGGCTGAGCAGGCGGGTCTTGCCGTCACGCGCTTTGCGGCTGCGGTTCAACTGATCCTGCGAGGCGCTGTAGGGCAGCCCGGCATACACCGGCACGCCAAGCTTCTCGATCGCATCCGGGCTTTCAACGCCGCGGTAGAACGCCTGGCGCAGCAGAATCACTGCCGCCGAAGCCAGCAGGCCGACGAAGATCGCGATGGCCACGACCAGTGGTTTAACCGGCTTGGACGGCTTCTCGATCATCGAGTACGCGTTGTCGATGATGCGCACGTTGCCGATGGTGCCGGCGCGCAGGATGTCCTGCTCCTGCGCCTGGTTCATCAACAGCGTGTAGGTCTGGGTGGTGACCTCCATGTCACGCTTCAGGCGCAGCAACTCCTGCTGCGTCATGGGCAAGGCATCGACCTTCTTCAGTAGCTGGGCTTTCTGCGCCTGCAGCTCGTTCATCTGGGTCATCAGCGTGCGGTAGGTCGGATGCTCGCGGGTGTAGAGCCGGTCGTAGTCCACCCGCTTGAGCGTGAGCTCGGAGATCTGTGTCTCCAGCGCGACGATCTGGTCGAGCACGCCCTTGGTCTCGATGCTGATGTCCACGGATTTGGAACTGGTCTGATAGCTGTTCAGCGCCGCTTCGGCCTTCTCCAGCTCCTTGCGCACCTGTGGCAGTTGCGAACGCAGGAACTCCAGACGCTGCGCCGCTTCGGCCGAGCTGCGCTGGATGTTCTGGCTCACGTACAGCCGACTGATCTCGTCAAGTACGCGGCTGGCCAGCTGCGGGTCCGGATCTTCCAGGGACATGTAGATGATCCCGGAGTCCTTGCCTGCCTCGCCAACCTTCAGGCGATCCTGATACTCGAGCGCCGTGGTCTGCGGGCGATTGCGCACCAGCAGGAACTCGGTGCCTGGACGTGCCTCCAGTTCGGCGATCTGGACCTTGAAACCCTGGCTCTCCACCGCCTGGTTGACCTGGCCACGCAGAATCAGTTGCTGCTCGTCGTCGCGCAGGCTGAAGTCGCCTGCATTGCCGGCGGTCAGGGTGAGCTCCATGCCCAGATAGGCCTCGGGGACATCAAGCTGGAAAACCTCGAGCTTCTCACCGCCCCAGGCATAGCTGGTAAAGCCGAATAGCGGTGCGGCCAGCGCTCCGTCGGTTGCGGGGTCGTGCCTGCGCGCCATGAACCCGCCAATCACTGGGAATTGACGAGGCTTGGCGACGATGTAGAGCTTGAGTTCCTCGACGGCCCTGCCCAGCACGGCACGGGATTTCAGCAGGGAAATCTCGGTGACCGCCTGGGACACCGAATCGGGTCGTACCGAAATTTCCGGCACGCCGGTGATGGCGGCCTTCTTGGGTTCGATCTGGATCATCGCGGTCGCCTGATAGATCGGCGTGGCGATCAATGCATAGAACACGCCCAGGGCGGCGAACAACCCGGTGATGGCGATGATCAGCGCCTTGTGGTCGTAGGCCGTGCGCATGATTGCGGCGAGGTCGATGCGGTTGTCCGCGTCATATTCCAGCGAAGAGCGGGTCAAGGCAGTCATTGGGAATCCTTCCTCATGGTGCGTTATTGCAAAGAAGCGGGTGCGGGCTGGTCAGCTCCTGGCCAGCCGAGGGCTCAATCTGCGTAGCAGATTGAGGCTGATGTTCTGCGCGATGGTCGATAGCGCCTGGAGCTTGCTGAAGGGCGAGATCAGCGCAAGACACGCGCCGAAGACCTGGATCAGGAAATACTCGTAGAGGGCGTTATTGCCGATGCGGTTGTAGTAGCGCGCCAGGGAATAGTGGGCGTGCATCGCCATCTGGATGCGTTGCCTGCTGGGTCGCATGGAAAAGATGCCGCCCTCGTGCACGCGGTAGGCGGCGGGGCTGATCCCTTCCATGAACTTGCCTTTGCCGTAGGCGCCGAGCAGTGACCACCAGCAGATATCCAGCACTTCCACACCGAGCAGCTCCGGCGGTAATTCCTGGATCAGGTTGCGAAAGCAGACGGTGAGTGTCGACAGCGGGCGACCCTGCATCAGCTCCTGTGCGGTGGCGTCCTTGCGCAGTTTTCCGGTCAGTTGCGGGCTCTGGATGATGCCCTGGCTGTTGAACATGAAGGCGTCGTGGTAGGTGATCACGTAGTCGCGGTGCTGCTCGAGAAAGTCCACCTGCTGTTGCAGCTTGCTGGGGTCGGTCCAGTAGTCGTCGCCTTCGCAATAGGCGATGTATTTACCGGCTGCACGGGCGAACAGCCGCGTGCTGAACGGCACGCCGAGACTGAACTGGTTCTGCGTCTGGTAGATCGGCTTGATGATGCTCGGATAGCGCGCCGCGTAGTCAGCGATGATCGCAGCGGTGGTATCGGTCGAGGCGTCGTCGTGAACGATCACCTCGAAGGGGAAATCCGTTTCCTGCTGGAGAAAGCTCTCCAGCGTCTTCCTGATGAAAGAGGCATGGTTGTATGCCAGGCAGACGACGCTCAGCAGCGGTTCAGTCTTGCCGCCCCAGCGTTCAATCAAGGCTTGCTCGCTCTTCAATTCCATTTTTTGATGCTCGCTTGTTGATTAGGAAATAAAGCTTGAGTACCAGTGGCTTCGAACTGGCGGCGACGGGCAGCAGGCAGATCGCTCCGCTTACCGCCAGCGCCAGCAGAATGTCGAAACGGTTGTCGCTGGCGATCAGCCTGAACAACGGCTCGCCCAGTGCAATGCCAAGTGCCGTCATAGCGGTTATCCGCAGCATGTCCCGCGCCCAGATGCCCTGCATGCCTGGGGCGAAGCGCCGGTGCACCACCGGAGGCCAGATTATGAAAGTCGCCAGGCGCAGAAAGAACCAGGCCAACGCGGCTCCATGGGCGCCGTGCACAAGCGCGGCGTAGATCACGATCGGCACGCTGACGGCCGTGGAAATCACGCTGTACCAGATATGCAGACGCAACTGCCCGTAGGCGTACTGCAGGTAGAACTGGAACGCGCTGACGGCCATCAGTGCGCTGCCTGGCACGTACCAGAACAGCATGCGCTCGCTCCATTCGGCGGCAGCCGAGTCGCCGGTCCAGGCGTAGATCAGTGCCTGTCCGTGCCAGGCGATCACTGCAGCCATGGGAAACAGCACGCTGCAGACGAAGCGGCTGGCGTTGAGGTACAGCCGCTCCATGTCGGCGATTCGCTGCTCGGCCACAAGCATGGTCATGCGTGGCAGCAAGGTCTGAACCAGCGGGTTGGTCAGCGTCATGATCCCCGTGGTAACCAGTGCCACCAGCGAGAAGTAGCCGTACTCCTTGAGCAGCAGCACCTTGGACAGCAGCACCTTGTCCAGCTGGGTCAGCACTATCCATAGCAGCGAGGTGAAACACATGCCGCCGGCAAAAGGCAGCACAGGCCGGACCACCCGCCAATCGATGCCAGTGAACAGCCGTGGACTCGACAGCTGGACGTACGCCTTGCTGGCAAATGCCAGCGTTTCCACCAGGGCGACGGCTGCCTGAAACAGGAAGAAATCCAGCGGGTTCTGGGATATGTAAGCGACGAGGAATAACCCGCCGAAATAGCGCAGAGTGGCGATCAGCATGTTCGCCGCGTTCAGCCAACCGTGCAGCTCAACCCCCTGCAGCCCGCTCTTGTACAGCGTTGCGTAGAGCCGCAAGCCCACCATCAGCCCCATCAGACTGATGCACTGCATGATGGTGCCGGTGCTCAGCTCGCGCGCCTGCAGCCAGGTCTGAGCGATCCAGCCGCTTCCAAGGTAGATGGTGACGCAGGTGACCAGGGCGATCGGCAGCAGGAGCAGTTCGAACGAGCGCAGCAAGCGTCCGGCCGGTCCGCGACCCGCGGCCAGGTCGCCCTGGCCGCGATAGTGCGCCACCTGTCGCACCAGTGCCGGTGACATTCCAGCATCGAGCAGTTGCAACCACGCCTGAAGCACGGCGAAGAAACCGATCAAGCCGTAGGCCTCAGCCCCAAGGTGCCCCAGGTAGAACGGCAAGATCAGAATGCCGACCAGCAGGGCATAGGCCTGGCCGAGGTAGTTGAGGCTGGTGTTGCGGATCACCGAAAACCGCTTGGGATCTGACATGAGCTGTAGCTGCCCCCCCTCGATGAGTCAGGAAATGCGCTTGCACTCCGCAGCGGGCAGTTGCTCCCCGCTGAGCAGCCCGAAGGCTTCGACGAAGGGCCGGAACAGAATCCGGTCTGATTGCGTGCTGTGGATCGATTCCTGGATAAGCGTCTGCATGACCTTCTCCTGGACCTTGCGCGGCAGGCCGGGGTAGATCGGCAGGCATAGCACCTTGCGACTCAGCGCCCGTGAGTGCGGTTGCGGCACCTGCGGCTGGAGGTGTTCCAGGGTGTCCAGCGAAGGATAGAAATAGCGACGCGGATTGATGCCGCTCTCGTTGAGTTGCGTTCGGCAGCGCAACAACTGCTGTTCATCGGCAAGTGCGACAGGGAAGTAGCTGAAGTTGCCTTGCGATTCGGGCTGTGGTTTCTGCAGCTCGAAATGGTCGCCGAGCCGGCGTGCGTACCGCTGACCGATCTCCGCACGGCACTCGAGGATAAGTTCGATATCGTCAAGTACGCACATGCCCATGGCTGCAGAGAACTCGTTGAGCTTGGCGTTGATACCGATTCCTTCGATCTGGTCGGTATCCACGATGCCGAAGTTGCAGAGCAGACGAATCCGCTCGGCCAGGTCGTCATCATCGGTGACGATGGCGCCGCCCTCGATGGTGTGAAACAGCTTGGTCGCGTGAAAGCTCAGCGTGCTGATATCGCCCCAGCTGTAGACCGAGCGCGCCTTGTAACGAGTACCAAAGGCATGGGCGCCGTCGTAGATGACCTTCAGGTTGTGCCTGCGCGCAACCTGTTCAATGCGTTCGACATCACAGGGGTTGCCGAACACATGGGTGGCCACGATGGCCGTTGTGTCAGGTTCGATATGCCGCGCGATCTGGTTCGGATCGAGGTTCCAAGTCGCCGGGTCGATGTCGGCGAAGATTGGCTTGATCCCTTCCCACTGCAGCGAACTGGTCGTCGCGACGAAGCTGAACGGCGTGGTTATTGCGCTGCCGGTAACTCCCAGCGCTCGATAGGCAATCTGCAGTGCAATGGTGCCGTTGTTGGTGAGAATGATGTTGCGCACCCCGAGGTAGTCCTTGAGACGCTGCTCGAGGGCAGTCACCAGTGGCCCATGGTTGGTAAGCCAGCCGGTGTTGTAGATCCGGTCCACATACGCCTTGAACTTGTTCTTGTTGCCCAGGTACGACTTGGTCACGTTGATCATGGTGATTTCCTTATCGAAGCTCAGCCACCCCGGATGGCATCCGGGGGTTACGCTGGGTGCCACAGCTGGGCGCTCAGACCGGTTGCTGCGTACCGATTGCACTTGCCCGCCGTGCTCTGCGTTGGTTGTGCCTGAGGATCATTCGGGTCATCAGACTGCCGGCGTGGGGATCGCCGTAATGGAAGATGGCGGTAGCGCGCATCTGCGCCGGATCACAAGGTTCGTTGGCATGCAGGGATCGATAACCCCAGAACAGGTAGAGATTGCCTGGTACCAGTTGCAGGCGCTGTGGCCGGAGCAGCCCGATGCCTATCGCGCGGGTAATCAGTCTGCGGCTCAGCTTGTTCTGCAGCAGTGCCTTCTCCAGCACGTTGACCAGCACATACTTGCGAAGCTTGCGCAGGTTGGGAAACAGCAGCAGATCCCCGCGCTGGTCGCCATCCTGCGGAATTTCCACCGGTAGCAGCGCCGTTACCAGGGAAGCGTCGTAGTGAAAGCAGTTCGACTCCTTGCGACCTGTCTGACCCTGCACGCATCGCAATACCAGATAGATGCGCTTGCTCGGCGCCGCCTTGCCGGCGCCGAGCTGGTACACGTCGTCCAGAAGCGACTGGAACTCCGGTGCGCTGCTCAATGTGGCAAGCAGCGAGCCCGCTACCTGTTCACCGTCGTGATGAGCGAAGTATTCCCCATGATGCTGTCGAGCCTGCTCGTAAACTTGTTCGCGCAGTTGGGTTAGTTGCAGGTTTTTTAAATAGTCGGGTATGCAGGCATAGCCATTCTGATACATGTCTCGCGCAATCAATGCCTTGTCCTGATCTTCTGTTCCAAAAAAGATTGTTGACACGATAGTTCTCCCTGCACAAAGGCCAGGCGAAACGGTTTGGTCGAGTGGCAGCTACTGCAGCGCCGCTGCTGATCGGCATTCTGAGTGGAAATTAAGTGATTACGACGTGATGCTGGGCAGTAGGTTGTAGCCAGCTGGCATAGTTAATAATTGTCTAAACGACTTTTCGTTTAGACAAAGCTACCGCCATCGACTTATTTGTTTGTCGATTCGAATGGCTTGTACATTATTCCCCGTCAGCTACGATCGGCTGACGCTCGCGCCAGAGTTTGAGAGATTCCGGCATGGCTACCGCACTCCGGAAACTCTACAGAGCCCGACTCTTCAATGCTTATGGCGAACGCGCCTGCATCGCTTCTTTAAAAAGCGAGACTAATCAGGCAGGGGGATTTAACTCTCGCGTTGCAAAACTTGACCTGTCCAGTTGGTCTTAAACTGCTCTGCAACGTATTGCTCCCTGTTGCGAATAGATATCCGTCATAACGTGAACCAAGTCAAGCTGGAGAGCCAAAAAAATGTTGGGGTTGGCGGCTGGGGAGTGATCAGGCTAACTAATCTATTGAAGTTAAAAGAATTTTGCTTTTTGTGTGGGCTGGCCTAGGGCTATCATGAAGTGGTTGTATCTGCCGCAGTAATTAGCTCTAAGCTGGATAAACCCGCTATTCCTTTGTTGGCCATAGGTGCCATATGAATAAACGAAGGGAGTATTATTCCGCATAGGCTGAGCAATACTCTCTAAGGAGTTAATTCTTCGGGACTTCCATTCCTAAAGTGCGGCTTAATAGCTGAAGGTCTGTCCGGTGAAAGAGACACGCAAACGAAAAAGGCCACTCGTCTGAGTGGCCTTTTTCGTGATTTGGTTGCGGGAGCCGGATTTGAACCGACGACCTTCGGGTTATGAGCCCGACGAGCTACCAGACTGCTCCATCCCGCGTCTGTGGGGCGCATTCTACAGAGTGGAGGCCCGTTGTCAATTGGAAGGGCGAAAAAAGGGTAATTTATTCAAATGCTTAGCTTCGCGCCTGCGATCAGCGTAGGTGTTGCTGAGCCCAGAGAATCGCAGTGCGAAAAAAAAGGCCACTCATTGAGTGGCCTTTGAAATTTGGTTGCGGGAGCCGGATTTGAACCGACGACCTTCGGGTTATGAGCCCGACGAGCTACCAGACTGCTCCATCCCGCGATGCGCATTCTACAGCTTCAAATGCTGCTGTCACGGATTTATTTCAAAAAAGATGGAAATAGCCGTCAGGCATGCCAAGAGGCTAGGGCGGTTGGGTCGACTGACGTCGGCGATGGGCATGGCTGCTTCGACAGTCGTGCCTGCGGATGATGGCGCCGCGCGATCCTCATCATTCCCCAAAGCATGGCGAGCGCGACTGACAGCCAGCCTAGAAAGATCATTGCCAGTATCAGCGCAGGTTCCATCCGGTGCTTCCCTCTGTGATCCATATTCGTCCTTGTGGATGTGACCCCTGCGGCGGAAGGCGGTTCCGGCATGCCATCGGTCGCTAGCCAACGCACTCCGGAACGCGAGTGCTGCCTAACTATCAGGTGAACGATGCGGAGGTGTCCGACATGCGTATTCAGCTCGGTTTAGTCATCGCAGTACTTGCTTCAACGGCAGGCGCACAGAGTCTGGAATTGCCCTTTGCGGGAGTTCCGCTTGCTCAGAACACGGGCGCGGCAGATCGCGGTGCCGCCGGCAACGGGTCGATGGGCATCGGCGGCGGGGTCGACTACCTGGATGAGAAGCAGCGCGCCACATCGGTGGATTCGTCATCCGAAAAAACTTCGTCGAAGCAGAACAGTTCCACGGAGCCTGGTCATGGTGGTAACGAGACCGACATGGAGCACCGGCGCCGCCCGAAGCTGGAAAAGCGCAGCGACTAGCGCTGCCCTTGATTACCGAGGAGGTAGTTGTGAAACGAGTACTTACATCTGTTGCGGTACTGCTTCTGGCTTGCTCGGGCGGAGCCTGGGCTGGCTCATCGGAGCAGGCGCGTGAAAACAACCACTCCAGTGGTTCCTTGAGTGGATCGACGCTCGAATCTAATGCGCCGAGTTCAAGTGATGCTGATAAGGAGTCGGCAGAGCGCCAGCAGCGATCTGCCGACGAGCACCAGAACAGCGACTTGGGCACGATGGGCACCGGTAACACGGGGACCACTGGAGGAATGGGCGCTACCACGGGTACCGATACGATAGGCGGCACGATTGAGGAATAGCCGACGACGGATGTCAGGCCAGGCGTGATTCAGAGATCGGGCATCCGTACAATGCCCGCCTTTCATCATCTAGTGGCGTGATATGCAGATTGCCTTGGCACCCATGGAAGGGTTGGTCGACGAAATTCTTCGCGACGTACTTACCCGCATGGGCGGCGTGGACTGGTGCGTGACCGAGTTCATTCGCGTTTCCGACCGTCTGTTGCCGAAGAGCAGCTTTCGCAAGCTTGCACCCGAGCTAACGTCCGGCGCTGTGACCCGTGCCGGCACACCGGTGCGCGTCCAGTTGCTTGGTTCTGATCCGGTTTGTCTTGCGGATAACGCCGCATTTGCCTGCGCATTGGGCGCGCCGGCTATTGACCTCAATTTCGGCTGCCCAGCCAAGACGGTGAACAAGTCGCGCGGCGGCGCCGTGCTGTTGAAAGAGCCGGAGTTGCTGCACGCCATCCTCTGCGAAGTGCGGCGAGCCGTGCCGGCGCATGTCCCGGTTACCGCCAAGATGCGCCTTGGGTTCGACAGCCCCGATAGTGCCATCGACTGCGCTCGGGCGCTGGTCGACGGCGGGGCAGGGCAGCTGGTAGTGCATGCGCGGACCAAGGTCGAAGGCTACAAGCCACCGGCGCACTGGGAGTGGATTGCGCGGGTGCAGGAAGCGGTATCGGTACCCGTCTACGCCAATGGCGATATCTGGTCGCTGGCCGACTGGCAGCGCTGCCGTGAAGTCAGCGGCGCGGAGAACATCATGCTGGGTCGCGGCCTGGTTTCCCGGCCGGATCTGGCGCGACAGATCGCTGCGGCGAAACAGGGCCTGAGTCTCCCGGAGATGAGCTGGGCAGAGTTCCAGCCGACACTGGTGGACTTCTGGCAGCAGGCCCGAGGCAAGATTGCGCCACGCTACGCGCCCGGCAGACTCAAACAGTGGCTGGCCTTGCTGACGCGCAACTACCCCGAAGCCGTGGCGCTGTTTGCGGCCATGCGGCGGGAAAACGATTGCGCACGCATCGATGCGATGCTTGGCGTCGATACCGGCATTCAGGTCGCGGCGCTGGGTTAGTCCGGTCAGCGCCCGCCACTGACATCCAGCAACGCGCCGGTGGTATAGCTGGCCTGCTCGCTGGCCAGCCAGAGGATGGCCTCGGCGATTTCCTCGGCCTGACCGCCGCGTCCCATGGGCACGCTTGCCTTGACCCGCTCGATGCGATCCGGCTCGCCACCGCTGGCGTGAATCTCGGTATGGATGACACCGGGTCGTACCGCATTCACCCGAATGCCTTCGCCGGCCACTTCCCTGGCCAGCCCGACAGTCATGCTGTCGATGGCGCCCTTGGCCGCCGCGTAGTCGATGTACTCGCCGGGCGCACCCAACCGAGCGGCGATGGAAGACAGGTTGATGATCGACCCGCCCTGGCCGCCGTGCTTCGTGGACATTCGTTTGATCGCCTCGCGGGCGCATAGAAAGCTGCCGATGACGTTGGCGCCGAGCACGCGCATCCAGCGAGCGGCATCCATCTGCTCCAGACGCATCTGTTGTTCGAGCATGCCTGCGTTATTGACCAGCACATCGAGGCGGCCGAACTCGCGATCAATCACCTCGAACATCTGCAGCACCTGGCTCTCGTCGGCGACATCGGCCTTGACCGTGATTGCCGGCACGCCCGCAGCGCGGACCTGCTCAAGCACCTGATTTGCTGCGTCTTCGCGCTGGTGGAAATTGAGGCAGAGCGCGTAGCCCTGGCGAGCTGCAAGCCGCGCAGTGGCGGCGCCGATACCACGGCTGGCACCTGTGATCAGCATGACTCTGGACATGGTGTTACCTCTTGTCGGCAGGCTTGTTTCATGCGCCTTGAAATCTGCAGAACGGTTCCTATCTAAGGCTCAGCGGGATGCCGAAGCCGGGTCCCGCCTGTTTCAACTCGCTGATTTCAGGAGGTTTATCATGAGTTCGTTTCCCATGGCCCCTCTGTTCCGGCAATCCGTGGGCTTCGATCGTTTCAACGACCTGTTCGAGTCCGCCCTGCGCAACGACACCGGCAGCTCGTATCCACCCTATAACATCGAGAAACACGGTGACGACCAGTATCGAATCGTGGTCGCTGCCGCCGGATTCCAGGAGTCCGATCTCGATCTGCAGGTAGAGCGTAGTGTGCTGACCATCAGTGGCGGGCGGCGCGAGAGCGAGGCCGAGAACGTCACCTATCTGCATCAGGGTATTGCCCAGCGGGCGTTCAAGCTGTCGTTCCGGCTGGCCGACCACATCGAGGTGAAAGGCGCTGCGCTGAACAGTGGCTTGCTCAAGATCGATCTGGTGCGCGTGGTGCCGGAAGAGGCCAAGCCCAAGCGCATCCCGATCAACGCCGATCAGCGGCCCGCGCTGGAGGGTTGATCTGCAAAGAAGAGAAGGGCGCTATAGGCGCCCTTTCTTGTAGTTGTCTCGTCTGGTCAGTCACCGCGTTCAGCATCCAGCAGTGCCATGAAGGCCCTCGCCGCATTGGACAGGGTGCGTTCCCTATGCAGGATGTAGCCAAGTTGCCGGGTCAGCTGAATGCCTGGCAAGGGCAGGCTGACTACCTGTTCGTCGAGCATGCTGCGCGGCAGTACGCTCCAGGCGATGCCGATGGAAACCATCATCTTTATGGTCTCCATGTAGTTGGTGCTCATGGTGATATTGGGCGTCAGCCCCTCGCGTTCGAACAATCGCTGGGCAATGTGGTGGGTGAAGGTATTGCCGCCGGGAAAGACGGCCGGATGCCCAGCGATATCGGCGAGCTGGATGTCAGTCTTGCTCGCCAGTGGGTGCTCGGGGGCTACGACGAAATCCAGCGGGTCGTCCCACACCTTCACCGCTCTGACCGGTTCGGCTGTCTGCGGCGCAAGGGTGATCACCGCGAGTTCGGCGCGGCCGTGCAGTACCTCGTCATAGGCCACTTCCGAGTCGAGAAAACGGATATCCAGGCTGACCTGCGGATGGGCGCGGGTAAAGGCGCGCAACAGCGGCGGCAGACGATGCAGGCCGATGTGATGACTGGTCGCCAGGCTCAGCCGGCCGCCGATGTCGCCGTTGAGGTTGGTCAGGGCGCGGCGGGTGTCGTCGAGCACGTTGAGAATCTGATAAGCGCGCGGCAACAGCGCGCGGCCGGCCTCGGTTAGCCCGATCTCACGGCCGAGCCGGTCGAAAAGGCGTACATCGAGTTGCGACTCCAGTGCCGCGATGCGCTTGCTGACGGCTGGTTGAGTCAGGTGCAGGCGCTCCGCGGCCAGCGAAAAGCCACCTGTTTCGGCGACAGCAATGAAAGCGTTGAGGTTAGCCAGGTCCACGTGTCGCTCCGATTCCAGGTGGGAATGTATTGGATGAAAAATATGAATTTGAGTAATTGAATGCAAGCCCCTAGCATCGACCCCATAAGCGCAAGGGCTATTTGCCCCGCATAGAAAGCAGATGAGGAAAAGTCCGATGGCCGGTAAGACGCTTTACGACAAACTCTGGGAAATGCACGAGGTGAAACGTCGCGACGATGGTTCGTCGCTGATCTACATCGACCGTCATATCCTTCACGAAGTGACCTCGCCACAAGCGTTCGAAGGCCTGCGACTGGCCAACCGCAAGCCGTGGCGCATCGATGCCAACATCGCCACCCCGGACCACAACGTGCCGACCACCAAGGGCGAGCGCCAGGGCGGCCTGGAAGCCATCGCCGACGAAGTGTCGCGCATCCAGGTGCAGACGCTGGACGAGAACTGCGACGACTTCGGCATTCTCGAATTCAAGATGAACGACGTGCGTCAGGGCATCGTCCATGTCATCGGCCCAGAGCAGGGCGCGACATTGCCTGGCATGACCGTGGTCTGCGGTGACTCGCACACCTCCACCCACGGCGCCTTCGGTGCCCTGGCCCACGGCATCGGCACCTCGGAGGTCGAGCATGTGCTCGCCACCCAGTGCCTGGTGGCAAAGAAGATGAAGAACATGCAGGTGCGCGTCGAAGGCAAGCTGCCGTTCGGCGTCACCGCCAAGGACATCGTGCTGGCGGTGATCGGCAAGATCGGCACCGCCGGCGGCAATGGCCATGCCCTGGAGTTTGCTGGCAGCGCAATTCGCGATCTGTCCATGGAAGGGCGCATGACCATCTGCAACATGTCCATCGAAGCCGGTGCCCGAGTGGGTATGGTGGCAGTGGATGAAAAGACCATCGCCTACGTCGAAGGCCGCCCATTTGCGCCGAAGGGCGACGACTGGGACAAGGCCGTCGAGTTGTGGCAGGGCTTGGTTTCCGATGACGACGCGGTGTTCGACACCGTCGTCGAGCTCAAGGCTGAGGACATCAAGCCGCAGGTCAGCTGGGGCACCTCGCCGGAAATGGTGCTGGCCGTCGACCAGAAGGTGCCGGACCCGGCCGTCGAGGCCGATCCGGTCAAACGTGACTCCATCATGCGCGCGCTGAAGTACATGGGGCTGAACGCCAACCAGCCGATCACCGAGATCAAGCTGGACCGCGTGTTCATAGGTTCTTGTACCAACTCGCGGATCGAGGACCTGCGCGCGGCGGCTGAAGTCGCCAAAGGGCGAAAGGTGGCGGCGAACGTCAAGCAGGCGCTGGTGGTGCCGGGTTCGGGGTTGGTCAAGCAGCAGGCCGAGGCCGAAGGGCTGGACAAGATCTTCGTCGAGGCCGGCTTCGAGTGGCGCGAACCGGGCTGCTCAATGTGCCTGGCGATGAACCCGGACAAGCTCGGCAGTGGCGAGCATTGCGCCTCGACCTCCAACCGCAACTTCGAGGGGCGTCAGGGCGCCGGTGGACGCACCCATCTGGTCAGCCCGGCCATGGCGGCCGCTGCGGCGGTAACCGGCCACTTCATCGATGTACGCGAACTGGTCCAGGCCTGAGGAGAGAACGGATGAAAGCCTTTACCCAACACACCGGCCTGGTCTGCCCGCTCGATCGTGCCAACGTCGATACCGATCAGATCATTCCGAAGCAGTTTCTCAAGTCCATCAAGCGCACCGGCTTTGGCCCTAATCTGTTTGACGAGTGGCGCTATCTGGACGTCGGTCAGCCGAACCAGGATTGCTCGCAGCGTCCGGTGAACAAGGACTTCGTGCTGAACTTCCCCCGCTATCGGGGTGCAAGCGTCCTGCTGGCTCGGGAGAACTTCGGCTGCGGCTCCTCCCGCGAGCACGCGCCGTGGGCCCTGGAGGAGTACGGCTTCCGTACGATCATCGCGCCGAGCTTTGCCGATATCTTCTACAACAACAGCTTCAAGAACGGCCTGCTGCCGATTGTGTTGAAGGAAGAGGAAGTCGATGAGCTGTTCGCACAGGCCGAAGCCAGCGAGGGCTACCAGCTGACCGTCGACCTCGCCGCGCAGGTCGTGACACGCCCGGACGGCAAACAGTACAGCTTCGAGGTCGACGCTTTCCGTAAGCACTGCTTGCTCAACGGTCTGGACGATATCGGCCTGACGCTGCAGGACGCCGAAGCGATCAAGACCTTTGAGGCCCGCCACCAGCAGAACCAGCCATGGTTATTCGGCGCCATCAAGTGATATGAGGGTAGGGTGGATGACGCATCATCCGTCCACTTGCAGAGTTTTGGTGGATGAACACAACGGCATCCACCCAGTGAAAATCGAGGAATGTGATGAGCAAACAGATTCTGGTTCTGCCCGGTGATGGTATCGGCCCGGAGATCATGGCCGAGGCGGTCAAGGTTCTGCAGCTGGCCAATGACAAGTTCCAGCTGGACTTCGAGCTGAGCTATGACGAGTTGGGTGGCGCAGCAGTCGACAAATATGGCGTGCCGCTGGCGGACGAAACCCTGGAGCGTGCGCGTGCTGCCGATGCGATTCTGCTTGGCGCCGTTGGCGGCCCGAAGTGGGACACCATCGATCCGGCCATTCGTCCCGAGCGCGGTCTGCTGAAGATTCGCTCCCAGCTGGGCCTGTTCGGTAACCTGCGTCCGGCACTGCTTTATCCGCAGCTGGCAGAGGCTTCGTCGCTCAAGCCGGAAATCGTCGCCGGTCTGGATATCCTCATCGTTCGCGAGCTGACCGGTGGCATCTATTTCGGCCAGCCGCGCGAGAGCAAGGTGCTGGAGAGCGGCGAGCGCATGGCCTACGACACGCTGCCGTACAGCGAGAGCGAGATCCGCCGCATCGCCAAGGTCGGCTTCGACATGGCCATGGTGCGCAACAAGAAGCTCTGCTCGGTGGACAAGGCCAACGTACTGGCGTCCAGCCAGCTTTGGCGTGCCGTGGTCGAGGAGGTGGCCAAGTACTACCCGGACGTCGAGCTCAGCCACATGTATGTCGATAACGCGGCCATGCAGCTGGTGCGCGCACCGAAGCAGTTCGACGTCATCGTCACCGACAACATGTTCGGCGACATCCTTTCCGACGAGGCGTCGATGCTGACCGGCTCGATCGGCATGCTGCCATCTGCCTCGCTTGATGCGGGCAACAAGGGCATGTACGAGCCATGCCACGGTTCGGCACCGGATATCGCTGGCCAAGGCATCGCCAATCCGCTGGCGACCATCCTCTCCGTTTCGATGATGCTGCGTTACAGCTTCAATCAGGTCGCAGCGGCCGATGCCATCGAGCAGGCGGTGAGCGATGTGCTCGATCAGGGCCTGCGTACCGGTGATATCTGGTCGGAAGGCTGTACCAAGGTCGGTACTCAGGCGATGGGCGATGCAGTAGTCGCGGCCCTCGCGAAGTTGTAATCTTCTGGCCCGCCTTAATCTGCGCGGGCCACTTTTTCTATAGGTGTAGTTGCGATGAAACGTGTAGGTCTGATCGGTTGGCGCGGTATGGTCGGTTCCGTGCTCATGCAGCGGATGCTGGAAGAGCGGGATTTCGACCTGATCGAGCCCGTGTTCTTCACCACTTCCAATGTCGGCGGCCAGGGCCCCGATATTGGCAAGGAAACCGCTGCGCTGAAGGACGCCTACAGCATCGACGAGCTGAAAGGTCTCGATGTGATCCTGACCTGTCAGGGCGGCGACTACACCAATGAAGTCTTCCCGAAGCTGCGTGAAGCCGGCTGGCAGGGCTATTGGATCGACGCGGCGTCGTCGCTGCGCA
Organism: Stutzerimonas stutzeri RCH2; assembly: GCF_000327065.1. Lineage (NCBI taxonomy): Bacteria > Pseudomonadati > Pseudomonadota > Gammaproteobacteria > Pseudomonadales > Pseudomonadaceae > Stutzerimonas > Stutzerimonas stutzeri. The sequence goes on along the minus strand of NC_019936.1, from coordinate 2,770,852 downwards.
TGCAGGACGATGCGGTGATCGTGCTCGATCCGGTGAACCGTCGTGTGATCGACCAGCAACTGGATGCCGGCACCAAGAACTACATCGGCGGCAACTGCACCGTCAGCCTGGCGCTGATGGGGCTTGGCGGTCTGTTCGAAGCCGGTCTGGTCGAGTGGATGAGCGCGATGACCTATCAGGCAGCCTCCGGCGCCGGCGCGCAGAACATGCGCGAACTGATCAAGCAGATGGGTGCAATCAATGCGGCCGTGGCCGATGATCTGGCCAATCCCGCCAGCGCGATCCTGGATATCGACCGTAAGGTGGCTGAAACCCAGCGTAGCGAAGCATTCCCGGTCGACAATTTCGGCGTGCCGCTGGCCGGCAGTTTGATCCCCTACATCGACAAGGAGCTGCCGAACGGGCAGAGCCGTGAGGAGTGGAAGGCGCAGGCTGAGACCAACAAGATCCTCGGTCGCTTCAAGAACCCGATCCCCGTTGACGGCATTTGCGTCCGCGTCGGCGCTATGCGCTGTCACAGCCAGGCCCTGACCATCAAGCTGAACAAAGATGTGCCGATCTCCGATATCGAAGGGCTGATCAGTCAGCACAATCCCTGGGTCAAGCTGGTGCCGAACCACCGCGATGCCAGCATGCAGGAGTTGAGTCCGGCGGCAGTCACTGGAACCCTGAGCGTGCCGGTGGGGCGTCTGCGCAAGCTGAACATGGGCTCCCATTATCTAGGCGCGTTCACTGTGGGTGACCAACTGCTGTGGGGTGCTGCCGAGCCTCTGCGTCGTATGCTGCGTATCCTGCTGGAACGTTGATGCGTCTTCTGTGAGGTGCCCGACGCCGCGACTTTGTTCGCGGCGTTTTCATTTATGCGGTGTGCCGCTCGGCGGCGCTGCTTGCAGCGATCTGTCATTTCGCTACAGTGCCGGTCCTTAATGCGTGGAGGTGGCGATGCCTACAGGTGTCGGTGTTGCGGTTGTCGGATCGGTCAGCCTGGTAGGCGAAGCGCTGGTCGAGGTGCTCGAGGAGCGTGCGTTTCCGCTAAGCGAGTTGCACCTGCTGGACGCCGGCGAGGGTGTTGGCCACACGGTTCCGTACAACGGGCGAAATTTGCGCGTAAGCGCGGCGGATCGTTTCGATTTCGCGCGTGTGCAGCTGGTGTTCCTCGTCGGTGCCTCCGCTCTGGTGAGCGCGTGCCATGTCGCGGCGAGTGCCGCCGGCTGCCGGATCGTTGATCTTTCAGGCTCGATCTCCGTGGACGAACAGCCGTGTCTGGTTCCGGAGGTCAACGGTGCGGTGCTCGATTCTTCATCGGATCGCCGTGCTGTTGCCAGTCCACTGCCGGCGTCTGTTGCACTGGCGCTTGCGTTGGCACCTGTTCGGCATCAGCTGGGGTTGCTAGGCGTCACGGTTACGGCGTGCCTGCCAGTCTCCAGTCGTGGTGTCGCAGGGGTGAAAGAGCTGGCGAGACAGACGACCGAACTACTGAACGCTCGCCCGTTGGAGCCACGCGTGTTTGGTCGGCAGATGGCGTTCAACTTGCTCGCGCAGACGGAAGAGGTCGATTCGCATGGATACGGCGCGCAGGAACGGCGCCTGGTCGACGAGCTTCGTCAGCTCCTGCAAAACCCTGAACTGGCGGTGGCTGTCACGTTCATCCAGGCGCCGGTTTTTTTTGGTGAAAGTCTTGTAGTGTCGTTGCGCTGCAGTCTTGAGGTCGATCCGCAGGCGCTATCTGCGGCTCTCGAAGCGGCTCCGGGTGTTGAAGTCGTGGGCGGCGATGACTACCCGACGGCGGTCGGTGATGCGGTCGGGCAGGATGTCATCTACGTCGGCAGGGTGCGCTGTGGCATCGGCGATCCACGCCAAGTCAATTTGTGGATTGTGTCTGATAACGTGCGAAAAGGCGCGGCACTGAATGCTGTGCAGTCCGGTGAGTTGTTGATAAAAGACTATCTGTAAAAGATACTTACTGGTAATTCAAAGAATATTTCTAGCCGATGCGCTGAACGGCTTATTGCTGATGGGGAGCCACCTGCAGGTGGCACGGGCAGTGAAATAAGACCCTCTCGTAGTTCGAGAAAAAAAGATAAACAAGGGATTAAATAATGGTTCGGGTTCGCAATCTGGTGCTGGCAATCGCGGCTGCTACCGCGCTGACTACAGAAATGGCCCACGCGCTTGGGTTGGGAGAGGTCACGCTTCAGTCGTCATTGAATCAACCGCTGATCGCGGAAATCGAACTGCTGGATGCCAAAAGCCTGGCTCCGGGAGAGGTCATTCCCGTCCTGGCTTCGCTTGAAGAGTTCAATCGTGCCGGTATTGATCGGCAGTACTTTCTGACAGACCTGAAATTCACTCCCGTATTGCGGCCGAATGGCAAAAGCGTAATTCAAGTCTCCTCCAGCAAGCCGGTACGCGAGCCGTATCTCAATTTTCTCGTAGAGGTACTCTGGCCGAACGGGCGCCTGCTACGCGAATATACCTTGCTGCTCGATCCACCACTTTACTCGCCTGAAACAGCCGCTGCCGCCGCGCCCCAGCTGCCTATTTCCGCGCCGGCACCGCGAGCCGTTGAGCCAGCACGTCCTGCACCTGTTCGTTCGGCTGCCGCTTCCCCTGCCAGCGTTGCCACTGCTGCCCCGACGCAGGATGGCAGTCAATACAAGACCTCCGCCCGCGATACGCTTTGGGACATAGCTGAGCGTAATCGCCGTAGCGGTACCGTGCATCAGACAATGCTGGCGATTCAGGATCTCAATCCGGATGCCTTCATTGACGGCAACATAAATCGCATGAAGAGTGGGCAGGTGCTTCGTCTGCCGGATGCTCAGCAGATATCCAAGCGTTCGCAGGGTGAGGCGATCGCTCAGGTGGCTGAGCAGAATGCGGCGTGGCGCCAAGGTCGGAATGCTGCGGTTGCTGGCTCTCGCCAGCTGGACGCGACGCGTCGTACCGAGGCAGGCGATGCGCCGTCACGTAGCGATACCGGCGATAATCTCCGCCTTGTGGCGGCCGATGCTGGTAAATCTACTGCAGGCTCCGATACAGGCTCTGGCGATAGCGGCAAGGCTCTGCGGGACAAGCTTGCTGTAACGCAGGAAAGCCTCGATTCCAGTCGCCGCGAAAACGATGAGCTGAAAGATCGTCTGAATGACCTGCAAGGGCAGCTGGAAAAACTGCAGCGTCTGATGCAGCTCAAGGATGACCAGCTTGCCAAGCTCCAGGTGCAGCTGGGTGCTGAAGGTCAGGCCCCCGCTGCGATTGACACTGCAGGCCAGCAGCAGCCGTCTGTTGCGGCGGATGATGCCCGCTCAGCGCAAGATAGAGCTAGCGGGACTGGTGCTGACTCTGAGGTCGACTCCACGCCGACCAACCAGCAAGAGCCGGCGCCGGTCGCTGCTCCTGCGCCTGTCGAGCGTCCTGCTGCTGCCAAGCCGGCGCCTAAACCTGCGCCTGCGAAGCCTGTAGCACCTGTTGAGCCGGAGCCCAAAGGGCTGATCGATGATTTGCTGTCGAATACCCTGCTGCTTGGCGCGGTTGGTGGCGGTGCATTGCTGCTGCTTTTGGTAGGTTTGATGGCACTATCGCGCCGCAATGCGATGAAAGAGGCCGAGTTGCAGGAAAGTCTGATGGCAGTCGACACGGTCGATGACCTGCGAGTCGGGACGCCCGCTTTCGTCGATATTGGTCAGGAGCAGCCTGAGCCAGCACCGTTTCAGACATCCAGCGCGGCTGCGCCGGAGGAGCTGGCCGGAACCACTGGCGATGCCTTGGCCGAGGCAGATATCTATATTGCGTACGGCCGTTTCAACCAGGCCGCAGAGTTGCTGCAGAACGCCCTCAATGACGAGCCGCAGCGCAGTGATCTACGTTTGAAACTCATGGAGGTCTACGCCGAGCTGGGCAATCGCGAGGGCTTCGCCCGTCAGGAAGCTGAACTGCGCGAGATCGGTGGTGCAGCGATGGAGGTGGAGCAGCTGAAGCATAAGTATCCAGCGATGGTCACAGTTGCAGGCGCGTCGGCAGCTGCGGTTGCAGCAACTCAGTTGGATGTGGATAGCTTCGACCTCGACGACCTTCAGCTGGACGATCCGGCTCCTCTGGCCGCAGGGCAGGATCTGGACGATGCGTTCGATCTCAGCCTCGACGATCTCGATATTGATCTGAGCGATAAAGCTCAAAGCGCTGCACCGGTCGACCAACCATTCAACTTCGATGATTTGTCCCTGGATGAGCCCGAGGCTGGGCGCGATGTACAGCCTGCGGCGAGCGATTTCTCCTTCGATCTGGAAGAAGAGGCAAGCGTTCCAGATGCTAAACGGGACGATTTTTCGGATTTCTCCTTTGATCTGGATAGCGAAAAGAATACCGCAGCGACCGACACTGAGTTTTCGCTGAGTCTTGATGAGGAATCGCCCGTAGCTCCTGCGGCTATGGAAAATGATGAACTTGACTTCGAACTGGCTGAGCCTACTGGCACATCGAACGATGAGCTTCCAGATGGGTTCGACATCTCGCTCGACGAGCCTGAGTTCGAGGCGCAGCCGAATGGCTTTGCCGAGCAGCTGAGCGAAGTGGAAGCGGATCTGGACAATTTGTCCCGGGATCTGCAGGAACCGGCCTCCGCTACCGCCGGCAGCAGCGCTGATGGGGCGTCGGATGACGACTTCGATTTCTTCTCGGATACCGACGAAACCACCACGAAACTGGATCTCGCCCGGGCCTATATCGATATGGGTGATGCCGAAGGCGCTCGCGATATCCTTGATGAGGTGATTTCCGAAGGCAGCGATGCCCAACAGCAAGAGGCGCGAGATATGCTCGCCAAACTAGCCTGATCATGACCCAAGCAGTACCCGATACGGCAGCCGAAATGGCTGCCGTCGGCGTTTCCAGGATCGCTCTGGGCGTCGAATACAAGGGATCCCGCTACCGTGGATTCCAGCGCCAGCGCGCAGGCGTGCCGTCGATTCAAGAATCACTCGAAACCGCGCTGAGCAAAGTCGCCGGTGGTCAGCCCGTAACTTTGAGCTGTGCCGGACGCACCGATGCGCTGGTGCACGCCAGTGGTCAGGTGGTGCATTTCGATACGACCGTCGCGCGTAGCATGCATGCGTGGATCATGGGGGCGAACATGAACTTGCCGCCTGATATCAGCGTCACCTGGGCGAAGGAGATGCCGCAGCGCTTTGATGCTCGTTTCAGTGCCATGGCGCGCCGATACCGTTATGTGATCTACAACGATCAGATTCGCCCAGCGCATATGGCTGAAGAAGTGACCTGGAATCACCGCCCTCTCGACATCGAGCGGATGCGTGCTGCCGCCGCGGCATTTGTCGGTACCCATGATTTCAGCGCCTTCCGAGCCCGGCAATGCCAGGCTAAATCGCCAATCAAAACCATCCATCACCTCGAGTTGCTCGAACATGGTCGGCTGATCGTCATTGATGTGCGAGCGAACGCTTTCCTGCACCATATGGTGCGGAATTTCGCGGGTGTGTTGATGACCATCGGTGCTGGTGAGCGGCCAGTCGAATGGGCTGGGGAAGTGTTGCAGTCGCGTATACGCCGAACCGGCGGGGTTACGGCACACCCCTATGGCCTCTATCTGGTCGAAGTCGACTATCCGGAAGAGTTCGAGTTGCCGAAACGCTACCTCGGTCCGCACTTCCTGTCGGGTTTGCCGGATGTGCGTTGCTGATGCGTGCGACCCAATATCCAGTCGCCTATTCGCTTGCAGGTGACCGGTCTTTTGTTACCATCCCGTTTCCCTCTCGATAGGTAGATAGTCGGTGCCAGTCGTTCGCAGCAAGATATGCGGGATAACTCGTGTCGAAGATGCACTGGCCGCCGCTCACGCAGGCGCAGATGCCATTGGCCTAGTGTTCTACTCCAAGAGTCCCCGCGCTGTGAGTGTTCAGCAGGCCCGTGAGATCATTGCGGCCCTTCCTCCTTTCGTTACTACGGTCGGTCTGTTCGTCAATGCCAGCCGTTGCGAGATCAACGAAATTCTCGACGCTGTTGCGCTGGACGCTCTGCAATTTCATGGCGACGAAACGCCTGCGCAGTGCGAGGGCTTCCATCGTCCGTGGTTCAAGGCGCTGCGAGTCGGCGGCGATGAGGATGTCGCCGGCCAGGTAGCTCGCTATGTGAATGCCAGCGGTATTCTGCTGGATACCTTTGTTGCCGGCGTGCCGGGTGGAACGGGCGAGCGCTTCGATTGGTCGCTGATTCCGCCTGGGCTGACCAAGCCCTTGATTCTTGCGGGAGGCCTGACGGCAGAGAATGTCCAGCAAGCCATTGCCGAGGTCCGGCCATACGCGGTGGATGTCAGCGGTGGTGTGGAAGCGAGCAAAGGCATCAAGGATGCGGCCAAGGTGCAGGCCTTTGTGGAGCGCGTTCGTTCGGCCATGTGACGCATGGGCAGCCGTGGCCGTCCAGTAACGAGTCGCTGGGAGACCAGCACCGTATTTGTGGATTTCCGCCACGTGGTGGAAATCGGAGTTCCGCGGCTGCGCCTCGTAAGCGCATCGCTCACGCGATCCAGTGCTTGTATGCATGATCGCAACGATGAATCTACCCGTAGTGCGAGTGCGCTCGGGACTGAAGCTTTGGAGAACAAGAGCATGAGCAACTGGCTGGTAGACAAACTGATCCCTTCGATCATGCGCTCGGAGACGCAGAAGAGTTCGGTCCCCGAAGGCCTCTGGCACAAGTGCCCCTCCTGTGAGGCGGTTCTGTACCGCCCCGAGCTGGAAAAGACCCTCGATGTCTGTCCTAAGTGCCAGCATCACATGCGCATCGATGCCCGCACTCGGCTCGATATCTTCCTCGATGCCGAAGGGCGCGAGGAGATTGCCGCGGAGCTGGAGCCGGTAGACCGCCTCAAATTCCGTGACAGCAAGAAATACAAGGATCGCCTGTCGGCAGCTCAGAAGCAGACCGGCGAAAAGGATGCCTTGGTCGCGATGAGTGGCAAGGTTGTCAACGTCCCGGTAGTGGCCTGCGCCTTTGAGTTTTCCTTCATGGGTGGCTCCATGGGGGCGATCGTTGGTGAGCGCTTCGTTCGTGCTGCGAACGTCGCGCTGGAAAAGCGCTGCCCATTGATCTGTTTCTCCGCTTCAGGCGGTGCGCGGATGCAGGAAGCCCTGATCTCCCTGATGCAGATGGCCAAGACTTCGGCGGTGCTGGCACGTATGCGCGAAGAAGGCCTGCCGTTCATCTCCGTTCTCACCGACCCCGTTTACGGCGGCGTTTCCGCCAGTTTGGCGATGCTCGGTGATGTAATCGTCGCAGAACCCAAGGCGCTGATCGGCTTCGCCGGACCGCGAGTGATCGAACAGACAGTACGGGAAAAACTGCCGGAAGGTTTCCAGCGTAGCGAGTTCCTGTTGGATCATGGTGCGATCGACCTGATCATTCCTCGTTCGGAGTTGCGCGCACGCCTGTCGCGTCTGCTGGCTCAGATGCAGAAACTGCCGAGTCCGGTCGAACCCGCTCAGGTAACGGCTACTGCATGACCGAGCGGAGTCTGGCTGACTGGCTCGCCTACCTTGAGCAGCTGCATCCCACGGCCATCGACATGGGGCTGGATCGGGTCCGGTTGGTGTCAGCCAGGCTTGGCCTGACGCGGTCGGCTCCTCTGGCCGTTACCGTTACCGGGACTAACGGCAAGGGGTCTACTTGCGCGTTTATAGCCTCACTGCTGAACAGCCAGGGGATGCGGGTTGGCACCTACAGCTCGCCACATCTGCTGCGCTACAACGAGCGGGTCCAGCTGGATGGTTGCGAGGCAAGCGATCAGGAGTTGTGCGAGGCGTTTGCCGCAGTCGAGGCTGCCCGTGGTGAAGTGTCTCTGACCTATTTCGAGATGGGAACACTCGCTGCCTTCTGGCTGTTCGAGCGTGCCGAACTCGACGCTGCCGTGCTTGAAGTCGGACTTGGTGGGCGTCTCGATGCCGTCAACATCGTCGATGCCGATCTGGCGGTAATCACCAATATCGGGCTCGATCATGCCGATTGGCTGGGCGATACCCGCGAAAGCGTTGCGTACGAAAAAGCCGGAATCATGCGGGCAGGCAAGCCGGTACTTTGTGGTGATCTGGATGTTCCTGCACCGCTACTGCAACAGGCTGAGTCGCTGAAGGCGCCGCTCTTGCTGCGCGGTCGCGATTTCGATCTGGCGTTCGCTCCCCGCGCCTGGCATTGGCGGGGTGTCGGCCCGGCGGGAGAACCGTTGGAGCTGCACGGACTGCCACTGCTTTCGTTGCCGATGGAGAACGCTGCAATAGCCCTGCAGGCGTACGCTTCGTTGGGTTTGCCGTGGGATGTGAAGGTTCTGTCCGCGGCGCTGGAGCAGACTCGCGTGACAGGGCGTCTTGATCGTCGGCAGATCACTTGGCGTGGCCGCAAGGTCTCGCTGTTACTTGACGTCGGCCACAACCCGCACGCCGCCAGTTATCTCGCTCAACGCATCGAGCAGCGACCGATTGCTGGTCGCCGGCTGGCCGTTTTTGGGCTACTGGCAGATAAGGATCTCGACGGCGTGCTCGATGCAGTGCAAGCGAGCATCACTGACTGGGCCGTGGCTCCGCTACCGACGTCACGTACGCAATCAGCTACACAGTTGTCGGCTGCGCTGCTTGAGCGAGGCGCTCTGGTCGGCGAGTATGCGAGCATCGAGCAGGCGCTCGACGCTCAGTGCGCCAAGGCTGAACCCGATGACGAAGTGTTGGTGTTCGGATCGTTCTATTGCGTAGCTGCAGCGCTTGGATGGCTGGAACGGCAGGCGGAGGTGGGTGGGGATGGCGATGCTCGATAAGGGGCTGTTGCAACGCATGGTTGGTGCGCTGGTGCTAATCGCGCTGGCTGTGATTTTTGTCCCGATGCTTTTCAATCGCGAAGACGATCTGCGGCACGTCACCGTCGACGCGCCCACCATTCCCGCTGCACCGGTGGTTGCTGAAATCGAGATGCAGCCAGTCGACGTCCCGGAACCGGAGCAAGAGCCGGGGTCGGTGCCGGAAGGTTTCGAAATCATCGAAGAGGATGCTGAGCCGGCTACCGGCCCTGCGATTGCCGAGCAGGCGCCGGCGCCGATCGAGCCGGTAGTTCCGGTGGCGCCAGCCGCTGCCCCGGCAGCGCCTGCTGCGCAAGCGCAATCGCCGGCAGCTGAACCTCGCCTGGATAACAACAACTTGCCGGTCAGCTGGGCGATTCAGCTGGCCAGCCTGTCTAATCGCGCCAGTGCCGAGAACCTGCAGCAGACATTGCGCTCCCAGGGCTATAACGCTTACATCCGCACCGCTGATGGTATGAACCGCGTTTTCGTCGGTCCGCTGGTGGAGCGTAGCGAGGCGAATCGGCTTCGCGATGTGTTGCAGCGACAGCAGAAGCTCGATGGCTTCGTCGTGCGCTTCAAGCCAGAAGGCAGTTGATCTGCTGAGGCGCCGGCCGAACGCCTGAACAAAGGCCTCGATCGGCGCATGGCTACCGGCGAGCCGGCGCGTATTCCTGGCGCTCGCGCTCTGCTAAAATGCGCCGCCTTTTCCCCATTGCAGAAAACATCGTGGCATTCACCTGGGTCGATTGGGCCATCATCGCCGTTATTGCAGTGTCGAGCCTGATCAGTTTGAAGCGCGGTTTCGTCAAGGAAGCGCTTTCGCTGGTCACCTGGATCATTGCGGGCGTGGTCGCATGGATGTTCGGTGGTGCGTTGTCCCACCATCTTGCGGAATACATCAGCACGCCATCGGCGCAAGTCATCGCAGCCTGTGCGCTATTGTTCGTGGCCACCTTGCTGGTGGGGGCGTTGGTCAATTTCCTGATCGGTGAGCTGATCAGGGTGACGGGGTTGTCCGGCACTGACCGGTTTCTCGGAATGGTGTTCGGTGCGGCACGTGGTGGTCTTCTGGTGGTAGTGCTGGCGGGCTTGCTGAGCCTTGCACCCGTCGAGCAGGACCTATGGTGGCGCGAGTCTGTGTTGTTGCCACATTTTCTGTTGATCGCTGATTGGTCGAAGAATCTCATCCTGGGGTTCAGCGGCCAATGGTTCGCCGCTTCGCTCAACCCGCCCGGTTGAGTCTTTTTCCACGGATGCCCGGTCTGTCGTCGTATCCGGTCTGCCTGTAATAACTGAGAGGTTCCTTGCATGTGTGGCATTGTCGGCATTGTCGGTAAGTCGAACGTCAATCAGGCGCTGTATGACGCGCTTACCGTACTGCAACACCGCGGCCAGGATGCAGCCGGTATCGTGACCAGCCACGACGGCCGGCTGTTTCTGCGCAAGGACAACGGGCTGGTTCGTGACGTTTTCCAACAGCGCCACATGCAGCGCCTGGTCGGCAACATGGGCATCGGTCATATCCGTTACCCCACGGCCGGCAGCTCCAGTTCAGCCGAAGCCCAGCCGTTCTACGTGAACTCGCCTTATGGCATCACGCTGGCACACAACGGCAACCTGACCAATGTCGACCAGCTGACCAAGGAGATCTACGAGTCGGATCTGCGTCACGTGAACACCAGTTCCGATTCGGAAGTGCTGCTCAACGTGTTCGCCCATGAGTTGGCGGTACGCGGCAAGTTGCAGCCGACCGAAGAAGACGTCTTCGCCGCGGTGAGCAAGGTTCACGAGCGCTGCCGCGGTGGCTACGCTGTGGTGGCCATGGTGACCGGCTATGGCATCGTCGGCTTCCGCGACCCCAATGCGATCCGCCCGATCGTTTTCGGCCAGCGCCATACCGACGAAGGCGTCGAATACATGATCGCCTCCGAAAGCGTCTCGCTCGATGTCCTCGGCTTCACCCTGATTCGTGATCTGGCGCCGGGCGAGGCGGTGTACATCACCACCGACGGCAAGCTGTTCACCCGCCAGTGCGCTGACGCGCCAAAGCTCGCGCCGTGCATCTTCGAATACGTCTACCTGGCGCGTTCCGACTCCCTGATGGACGGCGTTTCGGTGTACAAGGCACGCCTGCGCATGGGCGAGAAGCTGGCCGACAAGATTCTGCGCGAGCGTCCCGAGCACGATATCGATGTGGTCATCCCGATCCCCGACACCAGTCGCACCGCCGCGCTGGAGCTGGCAAACCGGCTCGGCGTGAAGTTCCGCGAGGGCTTCGTCAAGAATCGCTATATCGGCCGCACCTTCATCATGCCGGGGCAGGCTGCGCGGAAGAAATCGGTGCGCCAGAAGCTCAATGCCATCGATCTCGAGTTTCGCGGCAAGAACGTGATGCTGGTGGATGACTCCATCGTCCGTGGCACCACCTGCAAGCAGATCATTCAGATGGCGCGCGAGGCCGGGGCGAAGAACGTCTACTTCTGCTCGGCCGCACCGGCGGTACGCTATCCGAACGTTTACGGCATCGACATGCCCAGCGCGCATGAGCTGATCGCGCACAATCGCAGCACCGAAGAGGTGGCTGAGCTGATTGGTGCTGACTGGCTGGTTTACCAGGACCTGGAAGATCTCATCGACGCCGTGGGCGGTGGCAAGGTCAAGATCGATAATTTCGATTGCGCCGTATTCGATGGGAAATACATCACTGGCGACATCGATGAAGCTTATCTGCACAAGATCGAGCAGGCGCGCAATGACCTGAGCAAGGTCAAGACCAATGCAGTCAGTGCCATCATCGATCTCTACAACAACTGATTCATGCCGGTGTGGCGGCCTCGGCTGCCCCGGCCGAGGTAATAGCTATGACGAGTGAATGGGAAGCCGGACGGCTGGACAGCGACCTGCAGGGCGTCGGGCTCGATACTCTGGCAGTACGCGCAGGCCAGCGCCGCACACCGGAGGGCGAGCACGGCGAGCCGCTGTTCTTCACCTCCAGTTATGTCTTCCGCAGTGCGGCAGATGCAGCGGCGCGGTTCGCCGGTGACGTTCCCGGGAACGTCTATTCGCGTTACACCAACCCCACCGTACGTGCCTTTGAAGAACGTATAGCGGCGCTGGAAGGCGCCGAGCAGGCGGTTGCAACAGCGTCCGGCATGGCGGCTATTCTCGCCACCGTCATGAGCCTGTGCGCGGCCGGTGACCACGTACTGGTGTCGCGTAGCGTATTCGGCGCCACCGTTTCCTTGTTCGAGAAGTACCTCAAGCGCTTCGGGGTGCAGGTCGACTACGTTCCGCTGACCGATTTCTCCGCCTGGGAGTCGGCATTCCAGGAAAATACCAAGCTGGTTTTCGTCGAATCGCCGTCCAACCCGCTGGCCGAACTGGTGGATATCGCTGCCCTGGCGAAGCTCTGCCATGCCAAGGGAGCGATGTTGGCGGTGGATAACTGCTTCTGCACGCCGGTGTTGCAGCAGCCGTTGGCGCTGGGTGCCGACATCGTGATCCATTCCGCGACCAAGTACATTGACGGTCAAGGGCGCTGCCTGGGCGGCGTCGTTGCCGGCCGCAGCGAACAGATGAAAGAGCTTGTCGGGTTCCTGCGCACCGCCGGACCGACGCTCAGCCCGTTCAATGCCTGGGTCTTCCTCAAGGGGCTGGAGACGCTACGGCTGCGTATGCAGGCGCATTGTGCCAGCGCTCAGGAGCTTGCCGAGTGGCTGGAGCAGCAGCCGGGTATCGAGCGCGTCTACTATGCGGGCTTGCCCAGTCATCCACAGCACGAGCTGGCCAAGCGTCAGCAGAAAGGCTTTGGTGCGGTGGTGAGTTTCGAGGTCGCCGGTGGCAAGGAAGCCGCATGGCGCTTCATTGATGCGACCCGGTTGATCTCGATCACAGCCAATCTCGGCGACAGCAAGACCACCATTACCCATCCCGGCTCCACCACCCACGGTCGGCTTTCAGCCGAGGATCGGGCAACGGCCGGTATTCGCGACAGCCTCATTCGCGTCGCGGTCGGCCTTGAGGATGTCGCTGACCTGAAGGCCGACCTGGCCCGAGGACTGGCGGCACTCTGAGCCTGCTTCGCATCGAGCTCAGGTCTGCGAGAACGGCCTGAGCTCGATGCGGAAGTCTTCCCTACTGACGTAGATCGATTGCTGGAGCGGGTTGGCCGCGGCCATCGAACAGCTGCGTCGGATTCGCTGGCAGGATGGTGGGGCTGGCCGAATCCGTTTCGATGACCCGTATGTCGCTGTATTTCTTCCCGGAAAGCGCTGCCAGGCCGGCACGGTCGCGAATGACTGTTGGCCGCAGGAAGACCATCAGGTTGCGTTTGATGTGAGTTTCCTGCGTCGACCGAAACAGTGCGCCCAGCAACGGAATATCGCCCAGCAGCGGTACCTTGGCATTGGTGCGGGTGACGTCGTCCTGAATCAGGCCGCCGAGCACGATGACCTGGCCATCTTCGGCAAGAATAGTGCTCTTGATGGCGCGCTTGTTGGTCACCAGGTCCACTGCCTGCGCGGTCAGGCTGGCACTTGGAGCGATCGAGGAAATCTCCTGCTCGATCTGCAGGCGTAGCGTGGCGCCCTCGTTGATATGTGGAGTGACCTTGAGCGTAACGCCGATATCCTGGCGCTCGATCGTGGTGAACGGGTTGTTCGCTCCGGCTGCATCGGTGGTGTACGAGCCCGTCTGGAACGGCACGTTCTGACCGACGAGAATCTCTGCTTCCTGGTTGTCCAGTGTCAGCAGACTTGGCGTGGACAGCAGGTTGCTTTTGCTGTTTGACGACAGCGCGGTGATCAGTGCACCAAAACTGCGGGTGCCAATGCCGATGATCGCGCCATCTGGCAGGTTGTCGGGAATCTCGTTCTCGTTAATCGCGTTCAGCACGCTACCGACTGAAATGCCGGTGTTGCCGAAGTTGACCCCGCCGGCTCCGCCCCTACTACCGCGCGCATCCACCGCCCACTGCACGCCGAGGGCGTCGGTGATATCTCCCGACACCTCGACGATGGCCGCTTCGACCATCACCTGTGCGCGAGGTACATCGAGTTGGCGAACGATGCTTTCCATGGTGCCGATCAGCTCTGGGTCCGCGAGCAGCACCAGCGCGTTCAGGCTCTCGTCGGCGCGGATGAGGATGTTTTGTGGCCGGGTTGTAGTGGCCTCGCCGCTCTCTGGATTCTTCAGGCCCTCGGAAATATCGCCCAAGGTTTCGGCCAGTGATTTGGCGTCGTTGTGACGTAGCCGGATAACACGGGTATTGGCTGAGCGCGTGGTCGGCGTGTCGAGGGTCTGTGCCAGAGATGCCAGCTTGCCGCGGGCCTCGCTGGGACCGATGAATATCAGGCGGTTGGTGCGTGAGTCCGCGATGATCTGCACCCCGGCGGTCGTCTTGGCTTCACCCCGCATCAGTGAGTTGCGCAGCACTTCAGCGATATCCACCGCCCAGCCGTGTTGCAGGTTGAGCACACCGTAATCGTTGCTCTCGGCACGATCGAGCTGGCGAACCAGATTCTGAATGCGCGCGATATTGGCGCTGCGATCGCTGATGATCAGTGCGTTGGCCGAGGAGACTGCAGCCAGATGGCCGAACTGCGGTACCAGCGGGCGAATCAGCGGTATCAGTTCAGCGGCAGATGTGTGCTGCACCTGGATCACTCGGGTTTCCAGCTGATCACCGCCGGAAGGACCGCCACCTGCCTCGGCCTTGGCTTCGGCATTAGGCACCACCCGGGCGACGTCGCCCTGGGTCAGCACACTGAACCCATGCGTGGCCATCACCGAGAGAAACAGCTGGTATACCTCGCTCAGCGACAGGGTGGCGTTGGAGACGACGCTGACCTGTCCCTTCACTCGCGGGTCGACGATGAAGGTCTGGCCGCTGAGCTGGCTGATCTGGTCGATGAAGGCACGGATGTCCGCATCCTTCAGGTTGATGGTCCAGCCGTCCTGTCGGGTGGTGCTCGGTTCGATGCCCTGCTCGGCGGCAAGCAGGGGCAGGGGGGCGGCCAGCAGGCTGGTAGCAAGCAGGGCAAGTAACGGGCGCGAAAAAGGCGTCGGCATCGGTCAATCGTCTTCCATGGGCTGGTCATTGGCGGGCGCGGCATCGGACTGGTTGACGGCGTCTTCCAGCTGCTGGCGCAAGGTGTCCATCTGCTGCTGCATCAGCTGCGTTTCCTCATCCGATGGCTCGGCATATGGGGCTTCGTCCTGATAGGGCGTGTCGCTCAGTGCGTCGGGAACGTAGCTTGGTGAGCGGATCTGCGGAAAATGCAGGACTTCAACAGTACCGTTGCGCAGCAGCTCGACTCGATCAGGGTAGACCTTGTGCAGGCTGACACCACCGGATAGCTCCTCGCCCTGCCAGTACAGTCGAGGTGGCTGACCGTCGACCTGGACGATGGCGCTGGAGCGTTGCGGTTCGACATGGACGAAGCTGCCGCGCAGAGTGAATCCGCTGGCAGCTACGGACGGCGCCATTGCATCGGTCGGGGCAGCTGAGCCGAAGAGTATTTCCAGCCGCTGCATATCGGGCCCGCCGGGGTTCGCGGTGCCCTGCTCGTAGATATCAGTCGGAGCCGGGGCGCGGGATAAGAGCATCCATTGCTCGATCTGCATCGCGAGGTATACCGCGAACAGGCAGAGAAGCACGGTGCTGATGGTCAGGGGGGCGTAGCGGCGGTAATTGCGCAGTTTTCCCAGCAGTGGCAAGCGAAATACTCCGTGGCGCTTTTGTTATTCGGTTCCCTGGACGCGGGCTTGCCTCTGTCAGGCGATAAAGCTCTTTTAGAACACTTTCGAGTAAGCCGCAGCGAATTTGTACCCAGCCTTCCCAATCCGATGATGCACCGGCCAGGTTACAAAGCGTGGTGGCAGCATCAGTTGACCACAGTTCCCTAAAAAAAATTCAATGCTGTTGTTGACTTAGCGTAGGGGGGTGAGTAAATTGCGCGCCTCGCAAGGCGATCGGCTGATTAGCTCAGCTGGGAGAGCACCTGCATCACACGCAGGGGGTCGGCGGTTCGATCCCGTCATCAGCCACCAACCTTTGTGAGATTTCGGACGAAAGTCCGGCCGACGCGCAGCGGTAGTTCAGTCGGTTAGAATACCGGCCTGTCACGCCGGGGGTCGCGGGTTCGAGTCCCGTCCGCTGCGCCATACACATCCTCCTTTTGAACTAAAGGGTGGAACAGGGAAAGCTGCCAAGGGCAGCTTTTTTTGTGCCCGCTGATTGGCCCTTGCCGGAGTTTTGCGGGAAATTACTCTGACGCCAATCTTCGAGGCCGACGCCAACCAGGGCGCTTGGTCTCATCTCGCCATGTGCGATGGCGCAGGTTGAGAAGGCTGATCACGCGTTCTGATGCGATATTCACTGTTCGATTCGTTACGCCTTCGGCCAGCTGCTAATCCACAAACGGCCTGAGTGTTTCGGCGCAGATGTCAGGCAATCGTCGATCTCCAATGAACGGGTCGAGCGCTTGAGGTACAGCGCGCTCAGTTCGATGGATGACTGCTCCCTCGTTGCACACGCGCCACCGCTATTTCTGCCAACCCCGCGTTGTACCTACTGGTGCAGGCGTTCATCAGCTTCCAACCAGGTACCGGTTGCCAGGCTGGTGGGGGCGTAATCGTGAAACTGCCATCGGATCGCTACCGCGCCTGCTCGCAGCACCACGTGCTCGACTTCGAAGGCCCAGAGCCGCTCGGCGCCCTCGAAGGCTTTGATCAGCGGGCTGTCCAGTAGCAGTTCCGTGCGGCCGGTGAGTTGTAGCATGTCGCCCGTGGCGAAATCGACGAAGAGCAACCCGGCAACCGGATTAGCCTGCAGATTCCCCAGGGTGTTGAAGAAAAGGTTGCCCGCATAATCCGGAATGGTCAGGCGGCTGCCTTCGACCTTGATGAAACCGGCACGGCCACCGCGATGGGAAACATCCACGGCGCGCGTGCGAGCGTCATACCCGACGTAGCTGGCGACGAAGAAGGTGTCAGCCGCGCGAATGAGCGCGCTGGTGTGTGCGTCCAGGCTGCTGAATTCCCGGCACGGTTCAGCGTCGTCTGCTCGCCGCGGGACCCGGGTATAGGAACGCGTCTGAATGTACTTCGGGCAGTTGCCGTACGACTGCTCGACCAGTACCTCAAGGCCGTCGGTCGAGGAACGCTGAATCACACCATTCATGCGATTGCGCCTCCGCGTATGCAGCTCAATGCCGAGCAAGCCGATGGCCTGGCCCGCGCGCAACCCGGAGGCGGCTGGATCGTGTTGGTCGGCATGCGCTGCCAGAAACAGGTGCTGTGGATCTGCGGAGGTGGCAAAGCCTTCCGGCCCTTCCAGTAAGGTGGCCCAAGGACGATTCTCGGCGTCCACCGCGCCGACTACCACGAACGGCAACTGGTGAAAGAACTCCCGGTGCTGATCAGGCATGTGGTCTCGAATGACTCTCTGTCCGAGCACCTCCAGCCGCTCAGAGGCATGAAAGGCCTCCTGGAGCTTCTTTTCACCGGCGTGCCAGGGCGATTTACGGTGTTCGGGTAGGCGATCCATGGCTGATGCTCCTCGAGTTGCTGCCGGAAGCCGGCAGTTCGGTTCTTACTCAGCGGTTTGCAGACCAATGGCGGTGCGCTGCATGGGTACGAAGCCGGGCAGGGCTTCAATGCGCTCCAGCCAGGCTCGCACATTCGGATAGGGCTCAAGCGAGACGTTGCCCTCTGGCGCATGGGCGATGTAGGTGTAGTTAGCGACATCGGCAATGGTGGGTTGGGCACCCGTCAGGAAGCGCTTGCCGGCGAGTTCGGCGTCCATCACCTGGAGCAGCATATGGGCGCGCGCGATGACCTCTTCGGCGTTGAAGGGTGCTCCGAACACCGTGATCAGCCGGGCCGCCGCAGGGCCGTTGGCCAGCTGACCGGCAGCCACCGATAACCAGCGCTGGATGCGTGCTTCTGCGAGTGGGTCGGGCGTCTGCCAGCTGTCGCCGCCGTATTGCTTGGCCAGGTAGACCAGAATCGCGTTGGAGTCGCTGATCAGGGTGCCGTTGTCGTCAATGACCGGCACCTGGCCAAACACGTTGATGCTCAGAAACTCGGAGGATTTGTGTTCGCCCTTGGCCAAGTCGACAAACAGAAGCTCGTAGGGCAGCTTCAGCAGCGAAAGCATCAACTCAACTCGATGGGCGTGCCCCGAAAGCGGGTGACGATACAGTTTGATGGGCTGTGGCATGGTGATAGCTCCGCAATGTGTTCCAGGGAATCAGCGCAGCGTCAATTCACCTCGGTGGTCATCGCGCTGGTGGAACCATGCTGCGCGCTTGCAGGGCTAAGCAGAATCACCACGCCGAGCAATCCATAATTTCGTTTTCTGAAATACAGGCACGCTGTGCGCAGTGAAATGCTTCGTCAGTTCAGTGCTTGGAAGGCTGGGTGGGCGCGGAGCAAAGGCGCGGCGAAGTCAACGAAAGTCCGCACACGCGCCTCGGCGCGGCGGCCATGCCGGTAGATCAACTGCACCGGCACGTCGGCGGGGGCGAAACCTGTCAGTACCGGTTCAAGAACGCCGCGGTGCAGTTCATCGTGGGCTTCGAAATTCATGCAGCGGAGCAGCCCAAGCCCCAGGGTGGCCGCATGGATAGCCGCGCGCTGGGTCGTGCAGGTGAGTACGGGCATGGGTTTTACCGAACGGATGGAACGTCCACTGCGAAAATGCCAATGTGCAGCGTAACCAGCTGCGGTGGAGGCGACCGCCCGATGTGCTTTGAGATCGTCGGGGATCTCGGGCCGCCCCCATGTGTCGAGGTAGGCCGGTGAGGCACAGACAATCGGCCTGACTGCGCCCAAGGGCATGGCGAACTCCGAGGAGCTGGGCAACTGGCCAAGGACCAGCGCAACATCAATGCCTTCTTTGAGCAGTTTGGGTACGCCTTCGCTGGATTGGATGTTCAGCTGCACGTCCGGAAACGCATTCAAATAGGCGAGGGCGATGGGCGTGATTATCTGCAGATCCATCAGCAACGGTAACGCCACCGTCAGCTGCCCATTGGGACTGGCATGTAGGCCGGCCGCAGAGCGCTCGGCCTCCGTGGTTTGTTCCAGGATGTGCCGACCGTTCTGCGCGAACTGCTCGCCAGCAGGGGTCAGCTCGACACCGCGCGGTCCGCGAATCAGCAGGGTGTTGTGCAAGCGCGCTTCCAGCGCGGCAATGGTGCGCATAACTGTCGCCGACGACTGCCCCAGCTGCCGTGCCGCCGCGGCCAGACTGCCGGCCTGTGCCACGGCTTCGAAGGTCTGTAGCTGGCTATATCGGCTCACTGTTTAGGTTACCGGCGCGGCTTGCAGCGCCGAGTCTGCCATGAACCGGCTGGCGCAATAATCGACAAACGTGCGCACCTTGGCGGGTAGTCGTTTACCTCCCTGATACACAACATGTACCGGCAGCGCTGTAGTCTCAAAAGCCTCAAGAACGATCTCCAACTCCCCCTTCGCCACCCACTCGGCCACTTGGTAGGACAGTACCCGCGTGAGGCCCCAGCCCGTGCGTGCGGCATTGATCGCAGCCTGATTGGAGCTGACCATCAGGCGCGGTTTGGGATGCAGGGCGATGACGGCTTCGCCGACCTTGAACTGCCACTCTGTGAGCAGGGTGCTTGCCGATGACATCACCATCGGCAGTGCCAGCACATCCTTGGGTTGTTGCGGTCGGCCGACACGTTCGAGAAAGGCAGGCGCGGCACACACGACCGGGCGAATATGTCCGACGTTGATGGCCTGGAGGCCGCTTTCCGGCAGCTCGCCGATGCGGATGGCGACATCCACGCCCTCGTCCACCATGTTCACCAGACGATCCACTAGCAGGGCATTGAGGGTCACTTCGGGGTTCGCGGCAAGATACTCGGTGATCAGCGGTATCAGAAACAGCTCGCCGAACATCACTGGTGCCGTCACCGTCAGGTTGCCGCGGGGGCGAATATTGTTGCTAGTCGCCAGCTCTTCGGCTTCGTCCAGGTCCATCAGAATGCGCTTGCAGTCTTCCACGAAACGCCGACCCGCTTCAGTCAGACGCAGGCTGCGCGTATTGCGTGCCAACAGCAGGGTGCCCAGCCGATTTTCTAATCCTGCTATCACCCGGGTCACGCTCGGCGGTGACATACCCACCAACCTAGCGCCTGCGGCGAAGCTTTCCGCTTCCGCAACGGCCACTAGCACCTTCATTTCCTGGAACTTGTCCACAATCACCGCCAGCTTGCAGAGTGGGGTTGAACCGCTCACAGCGTAGCGGCTGACGGAAGCCTCGCCTACTGCGGCTCAGGGTGATGGGGCATTGACCCTAGGCAGTCGCCACGGCGACTGGATGCGACAGGGTGAAATCGGGACGGTATCGAATGTGTCTGGCTTGGCGCCGGCGGTATTGGTGCAGCTTCGTTCCCATACGACCCGCTATAGGCCTGCCTACAGCAAGCAGGCCGGGGCTACCTACTACATGAACCACTGCGAGCACTGAGGGGCCAAGCTGGGCGATTTCTATATGCACTCAGAGCCGGGTGGCGCGTTCTTTCCAATGTCGCCTGCCGATGCGAGCAAGAGGATGCTGCGTAAGGTCGACGCACCGTTCGCGGCGAATGGCAGCGCCGGATATGCATCGGATAACTTCGTCGAGTTCATGCAACGCAAAGGCAATGCATAACGCTCATGCAGGGTTCGAGTCGCCCGGCCACCCGTCGAGGCCACGCTTCGCGGGTTGCTGATCCGCCTATGGCTTCTCCAGCTTGCCAAACAGGGCGTCGAGCTCTGCGCCTGAGGCGGCGTTTGAAAATCCATCGAAGCGTCCGTGTTCGGCGATAGAGCGCGCAGCGCTTAGAAAGCCGGCCCACGCGGCGCGTGCCAGGGCGCCACCTACACTGATGCGGCGTACGCCGAGATCGGCGAGGTCCTGAACAGTCAGGTCGCTGTCCCAGCCGATCAGCACATTGACCGGTTTGGGTGCGACTGCGGCGACGACCGCGCTGATCTGTTCGCGGGTCCTGATACCTGGTGCATAGAGACAGTCAGCGCCTGCCTCGGCGTACGCCTGAAGACGCTGAATGGTGTCGTCGAGATCCGGGCGCCCTACGAAGAAATTCTCGGCCCGACCAATCAGTAGTGTTTCGCCGCCTGTTGCGTCGATCGCCTCACGTGCGGCGTACATTCGCTCCGTGGCCTGCGAGATCTCCCGCAGCGGCTCGCGCGGGTCGCCTGTGGAGTCTTCGATGGAAATGCCCGCTATGCCGGTCTCGACTGCCATGCGCACGCTTTCAGCCACCCCTTCGGGTGTCTCGGCGAATCCGCTTTCGAAGTCGCCATTCACCGGTAGAGCCGTCGCTTGAACCATGCCGCGCATATGGGCCAGCACTGCGTCTCGCGCCATCTGTCCATCGGCACGGGCGCAGGACCAGGCGTAGCCGGAACTGGTCGTGGCCAAGGCCTTGAAGCCCATTGCAGCCAGAACGGCGGCGCTGCCGGCATCCCAGGGATTGGGCAGCACGAAGCAGCCTGACTGGTGCAGTGCACGAAAAACGGCGCGCTTGTGAGACACACTGGAATCGATCATGAAGCCTCCTGGTCGGTGATATGGGCGGGCCGCAACGCGCTTCGATTGTTGCGTCGTGCATCCAAGACTAGATGGCATACGCGTGTTGTGACTTTCCAGAAAACACCGCAATCGGTGCCGCAACGCGCTTTGCGGATAACAATCGCATCTTCGTTGCGATCCACTCGGCGAAAGAACGCAGTCACACCAGCTGTCGCGAATGGACGGTCGGTCATGACGGTGCCGGTTGTCTACAGGTTTCGTCTGCGCAGTGGGGCTACGCTTGCAGGCTGGAAACAAGGCTGCAGTGAGCGGCACCCTGCGTCGGTTTCGCCTGCGGCCCTGATGCAATGCAACCGTCGTCTTCAAGGAGACCCCCATGACCGGCAAGAACACCATTTGCCTCTGGTACGACGATGCCGCGCTAGACGCTGCGACGTTCTACGCCAGGACCTTCCCGGACAGCGCTGTGGGGGCTGTCCTTCTTGCACCTGGCGACTATCCGGCGGGCAAGCAGGGCGATGTCCTCACTGTCGAATTCACCGTCCTGGGCATTCCCTGCCTTGGCCTGAACGGTGGGCCGGCGTTTCAGCACAACGAGTCGTTCTCCTTTCAGGTGGCAACCGACGATCAAGCCGAAACGGACCGATTATGGGATGCGATCGTTGGCAATGACGGCCAGGAGAGCGCCTGCGGCTGGTGCAAGGACAAGTGGGGCGTGTCCTGGCAGATTACTCCGCGCGTCCTGACGCAAGCGTTGGCCGGTTCTGATCGGGCGGCGGCCAAGCGTGCCTTCGATGCAATGATGCAGATGAGCAGGATCGACATTGCGGTGATCGAAGCAGCTCTGGCGCATTGAGAGGCGACGCAGTTTTGCGCGATCGAGGTGAGCCGTGCTTGTCCCGGGCGACCGTGATCGTATGGCATCGACGTCGGGCGGGGAGGTGGGCTTGGCTAACAGCGGCTGCGTGCGCTTCCGTATTTCGGTCTCGGGCCTAGCACCTGGTTTGCTCAAGCAGCGCTCGGCGAAACGCCTGCGCCACAGGGCCGAGCGGTTCGTCCAGGCGGTGAGCCAGGTAGGCCTCGGATTGCACCTCGCCGTTTCTGCCCAGATCGGGAATGGCTACGCGCACCAGCCGACCAGCTTCCAGGTCTTCCTCGATTTGCCATGCCGGCAGTCTCCCCCAGCCGAGGCCGGTGCGGATCAAGGTCGCCTTCGCTTCCTGGGTGTTCACTCGACAGGTGAAAGGGGATAGCACGCCGAACGAGCGGCCTTGGGAGAGCGAGGTAGGGTCGGTCAGGACCACCTGCAGATGGCCAGCCAGGTCGGCCAAGCCCAGCGGTGCGCGGTCGCTGTGCTTGGCGAGCGGGTGTGCTGCAGCTACCACTGCGATCTGCCGTACCGAGCCGATGGCTTCCAGCGCCACCCGAGGGTTTCGGAAGTCCTCGCCGACGATGATCGCGAGCGTGCAGCGCTTGTCATCCAAGGCCGCAATCGGGCCGCCCAGCGGTTGCGACTCCAGGCGAAAGCTGGTCGAGGGAAACGCTGCGCTGGCGGCGCTGACGGCTCGTGCGACCAGTTCGATGGGAAACAGGGTATCCACCACCAGTGACAGCTCCAGTTCGACGCCGGCGCCCAGTGCGCGCGCGCGTGCGCGCATGGCGTCCGCCCGCAGCAGGATGTCGCGCGCGTGGGCCAGCAAGGCCTGGCCTTCGGCGGTGAGCACGGGACGGTAGCCACTGCGATCGAACAGTTGCAGGCCGAGCTCGGATTCGAGATTGGCGATCGCATGGCTGACCGCCGATTGCACACGCATAAGTCGCGCGGCGCCGGAGCGGAAGCTACCGCTGTCGGCCACGGTTACGAAGGTACGTATCTGATCCAGCGTCATTCCATCGAGCATGATCTGCACCGTAGATCGAGTTGATCGAAATTTAATCACTCTTCGTGAGCGTTTGTAGTGATTAGCCTTGCTTGCGTCAATGTCATCAGAGGATTGCAACAATGACGAAAGTACTGGTGCTCTATTACTCGTCCTACGGTCATATCGAGGCGCTAGCCCAGGCCGTAGCCGAAGGTGCCCGTGAGGTGGGTGCGCTTGCCGACATCAAGCGAGTTCCCGAACTGGTCCCCGAGCAGGTCGCGCACAAGGCGGGCTACAAGATGAGCCAATCAGCAGGCGTCGCTTCCGTGTCGGAGCTGCCTGACTACGACGCCATCGTGATCGGTACGCCGACGCGCTTCGGCAACATGGCATCGCAGATGAAGAACTTCCTCGATCAGTGTGGCGGCCTATGGGCCGAAGACAGGCTGGTCGGCAAGGTCGGCAGCGTCTTCACCTCGACGGGCAGCCAGCACGGCGGCCAGGAGAGCACAATTCTGGCGACACATACGGTATTGCTGCACTTTGGCATGGTCGTGGTCGGCCTGCCGTATAGCTTCAAAGGCCAGCTGCGCATGGATGCGGTGACCGGCGGATCGCCCTACGGCGCTTCGACGCTCTCCGACGACGGCAGTGGCGGTGATCGGCAGCCGAGCGAGAACGAGCTGGAGGGCGCGCGTTACCAAGGCGCGCATGTCGCCCGCATCGCTGCTGCTCTGGCGACGCATTCGTTCGGGACGCCGCGGTGAATGCCGTGCTCCTTGCGCCGCCGAGGCGGCTTGTCGCCTGGGTCATCCTGGCTTGCGGCGTGGTGGCGTCCCTGCATCTGGGCAAGGCTGCCATCGCCGCGCCGATGCTGCAGACGGATCTGGGGGTGAGCCTGGGCCAAGTCGGCTGGTTGACCGGGATATTTGCCGTGCTCGGCCTGCTGGGCGGTGCGCCAGCAGGCGCGGTGGCGGCCGCGCTAGGCGGCCAGCGAACCCTGCTGATGGGTCTGGGCATAACAGCATTCGCCGGGGCCGCGGGTGGGCTCGCACCGTCCTTCGCCCTCCTGCTGGTTTCCAGGCTGCTGGAGGGGCTGGGATTCCTGCTGATCATCGTCGGCGGGCCGGCGATACTTGAGCGCCTGCTGACCGGCGTGGCACGCGACAAGGCGTTCGCGCTCTGGAGCTGCTTCATGCCGTGCGGGATGGCGCTTGTCATGGTTGTTGGGCCGCTTTTTCCAGGCTGGCAATGGCTCTGGTGGGCGAGCGCGGCGCTCGCCGTGCTTGCCGCTACGATGGTCGTGTACTGCATACCTCGGGACGCTTCGCGTGGGCTGTCGAGCAGGGTGATCGCTGATGTTCGGCAAGTGTTGCGTTCCCGCGCGACCGCGTTGCTGGCGATCGTATTCGCGTTGTACAGCCTGATGTTCTTTGCGCTGTTCAGCTTTCTGCCGGTTCTGCTGATGGAACGTATGGACATCAGCTACCGCAGCGCGGGCCTGTTGAGCGCGCTGGCCAGTGTGGTCAATGCCGGCGGCAACCTGGCGGCGGGATACCTGCTGGGGCGGGGCGTCGGGCGTAGCTCCCTGCTGATTTTCGCCAGCGCGGTCATGGGGGCGTGTGGGCTCGGTATTTTCCTCGGCCTGTTCGAGGCGCCGACGACTTTCCTGTTATGCCTGCTGTTCTCCGCCGTAGGCGGGCTGATCCCGGCGACTTTGCTGGCCTCTGCGCCGCTGGCCGTACGTGAAGCCACGCTGGTACCGATCGCCGTCGGCCTGCTCATGCAGGGCAGCAATCTCGGCCAGCTCTTCGGTCCGGTCGCGGTCGGCAGCGTGACAACGGCGTTTGGCTGGAGCGCTGCCGGTGTGGTCGTGCTGCTCGCTGCCACGGCCGCCTGCGCAAGCGCACTGCTTTTGCGCGCTGCGCTTGAGTGCGACGTGCCGGCAGCAGCAAGGCGAACAACTGTTGCACCTGCGGCGAAGCGTGGAATGCACTGACCTGCCGGGCTCCGCTTGGCTAGGGGACGCATGAGCACCAGGTTGGCGCATGGGTCCGCGCCGCGACAGGCGGGTGCGCCGTTGTGGGGCATCAGCGGAGCCAATGGCAGCCGCAAACGCGCAGTTGCACTGGCGCTGCGGCTGGAGCGCTTCTTGCTCAGTAGTGGCTTTCTGCCTTTTCGGCTCATTCGTTCTGCGCCCGGAGCTGAGCTTCGTCAGCGCCGGACGGGCCGCAACCACTGCAAGCATGCCCCCCATGACTCTTGATTCTTCTGCCAACGGTCCGAGCACTCTGCTCTCCTGCGAAGTGCTGGACCGCTCTCGTGTGCTCGACACCTTGATCAACAACCTGGAAGGCATGGCCTACCGCTGCCGCAACGATGCATCGTGGACGATGATCTTCGTCAGTCAGGGCGCGCTGGGCTTGTGTGGATACAGCGCTGCGGAGCTGGTTGATGAAACGCGCATTACGTGGGAGCGGATCACGCATGCAGACGATCGACTGCGCGTGCGGCGCTGTATCGAGCAAGCCGTCGCCGCGGTGGGGCGTTTCTGCGTGCATTATCGAATCCGTACCGCGTCCGGGGCGCACAAATGGGTAATTGAGCGCGGCGTCGCGGTGGCGGACGAGCAGGGCGAGATCGTCGTGGAGGGCTTCATCGAGGATATCACCGCGCAACGGGCGATCCTCGATGCCCTGGAGCAGGCCGAACTGCGTTATCGCAGCATTTTCGAGAACGCCTCCGAGGGGATTTTCCAGTCGACCCGTGACGGTCGATACCTGGCGGCCAATCCTGCCCTGGCGCGCATTTACGGTTACGACAGCGCCACCGAACTGGTGGCTGATCTCGCCGACATCGAGCGCCGCCTGTATGTGGAAGGTGGACGTCGCGAGGCGTTCTGTCGGCTGATGGAACACCAGGGCGAGGTGCTCAATTTCGAGTCCGAGGTGTATCGCCGAGACGGCACGCGTATCTGGATATCCGAAAACGCCCACGTGGTGCGCGGCGCCAACGGCGAGTTCATCTGCTACGAAGGCACGGTGCAGGACATTTCCGAGCGCAAGCACTATCAGCAACAGCTCGAGCGCCAGGCCAACCATGATCTGTTGACCGGACTGCCCAATCGCATCCTGCTCAACGACCGTATCGAACAGGGGCTCGCGCGCGCGGCGCGCCTGGGCTACTACCTGACCTTGGTGTTCATCGATCTGGACAACTTCAAATTCATCAACGACGGCCTCGGTCATGTCGCCGGCGACGAGCTGCTCAAGAGCATCGCCGCCCGCTTGGCCGGCAGCCTGCGCGGCTCCGACACCGTTGCGCGGGTGGGTGGTGACGAGTTCGTGCTGGTGCTCAGCGATCACTACCGCATCAGCACAGTCATTTCGCTGTTGGAGCGGGTGCTGAACGAGATCCGGCGACCTGTCACGCTGGCCGGTCGGGAGTTTCAGGTGGGTGCGAGC
The DNA here is from genome assembly GCF_000327065.1 of Stutzerimonas stutzeri RCH2. Lineage (NCBI taxonomy): Bacteria > Pseudomonadati > Pseudomonadota > Gammaproteobacteria > Pseudomonadales > Pseudomonadaceae > Stutzerimonas > Stutzerimonas stutzeri. Next base: position 2,744,125 of record NC_019936.1, on the reverse strand, counting down.
ATCGGTGTAGCGATGTTTCCGGGGGATGGCGAGGACGCGCAAACCTTGCTCAAGCATGCCGACATCGCCATGTACGCGGCAAAAAAACGCGGACGCAACAATTTCCAGTTCTTCACCCATGACCTCAACCGGATCGCTGACGAGCGACTGAACCTTGAAGCGGCGATGCGCGCGGCGTTGGAGCGTGATGAGTTTTCGGTGCATTACCAGCCGAAGGTCGATGCCTCGCGACGCATAGTCGGGGTCGAGGCACTGGCACGCTGGACCGATGCGCAGTTGGGCGTCATCGGGCCGGATCGTTTCATTCCCGTGGCAGAGGAAAGCGGCCTGATCATGCCGCTGACGCTGGCCGTGCTGCGCCGCGCCTTCAGCGACGCTCGGCAGTGGAACGCGGGGCGGGCCATCCCGCTGATGGTGGCGGTCAATCTGTCACCGCTGCTGTTTCTTGGTGATGATGTGGTTGACCGGGTCTGTACAGTACTGGATGACGTCGGTCTGCCGCCGAACCAGGTCGAATTGGAAATCACCGAAACGGTATTTCTCGGTGACGGTACGCGCGCCGTGGCGATTCTTGCCGAGTTCAAGGCGCGGGGCTTTCGGCTGGCGATGGACGATTTCGGTACCGGTTACTCGGCGCTCAGTTATCTGCGACGTTTCCCGCTGGACATCATCAAGATCGATCGCTCGCTGGTCACCGGGCTGGAACAGGAGGAGGAGGTGGCGATGATCGCCCGCGCCGCCATTTCACTGGGCAAGAGCCTGCACAAGACGGTGGTCGCCGAGGGGGTAGAGAACGCCGCGCAGTTCGACTTCCTGTGCCGAAATGGTTGCGACGAGTTCCAGGGCTACCTGCTCTCGCGGCCACTTCCGGCGGCACAGTTCACCGCTTTGCTCGCTGCAGGTGGGATTGTGCGGTTCTGATCTAGGGCGATCCGCCAGGAATCGCGCCGTCCTTCCAGAGCTGCAACAACTCTTGAGGGGCCCGCTCCTCGGCGATCTGCAGGATCATCTCGGCGTCATCGTTCTCGCGGCGGTAATGCACCTCGACCTTGAAAAAACGTTGGTCGCCATGGCCGACATGCTTGCTGGCAACAGGCAGGCACTGTTCGAGTACCGAGCAGAGACCCTGGCGCTGGGCCGCGTTGCAGTCGGCGAATTCGATCTGGCGCGGTCGCGCCAGGCCAGGCGCGGCGGCGAAACCGCCCTGGCGTGATACGCGCAAGGAGGCATCCGGACCGAGTGCAGGCATTTTCATGTTGCCTCCTTAGCGTGGCACTACGCCCACCGACGTCCATGCTTCGTGCAAGGCCTGCACCTGCGACGACTGCCGGCCGAACAGTTTCGCAGCGTGGGCCAGGGTCGCGCTGGAGAACGTCACGAAGTCCGCATCGTTGGGCAATTGCGGGTCACAGAGGGTGGCGTACCAGATCCGCCCGGCCTGTTCCCAGGCATAGCCGCCCAGCGCAGTGGCGACGAGATAGAACGCGCGGTTGGGAATGCCCGAGTTAAGGTGCACGCCGCCGTTGTCTTCGCGGGTCTCGATGAAGTCGCGCATGTGTGCTGGCTGCGGATCGCGCCCGAGCAGCGGGTCGTCATAGGCTGTACCCGGATTGGCCATGGAGCGCAGGGCCACGCCGCTGACCTTGTCGGTGAGCAGCTCGGCACCGACCAGCCAGTCCGCCTCGGCGGCAGTCTGGCCGAGTGCATGCTGTTTGGTCAGTACGCCGAACACGTCCGAAATGGATTCGTTCAGCGCGCCGGGCTGATTGAAGTAGACCAGCCCCGCTTCGCTTTCGATCACCCCATGGGCCAGCTCATGCGCAACCACATCCAGCGATCGGGTGAAACGCTGGAACAGCTCGCCGTCGCCGTCCCCGAAGACCATCTGCTCACCGTTCCAGAAGGCGTTCTCGTAGCCCTGCCCGTAGTGGACTGTGCCGATCAGTGGCATGCCCAGGTCATCGATCGAGTCGCGCTGAAACACCTGCCAGAAGAATGTGTAGGTAGCGCCCAGCGCGTCATAAGCCTCGTCTACGGCCGCATCCCCGCTGGCCGGCAGGCCTTCGCGACGCCGCGGTATGCCAGGTAACTGCATGCGCTGTTCGGCATCGTGAATTCGCCGCTGTGGATGCCCGGGTGTGCGTAGTTCGCCAAGCTCGGCGATTGCCGTGGGGCGAGGCGGGCCGGGGTTGGGCAGCAGGCTGTGAACGTGGTCGAGGGTTTGTCGCGCACACCCGCGCTGGTAAGGCGAGCCGTGGTCGATGATGCGGTCGAGGATGTACGGCGGAATGAAGGAACGGATCTGCACCGGCAGGACTCCTCGGTTGACTCGGCTGTGACCAGCATAGACCCGGGGTGTGCGGTCGGCCCGACCGTCGATCCAGGCGCGACGACTTGGCGCGGCGGTTGCGCTGCACCCTTGGCGCGATCTGCTGTCATTTGTGCTGGACCCCGTATTCGCCGTCACAGACGAGGCGGGCGGTCATTTGACGAGGAGCTGCCCATGTTCGGATTGGAAGCACTTGAGCTTGCGCGAATCCAGTTCGCTTTCACCATCACCTTTCACATCATCTTTCCGGCCATCACTATCGGCCTTGCCAGCTTTCTAGCGGTGCTCGAAGCGCTATGGCTGAAGACCCGGCAGGAGGTCTACCGCGATCTGTACCACTTCTGGCTGAAGATCTTTGCGGTCAACTTCGGCATGGGCGTGGTGTCCGGAATCGTCATGGCGTACCAGTTCGGTACCAACTGGAGCGCCTATTCCGAATTTGCCGGAAGCGTCACCGGGCCGCTGCTCACCTATGAAGTGCTGACTGCGTTCTTCCTGGAGGCGGGCTTTCTCGGCGTGATGCTGTTCGGCTGGAACCGCGTGGGTGAGCGGTTGCACTTCTTTTCGACGCTGATGGTGGCCATCGGCACGCTGATATCGACCTTCTGGATCCTGGCGTCCAATAGCTGGATGCACACCCCGCAAGGCCACGAGATCATCGACGGCATCGTGGTGCCGGTGGACTGGTTCGCGATCATCTTCAATCCGTCGTTCCCTTACCGCCTTGCGCACATGGCCGTCGCGGCGTTCCTCGCCACGGCGTTCTTCGTCGGCGCTTCCGCCGCCTGGCACCTGTTGCGCGGCAAGGACACCCCGGCCATCCGCAAGATGCTCTCGATGGCGATGTGGATGGCGCTGCTGGTTGCGCCGGTGCAGGCGGTGATCGGCGACTTTCACGGGTTGAACACCCTCGAATACCAGCCGGCGAAAATCGCCGCGATGGAAGGACACTGGGACAATTCCGAAGGCGGGCCGACCCCGCTGCTGCTGTTTGGCTGGCCAGACATGGAGGCGGAGGAAACGCGCTACAAGATCGAGATCCCCTATCTTGCCAGCATCATTCTCAAGCACAGCCTGACCGAGCCGATTCCGGCGCTGAAGGATTTTCCGCCTGAGGATCGGCCGAACTCCACCATCGTGTTCTGGACCTTCCGCATCATGGTCGCGCTCGGCCTGCTGATGATCGTCACGGGGATCTGGAGCCTGCTGCTGCGGCGGGGGGATCGCCTGTACAGCTCACGGCCGTTCCTGCGCCTGGTGCTGTTGATGGGGCCGTCAGGGCTGATTGCCATTCTGGCCGGTTGGTACACCACCGAGATCGGCCGGCAGCCCTGGGTGATCTACGGCCTGATGCGCACCGCCGATGCGGTATCCAATCATGGTGCCGGCCAGCTGGGACTCACCCTGGCGATGTTCGTGGTCGTCTACTTCGCCGTGTTCGGGGTGGGGATGGTGTATGTCCTGCGGCTGGTGAAGAAAGGCCCGGTGGTCAGCGAAGGTCGCGAAAAAGGCGCCGGAGGTCCTGGGGAGGCGCGGACGCCGATGCGGCCCATTTCCGCTGCGGACGAGGCCATCTCTCATGAACAAGGCGATCAACTGGGCGAGAGGAACTGAGCCATGGGTATCGATCTTTCTCTTATCTGGGCCGTGATCATCATCTTCGGCATCATGATGTACGTGGTGATGGACGGCTTCGATCTGGGCGTTGGCATCCTCTTCCCGTTCGTGCAGGACAGTTCCGATCGCGACGTGATGATGAATACCGTAGCGCCGGTCTGGGACGGTAACGAGACCTGGCTGGTACTTGGCGGGGCAGGGTTGTTCGCGGCCTTCCCGCTGGCGTACTCGGTGGTGCTGTCGGCGCTGTATCTGCCGATCATCTTCATGCTGATGGGGCTGATCTTCCGCGGCGTGGCCTTCGAGTTCCGCTTCAAGGTGGTTCGCGAGCGCCAGCACGTCTGGGATAAGGCCTTCATTGGCGGCTCGCTGGTCGCGACCTTCTTCCAGGGCGTCGTGCTTGGCGCATTCATCAGCGGGTTGCCGGTCGAGGATCGGGCCTACGCCGGCGGAGCACTGGACTGGCTGACGCCATTCTCGCTGTTCTGCGGGCTGGCGCTGATCGTTGCCTATGCACTGCTGGGTTGCACATGGTTGATGATGCGCACCGCCGGCGATCTGCAGCGACGCATGCACGATATCGGCATTCCGCTGGTCTGGGCGGTGCTGGTGGTCACCGGCATCGTCAGTTTGTGGACGCCGTTGACCCATCCGGACATCGCCGAGCGCTGGTTCAGCATGCCCAATCTGCTCTATTTCATGCCGGTTCCGGTGTTGGTGTTGCTCTGCGCCTTCGGCCTGCTGCGCTCGATTCAGCGCTACGCCAACTACATGCCTTTCCTGCTCACGCTGGCGCTGATCTTCCTCGGCTACAGCGGGCTGGGCATCAGCCTGTGGCCGAACATCATTCCGCCGTCGGTGAGCATCTGGGAGGCTGCGGCACCGCCACAGAGCCAGGGCTTCACCCTGGTCGGGGCGCTGCTCATTCTGCCGTTGATCCTGATGTACACGGCGTGGAGCTATTACGTGTTCCGCGGCAAGGTCAGTGCGGAGGATGGGTATCACTGATGGGGCAGCAGGCGAAAAGACCGGCCTCCGGCGGCGAGCCAAAGCCGCTCTGGCAGCGTATGAGCTGGCTGGTGCTGATCTGGAGCGGCAGTGTGCTGGCGCTGGGTGTCGTGGCCTGGCTGTTACGCCTGGCGATGAACGCTGCCGGGCTGTCGTCTCCCTGAGGCGTGCCCTGGTATAGGGCGTGGTTTCGGGTATGGCGCCGTTTTGAAGCTGCCGGCGACCGTGAATCACGTCACGATTCCTTCATTTGCGGCGTATAGCCTTCCTGGCACGAACCTTGATGGACGACAGGCACAGCGCCTTGAGCAAACAGACGACGAGGAATCTTGCTATGGATGATTATCAGGACGAACTTCTCGAGTGGCACGCCGCTGAGCAGGACCATCCGGATTGCGCCGAGGATGCGGTCGAGCTCTAACCGATGATCGGCGGGGCGGGTCAGGCTCCGCGCCGCTGGGTGCGCCGGTAATCTCCCGGTGTCTGCCCGCTCCAGCGCTTGAACGCGCGTTGAAAGGCCTCTGCCGACGAGAAGCCGAGCAACCAGGCGATTTCGCCGAACGCCGATTCGGTATCGCGGATATAAGCCATCGCCAGGTCGCGGCGGGTGTCGTTGAGGATCACCCGGTAGCTGCTGTCTTCTTCTGCCAGCTTGCGACGCAACGTCCAGGCCGGCATCTGTAGCCGAGCGGCTATCTGCTGCAGATCTGGCTCCTGCCCCTTGAGCATCGGGCCGAGTATCTGCGCGACGCGTTCGCGCAGGCTGCGCGTGCGGGTGCGTCGTTCCAGCTCGGCTTCGCACAACTCGAGCAGATGCCGCCAGGTGCCGGGGCAATGATCCGGGTTGCGCTGGGCCAGGGTGCGCTGATCCAGCTGCAACTGGTTCGCTTGTGCTTCGAAACATACCGGCCGGCCGAACAGCGCCTCGTAGCGTTGTGCGTAATCCGGCGCCGCAAAGTCAATGTGAATCGCCGTTGGCACTATCGCCTGACCGCTCAACCGGGCGAGCTGCGCGACCCAGCTGGCCAGTACGGTGTCCACCACGAAGCGGTTGTAGGCGTTGTATGGGCTGATGGAGTAGAAGCGTAACCAGGCGCCTGCCGCATCTTCGTGAAAGCTCGAGCTACCACGGTAGTTGGACGCATATAGTGCCTCGTAGCGAATCAGCGCGCGGGCCGCTTCACGCACGGTAGGTGCCTGAGCTGCGGTCAGCCCGGCCAGGCCCAGGTGGCCGGGCTTGCGCAAGCGGCCCATCTCCAGTCCTAGGGCTGGGTCGCCAGCAAGTTGAATGGCTGCATGTCCCAGGCGCATGTAACGAGGAATCGACAGCCGTGCGTGGGGTTCGGCCAGGCGCTCGGCATCCAGTCCGTAGGCTTCGAGAAGCGGCTTCGGATCATGTCCATGGAGCTGCAGCGCCTCGCTGAGGCTGTGCAGAAAACCAACCGACAGATCACCCAGCCGAACGCGCTGGGTATTCATGGATTGTTGCCGAGCCAGTGGTTGTGTATCTGCACCGGAATGCCATGCCCGGGCGGGGCCGGGCGACGTGGAGAGCCAAGCAGGTTCCAGGGTAGTGCGAGAGTTTGTACCGGCATCAGCGTTCGCTCGCCCTGGGTGTCGGGAAGCGTGCTGCCGCAGCTGGACTGCGGATCCGCCAGAGCGCCGGGTATCGCGAGCAGCTTCGCTTCGGCGGGCGTTCGCTCGAGGTAGGCATCACAACCCAGCAGCACCGCCAGCGACCCAGCCGGCGTTTCGATCAGGCGGCGTGGTTCGGGGATCGGGGCGACGCTGTAGCGCCGTTCATAGCGGCTCAGCGCGTGCTTGTATTGCAGCGTACCCAGCGGCTTGCCACGGCCATCGAAGGTCAGGCTGACCTGGCGCAGCGGGCCGTCCCCGACCTTGAGTCGGTCGTTCTCCAGGTAGGGCTCCGGCAGCACGATCGAACCGGCTACAAGCGTCACGCCGAATTCGCTGGCCAGGCCGCCAAAGATTGTCTGGTACTCCTCGGCCATTTGCCGGGCTTTCAGGCGTAGCACGGCGCCGGTGCGGCGATCGTCGCCCTGGTTGCCGGTGAGTGCGCGCAGATAGCTGCCTGGATTGCTGAGTGCCATCCACTGCATGGCGTCGCGCAGGGTGCGAGCCTGCTGGACTTCCGGCTTCTCGCCGAATGCGAACAAGCCCGTACCGACATGTTCCGGCAGCACCACGACGGTGCGCTCGCTGAGCATCCCGGCGTCGGCTGCCTGTTGGAGGTAGGTCCGAAACTTCAGCTGAAGCCTCTCGCGACTCTGGAAGTCGGCGGGTTGCAGGCGCGTTTCGATGCCCAGCAGGTTGCCCTCCGTAGCCGCCCGTCCGCGGCTCTCGATAGGCAGGGTGCGCAGATCGGACAGCAGCGGGCCGCTGCGGCGGTCGTGCGTCCAGTCGAGGTAGACCGCGAGAGAGACGCCGGCAAGAACTGCCAGCAGTGCGATATTCAGATAGGTACGCATGGCAAGAAGGGCTGTGATGGACGCCGACAGCCTAGGTAAAGCGAGCCATATTGCCAAGCGTTTTGCGCAGCAGGATCAAAAAGTTGTCACTTTGGATCATTGAGCGCAGCAGCTGCGCTGTTTATCGTCGCTGCATACCGACCGCAGCCCCATGAGGCTCGGCACTCGTAATGATGAGGACGCACCGATGACCGCTTTCCCGAAACTGCTGGCCCCGCTCGATCTCGGCTTTACCACACTGCGCAACCGCACCTTGATGGGCTCCATGCACACCGGTTTGGAGGAGATGCCCAACGGCTTCGAGCGGATGGCTGCGTTCTTCGCCGAGCGTGCCCGCGGTGGTGTCGGCCTGATCGTCACCGGCGGAGTCGGGCCCAACGAGGAAGGTTCGGTACGTGCCGGAGCCGCCAAGCTCTCGACGCCCGAGGAGGCCGAGGAACACAATATCGTCACCCAGGCGGTTCATGAGGCCGGCGGCAAGATCTGCATGCAGATTCTGCACGCCGGGCGCTACGCCTATAGCCCTCAGCTGGTGGCGCCGAGTGCCATCCAGGCGCCGATCAACCCCTTCACGCCACGCGAGCTGGACGAGGAGGGCATCGAGAAGCAGATCCGTGACTTCGTCAACTGTGCAAGCCTCGCCCGGCAGGCGGGTTATGACGGCGTTGAGATCATGGGATCGGAAGGCTACTTCATCAATCAGTTCCTGGTGGCGCACACCAACCATCGCACTGATCGTTGGGGTGGCAGCTACGAGAATCGCATGCGTTTGCCGGTAGAGATCGTGCGCCGTGTACGCGAAGCGGTAGGACCGGATTTCATCATCATCTACCGGCTTTCGATGCTCGACCTCATCGAAGGCGGCAGCATCTGGGAAGAGGTGGTGCAGCTGGCCAAAGCCATCGAGCAGGCTGGTGCCACACTGATCAATACCGGCATCGGCTGGCATGAGGCGCGGATTCCGACTATCGCCACCAAGGTGCCACGCGCTGCCTTTACCAAGGTCACCGCCAAGCTGCGCGGTGAAGTAAGCATTCCGCTGATCACCACCAACCGCATCAATACACCGGAAGTGGCCGAGCAGGTGCTGGCCGAGGGCGATGCCGACATGGTGTCGATGGCCCGCCCGTTCCTCGCCGACCCGGACTTCGTCAACAAGGCGGCTGCCGGTCATAGCGAGCGCATCAATACCTGCATCGGTTGCAATCAGGCCTGTCTGGATCACACCTTCAGCGGCAAGCTGACGACCTGCCTGGTCAATCCGCGTGCCTGCCACGAGACCGAACTCAACTACATTCCCACCACCACGGTGAAGAAGATTGCCGTCGTCGGCGCCGGTCCGGCGGGCCTCGCTGCGGCGACGATCGCAGCCGAACGCGGCCACCAGGTAACGCTGATCGATTCGGCCGGCGAGATCGGCGGCCAGTTCAATGTCGCCAAGCGCGTCCCGGGCAAGGAAGAGTTCTACGAGACGCTGCGTTACTTCCAGAATCGCCTGCAGGAAACCGGCGTCGAGGTGCAGCTGAATACCCGCGCGACGGTGGAAACGCTGCTGGCGGGCGGTTTTGACGACATCATTCTGGCTACCGGCATCGCACCGCGAATCCCGGCGATCCCTGGCATCGATCATCCGAAAGTGATCGGTTATCTGGATGCGATTCTGGAGCGCAAGCCGGTCGGCCAGCAGGTGGCGGTGATCGGTGCCGGCGGTATCGGCTTCGATGTGTCGGAATACATCACCCATGATGGTGAATCCACCAGCCTGGACCGTGAGGCGTTCTGGAAAGAGTGGGGTATCGATCTCGGACTGGCGGTGCGCGGTGGTATCGCCGGTATTCAGCCGGCTCCGCATGCGCCGAAGCGTCAGGTTTATCTGCTGCAGCGCAAGAAGTCCAAGGTGGGTAATGGCCTGGGCAAGACCACTGGCTGGATTCACCGTACCGGTCTGAAGAACAAGCACGTGCAGATGCTCAATTCGGTCGAGTACCTGCAGATCGACGATGCCGGTCTGCATATCCGCGTGGGCGAGGGTGAGCCGCAGGTGCTGCCGGTCGATACGGTGATCCTCTGCGCCGGCCAGGAGCCGCTGCGCGAACTTCAGGAGGGCCTGGAAGCAGCGGGCGCACGCGTGCATCTGATTGGCGGTGCGGACGTGGCGGCCGAGCTGGACGCCAAGCGCGCGATCAATCAAGGCTGCCGCCTGGCTGCAGCGCTCTGATTCGAAACCCATCGGCCACACTGGCAAGAGGATTAGGTATGGAGAGTGCAATAGTGCTGCAACCGGGCGCCGCGAGTAGCCTGCAAGCCTGGCATCGGATGATCGCCGAGCGTGATCTCAGCCGGCTGCCCGAGCTGTTGCATCCGCAGGCGGTGTTTCGCTCGCCGATGGCCTACAAACCGTACGAAGGAGCGGCGGCGGTCAATCTGATCCTCAATACCGTGCTGCAGGTCTTCGAGGATTTCCGCTATCACCGTGAACTGGCGAGCGCAGAAGGCACAGACGTGGTGCTCGAATTCAGCGCGCGGGTGGGCGATCGCGAGCTCAAGGGCATCGATCTGATTCGGTTCGACGAGGCGGGGAAGATCGTCGAGTTCGAGGTCATGATTCGTCCCATGAGCGCCTTGCAGGCGCTGGGCGACGAGATGAAGCGCCGTCTTGCTGCCCACAGCGCAGGCTGATTTAGCAAAGCTCATCGCAAAATCCGCAGGGCGCTGCGTCGCGCAACGCCCAATGCCGGGATTCGCTGCCAACCCAGTCACATTGCCTGCTTGAACATTTCCCCTAAACTTGCGGCACTAACGGAGCGACGGCATTGGATGGCCGGATCGCTCCGGACAATGCTGGCTCGCTGCTGCGGGCAATAAAGGAAGTCGAGCATGCAGAACAAACCGCAGATGGTCGAAGCCGTACTGTTCTTCAATGAAGGTGCCATCTGCAAGGAAATGCTGTATCCCGAATTCGAGGCGGTGCTCGACGGAGTCGTCGCACTGCCCGAGTTCGCCGATCGCCAGATGCATGCCGTATACGTGATGATCAACCCGCGGCTGCAAGTGCGCGCCGCGGTTTTTTTCTGTCTCGACTTCAATGATGACGGATCCGCCGATGCAGGCTGGAACATTCCGTTGCGCCAGTTGGCCGAGCGCACCGGCCGCGGCCCGGACATGGGCGCCGGCCCGATTCGTCTGGCCTGCCGCAGCCAGTGTCCGGTGTCCTGGCACCAGATGCACATGTGGGACCCGAAGGTCAGCCCCGAGCGCAACGATCTGGTTGTGCTGCGCGAAACCATCAAGCGCAATCAGCTTGGTCTGCTGGTTGAAGATGAAACGCCTCAAGCAGTACCCGCCGAACGTCTGCAGATGGTCGCCGAAGACGCCTGGTATGCCGAAGCGAGCAAGGACGCCGCTGCCAAACGCTCCGAAAGCCATGAACGCGAGCAGCGGCAGAAGGCCGCGCTGCTGATCAAGCAGCAGCGTCAGCGCATTGCCAACCTGGAGCGGTTGCGCGAGGAAGACGCGCTCAAGCTCGAGGCTGCTGCGGAAAAAGAACGCAAGGCGCTGCAGGATGAGATCCGCACGCTGCAGCATCAGTTGCAACAGCAGACGGAGATCAATGCCAGCCTGCATGCGCAGCTGACCGCGCAAGGTGAGAGCTTCCAGAAAGCCCGCGAGGAAATGAGCAAGCAGTTGCGCACCCTTGAGGTCAGTGGTCGGGTCGAGATTGGCGCGGCCCGCGAACAGTTCGAGCACGAAGCTCAGGCGCGTATTGCTGCGGCAGTGGCCGAGTACAAGGAGCAGGTAGCGATCCGCGACGTCGAACTGGCCTATCGCAACGAGCTGGATGCTCAGCTGGAAGAGGAAATCCAGCGGCTGAAGAGCGAGTGTGAGAAGTTGGGTGGTAGCGGCGACCGGGTGCTGGAGGAGCTGTCTCGTCAGGGGGTCGTATTCATGGCGTACCATCCGGGAGCAGGGCATCTGACCATCGCCTTGCAGGATCTCGCCCGCTACCGCGCCAACCCCTTGGCCTACGCTGCAGCCAAGTGCTTCGTCTCCGAGGAGCAATATCGGCAGTGGTTGGAGCATTATCAAAAGCCAGCCTGCGTTGCGACCCTTTCCAGCGGTGAGCGTTGCGCAATGCCGCTGGACAAGGTCGATACGCCGAGCCGTTTCGTGATCGGCGAATCCAACTGCTGCACTCGGCACCGTAAGGAAGACCGGCAGCGCACCGGTAGTTGAGCGTTTGTCTTCATCCCATCCCTTTGATGCTCCGCTGATCCTGCAACCACTATCGCTTGACTGGTTGCAGCGCAGCGGGGTTGAAGTCGCGGTACTACGCCTGGATCTGGTGGATGCCGAGCTATCCGGCAACAAGTGGTTCAAGCTGATAAAGCATCTGGACGCGGCCCGTCGTGCTGGCGCTGAGGGGCTGATCAGCCTCGGCGGTGCGCATTCCAATCATCTGCATGCAGTGGCAGCAGCTGGGCGTCGCTTCGGTCTGGCTACCGTCGGCCTGCTGCGCGGACACGAACAGCAAACGCCGACGGTGGCCGATCTACGTGCCTGGGGGATGGAACTGCACTGGCTTGGCTACGGCGGTTACCGGGAGCGCCACCTGCCGACGTTCTGGGAACCGTGGCAAGCGCGCTACCCGGATTTCTACCCGATACCGGAAGGTGGCGGCGGCTTGCTCGGCGCTCTGGGCTGCGCCGCGCTGGTTCCTGCTTTGCAGGCGGCGCTTGGGTCGGTCGGTTGGGACGACTACGACGCTATCTGGCTGGCAGCTGGTACCGGAACCACACTGGCTGGCCTGGTCATTGGCGAGGCCGGCCGACATCGAGTGTTCGGCGCGCTGGCCGGCCCGCCTTCGCATTCGGTGAGTGCGGATGTGGCGAGACTGCTTGAGCAGGCCGGCGTAGCCGATGGCGGTTATGAGTTGCTGGACGCCAGTCGTGGTGGGTTCGGAAGGTTCGACCAGGAGCTGGCCCGGTTCATCCTGGCGACTGAACGTGACGGTGGCGTGCCGCTCGATCCGATATACACTGCTAAGACCATGATGGCATTGCGCCTTTATATCGAGCGCGGTTATGTTCCTGCCGGTGCGCGGTTGGTCTTCGTCCACACCGGTGGTCTGCAAGGGCGCCGTGCTGCGGAGAGCCAGCTGCAGAAGCTGATTGACGGATAGACGATTGGATTTTCTTGGATGAACAAGCCGCTGCACCCCGACCAGCTGCGCAATCTTGTCCCGCTCGATGGCCTTTCGCCGCGCCAGCTGTGGGAGCTCCGCGTACGGATCGCGCCGCTAGCGCTCGGGGCTGGCCAGGCTCTGCGGCCTGAAAGTGCATCCTCGGCTCGTCACTATCTGATGTCCGGCAGTCTTCTGTTGATCGACCGCGACGGGCAGCAGACACGTGTCGTGGCCGGCTCGCCAGCTGCCCTGCACAGTATCGCCTTGGCTCAGCTGGTTGAAGTTCGCGCTCTGGAGGACTGCCAGTTGCTGACTGTGGACGGCGCAGAGCTGGAGCGGCTGCTGTCCTGGCGTCAGGCCCTTCAGGATGTCTTGCTGCAGCTGTCGATGGATGGCGAAGACGGCGAATGGCTCGAGCGACTGCTGGAAAATCCGCTGTTCGCTCAGGTGCCACCAGCCAACATACGCAGCATGCTGGGCCGTCTTGTGGAGATCGATGCACCGGCTGGCCGAACCCTGATCCATGAGGGTGAGGTGGGTGATTGCTGCTATTTCCTCAAGAGTGGTCGCGCGCAGGTGCTCAAGGCTGTCGGTAGCGGAGAGCAACTGCTGGCGGAACTCGAGGCCGGAGCCTGTTTTGGCGAGGAGGCACTACTCGAGGAACGCCCCCGTAACGCCAGCATAGCCATGATCGAGGATGGGTCCGTGCTGCGGCTTGCGCGTGCGGACTTTCTCGAATTGCTCAAAGCACCGGTGGTAAGCGAAGTCGATCTGGATGACGTGGCCGATCTGCTCGGCTGTGGTGCTCAGTGGCTGGACGTTCGGTTGCTTGACGACTACGAGCAGGGTCATGCCATGCAAGCGTTGCACATGCCGCTGCACTTGCTACGGTTGAAAACCCGCCTGTTGAACCCGCAGCGTCCCTATCTGTGCTATTGCGAAAGCGGTAAGGGCAGTGCCAACGCCGTATTTCTGCTGACCCAGCTCGGCTTTACCGCCTATGCATTGCGCGGCGGGCTCGACGCGCTCAGCGCGGAAGAGCGGGTAGCACTGCTTTGGGAGTGCGGTTCTGGCTACCTTGCCCGCTCTGACGGCAGGATCGAACGCAGTCTCTAGGCCGCAGTATTTACCCGTCACCTAGACTGTCGTCCTGCGAAGCGCAGTTTGGCGACGAATCTCGCGACGTGCGCTGCGAGCCAGGCGCACGCTGAGCAGCAGCGCCGCGCAGCTCAGTCCGGCGATCAACCCCTGCCATAAGCCCGCTGGTCCTGTGGCAGTGCCGAGGTGATCGGTCAGGCCGAGCAGATAGCCCACCGGCAGCCCGATGCCCCAATAGGCGAAGAGCGTGTAGATCATGGTCATGCGCGTGTCCTGATAGCCGCGCAGCGCGCCAGCCGCTGTGACCTGCACGACATCGGAGAACTGAAAGAGCGCAGCATAGAAGAACAGGCTTGCCGCAACTGCGATGACCGCCGGGTCCGGTGTATAGATCCGGGCGATCTGCTCGCTGAACAACAACATCACGCTTGCTGAGAAACAGGCGTAGACCAGTGCCGCGGCGATCCCCACGCCGGCGACGAAACGGGCGTCTCTCGGTGCACTGCGGCCCAGTTCCTGGCCGATGCGTACGGTCACGGCCATGCCCAGTGACAGCGGAATCATGAATATCAGGGAGGTAAAGTTCAGCGCGATCTGGTGGCCGGCAACGACCGTTGCGCCGAGTGCGCCGATCAGCAGCGCGATCACGGAAAAGATGCTGGCTTCGGCGAACACCGCGATGCCAATCGGTACGCCGACTGACAGCAGATGCCGAAGCATCGGCCAGCGCGGCCATTCGAAGTGGGAGAACAGCTGGCTGCGCTGATAAGCCGGTGCTCGTTTTACCCAGACGCTCATCGCTATCAGCATGAACAGCATCACCAGCGCGGTTGACACACCACAGCCAACGCCGCCCATCGCCGGTATGCCGAACTTGCCATAGATGAACACGTAGTTCAGCGGGATGTTCAGCAGCAGGCCGAGGATGCCAATTACCATGCTCGGTCGCGGATGTCCCAGCCCGTCGCTGAAGCAGCGCAGAACCTGGTAAAGCGCCACGGCCGGGAAGCCGCAGGCGACGGCGCGCAGATAGGCCATGGTCGGCTCGATCAACGCCGGCTCGACACGCATCAGGTGCAGCACCGGCTCCGCGTTCCACATCAGCAGCGCGCTGGTCAGGCCGATTCCTGCGCCCATCCACAGCGCCTGGCGGACAAGCGGGCCGATTTCGCCATGGGCTCCGGCGCCGTAACGCTGCGCCACGTTCGGCGTCGTCGCCAGGGTGATACCGCTCAGCAGCAGATACACCGGCACCCAGATCGAATTGCCCAGGGCGACCGCAGCCAGATCGTGCGGGCTGACGCGCCCGGCCATCACGGTGTCGACAAAGCCCATCGCGGTACTGGCCAGCTGGGCGATCATCATGGGCAGGGCGAGAGCGAAGAGGGTGCGCAATTCAAGGCGGACCCGTCTGAGTCTGAGCTCAGTGGGCATCAGGAAACGTTCCGGTTGTATACAAGAAGCGCGCTAGTCTACGCCGCGCACGTTCACTCAGGAAGGCGGCAAAGCAGTGGCAAGCCGTCTAGAATGTGCTTCCCCTCACCGGAGCCGTGTCATGCATATCCTCGCCGATGAAAACATTCCCCTGGTCGATGAGTTCTTTGCCGGGCTGGGTGAGATCCGGCGTATGCCCGGCCGCAGCGTCAATCGCGCGGCACTGGAAAATGTCGATGTGCTGCTGGTGCGCTCGGTGACACGAGTCGATCGAGATTTGCTGGAAGGCACCGCGGTGCGCTTCGTTGGCACCTGCACCATCGGTACGGATCATCTGGATCTCGATTACTTCGAACGGGCAGGCATCGACTGGGCCAGTGCGCCGGGGTGCAACGCGCGCGGTGTGGTCGATTATGTGCTCGGCAGCCTGCTCACGTTGGCAGAGGTGCGTGGTGAGGCGTTGGGGCAACGCCGCTTTGGTGTCGTCGGTGCCGGTGAAGTCGGCGGGCGACTAGTGGAGGTGCTTCGGGGGCTCGGCTGGGATGTGCGCGTCTGTGATCCGCCGCGAGAAGCCCGTGAGACGGGCGGCTTCGTGTCGCTGGACGAAGTGCTTGCCGAATGCGATGTGATCAGTCTGCATACCCCGCTGAGCATGGATGGCGCCTGGCCGACCTTTCACCTTCTCGATCAGCAGAGGTTGTCCAGGCTGCGCCCGGGAGCCTGGCTGATCAACGCCAGCCGCGGCGCAGTGATGGACAATGCCGCACTGTGCGACGTGCTGCAGCAGCGCCCGGACATCGAAGCAGTGCTGGATGTCTGGGAAGGTGAGCCGCAGGTGGATGTGGCGCTTGCCGGGTTATGCCGGATCGCCACGCCACACATCGCCGGATACAGCCTGGATGGCAAGCTGCGCGGTACAGCGCAGATCTATACGGCGCTGTGCATGGCGCGGGGGCTGGAGCCTGTGGTCGAGCTGGCGCATTTGGTGCCCGGTGCGGCACTGACCGAACTGACCTTTGCGTCTTCCGCGGAGCCGGTCGATATGCTGGCGACGCTATGCCGGGCGGTCTATGACCCGCGCCGCGATGATGCAGATTTTCGCCGCAGCCTGATGGGCGATGAAGCGCAGCGCCGCGCAACGTTCGATCTGCTGCGCAAGCAGTATCCGTCGCGACGCGAGATCGATGGGCTGGCGGTGCGTATCGTCGGTAGAAACCCGGCGCTTGAGGCGGTGGTTGCGGCGCTCGGTGCCCGATTGCTGGACTAACCGGCAGATAGAACGCGGCTCGGATGCAATTTCCATCCTGCTCCGCTAGCATTACCCGTCCTCTGCCTTGTCCCCCGCGATGGTGTTATGAGTTATCAGGTTCTTGCACGTAAATGGCGTCCGCGCTCGTTCCGCGAAATGGTCGGCCAGACGCATGTGCTCAAGGCCCTGATCAATGCGCTGGATAACCAACGCCTGCATCATGCCTACCTGTTTACCGGCACGCGCGGCGTTGGCAAGACCACCATCGCGCGGATCATCGCCAAGTGTCTGAACTGCGAGACCGGTGTCAGCTCGACGCCTTGCGGTCAGTGCTCGGTATGCCGGGAAATCGATGAAGGCCGCTTCGTCGATCTGATCGAGGTCGACGCCGCGAGCCGGACCAAGGTCGAAGACACCCGCGAGCTGCTGGACAACGTGCAATACGCGCCGAGCCGTGGGCGTTACAAGGTCTACCTGATCGACGAAGTGCACATGCTCTCGTCGCATTCATTCAACGCACTGCTCAAGACGCTTGAGGAGCCGCCGCCCCACGTCAAGTTCCTGCTGGCGACCACCGACCCACAGAAGCTGCCGGTCACCATCCTTTCCCGCTGCCTGCAGTTCTCGCTGAAGAACATGCCACCGGAGCGCGTGGTCGAGCATCTCACCCACGTGCTGAGTGTCGAGAACGTTCCTTTCGAAGACGACGCACTCTGGCTGCTGGGCCGCGCTGCAGATGGTTCGATGCGCGATGCAATGAGCCTGACCGACCAGGCGATCGCCTTCGGGGAAGGCAAGGTGCTGGCTGCCGATGTGCGGGCGATGCTCGGTACCCTCGATCACGGCCAAGTCTACGGCGTGTTGCAGGCATTGCTCGAAGGCGATGCCAGGGCGTTGCTCGAAGCGGTGCGTCATCTTGCCGAGCAGGGTCCTGACTGGGCTGGCGTACTGGCTGAAATTCTCAATGTCCTGCACCGCGTCGCCATCGCTCAGGCGCTGCCGGAGGCGGTGGACAACGGCCAGGGCGATCGTGATCGCGTGCTGGCGTTGGCCCAGGCGCTGCCGGCCGAAGACGTGCAGTTCTATTACCAGATGGGGTTGATCGGGCGGCGCGATCTGCCACTGGCGCCGGACCCGCGCAGCGGCTTCGAAATGGTGCTGCTGCGGATGCTGGCGTTCCGCCCCGCAGGCAACGATGATGCGCCGCGAACACCGCTAAAGACCTTGGGAGTCAGCCCGGCCACAGCTGATTCCAAGCCTGCAGCGGTGGCCGACATGGTTCCGCTCGGCGTGTCGCCGGCCTCGGCCCCGACCGCTTCCGCTGTTGTGGCTCCGGCACCAGCACCGATCGCGCCGGTCAGTATTGCCGAACCATCTGCACCAGCCGCCTCCGAACCCGCGGTTGCGGCTGAAGTGAAAGCGCCGCTTTCGGTGGAAGAGCAGGCGCCGGCCGTGATCGACGTACCCTGGAACGAGCCTCCGGATGTGCCGCCGGTTGCGGTCGAAGCAGGCGCCGTGCTGCCCGAGCCTGCGCCTGATAGCCCGGATGAGCATGTCGCCTCCGTCGTGCAGGTCGAAGAACCGGACGATGACGAGCCGCCGTTGACCGACGAGGACTACTTCGAGGTCGAGAATCAGGCCGAGGCCTATCTGGACGAGTTGAGCAGTGTCAGCGACGAGCCGGAGCCTGCTGAGCCGCTGCCGGCGGTAGAACCGGCCACTGGTCTCGCTGCCGAGTGGCTTGAGCTTTATCTCAAACTTGGATTATCCGGTCTCACCGGTAGCATTGCCGCCAACTGCACGTTGATTGCGGTTGAAGGTGATCGCTGGCTGATGCACCTCGATCCGGCGCAGAGTGCGCTGTTCAACCCCACCCAGCAGCGGCGGTTGAACGATGCGTTGAATCAGTACCATGGACGCACGCTGCAATTGGACATCGTGCTGCAGAAGCCGGAGCAGGAAACGCCCGCCCAGGCTGCCAACCGCCGGCGTGCCGAGCGACAGCGCGCTGCGGAACAATCGATTCACTCGGACCCTCTGGTCCAGCAACTTATGCAGCAGTTTGCGGCGGTGATCCGCGAAGGCACCATTGAACCCGTAGAACACTCAGAACCCTGATCGAATTGAGGTGATACCCATGATGAAAGGTGGCATGGCCGGCCTGATGAAGCAGGCGCAGCAGATGCAGGAAAAAATGCAGAAGATGCAGGAAGAGCTGGCGAACGCCGAGGTCACCGGCCAGTCGGGCGCTGGTCTGGTCAGTGTCGTGATGAATGGCCGCCATGACGTCAAGCGTGTCAGTCTCGATGACAGCCTGATGCAGGAAGACAAGGAGATCCTGGAGGATCTGATCGCCGCTGCCGTGAATGACGCCGTACGCAAGATCGAGCAGAACAGTCAGGACAAAATGGCGGGCATGACCGCCGGCATGCAGCTGCCGCCAGGCTTCAAGATGCCGTTCTAGTTCATACGACCACCTCGGAAGCTGCCTAACGCCGATATCGGAGCATTCGATGTCAGGCGTGGCAGCTTCTTGCGTTTTTCAGCACCCGCTTCGAGATAGCCATGAGCTTCAGTCCTCTGATTCGCCAACTCATCGACGCCTTGCGCATTCTTCCCGGCGTAGGCCAGAAAACTGCGCAGCGCATGGCCCTGCAGCTGCTGGAGCGTGATCGCAGCGGCGGCCTGCGCCTGGCGCAGGCGTTGGCAAAGGCGATGGAAGGCGTTGGCTACTGCCGACAATGCCGTACGCTGACCGAGGACGACCTGTGTCCGCAGTGCGCCGATCCACGGCGTGACGACTCGCTGTTGTGTGTCGTGCAGAGCCCGGTGGACGTGTTTGCCGTCGAGCAGACCGGTTTTCGGGGGCGTTATTTCGTGCTCAAGGGACACCTGTCACCGCTCGATGGCCTGGGCCCGGAAGCCATCGGTATTCCCGAACTGCTTTTGCGCGTTGGCGAGGGGGCGTTCACGGAGGTGATCCTCGCCACCAACCCAACGGTCGAAGGCGAAGCCACGGCGCACTACATCGCCCAGATGCTGATTCCAAAGGGCCTGACCATCAGCCGAATCGCCCACGGCGTGCCCCTGGGCGGTGAGCTGGACCTGGTCGACGGTGGCACGCTGGCCCATGCACTGGCAGGGCGCAAGCCGATCAGTCTATAACCTCAGGCGCTGACCTTATGCCTCCTCGGTAGTGCCGTTTCTTGTTTGGTTCGGGTAAAGTTCTAAGCCATAAAAGTTATATAACCAGATCGAATATAATCCTTCGATCTGGTTATATGCATTGGCTATCCGATCGAGGTCAGAATGAAAGCAAAGCTTTGGCTGGTTCCTGCTCTTGTGCTCCTGAGCGCGTTCGCCCAGGCGCAAGAGAAGTTCAAGGTTGGCTACATCCGAGTGATGGATGATGCTCAGGCGATGGTTGCGCATGAGGCCGGGCTGTACGAGAAGCACGGCCTGAACGTCGAGCTGATCGAGTTCAGCTCCGGCACCGATCTGATCAAGGCCATTGTTGGCGGGCAGCTGGATACCGGTGTGTTGGGCTTTACCAATGCGGTGGCCTGGGCGTCCAAGGGTGCGGACCTGAAGGTGGTAGGCGGCGCGCAGCAGGGTTATCACTCGATTCTGGTAAGGGAAGACACGAATATTCAGGATGTCGCGGGCCTGAAGGACCGCACCCTTGCTTCCCAGCGCGAAGGCAGCACGGCCGACGCGGTTCTGCGCGGTGTGACCTTGAAGAGCGCCGGCCTCAAGCCGAGCGATGTCAACATCATGGGTGTCAGTCCTGCGGTGGCGGTGCAATCGCTTGTATCCGGCCGTGTCGATGCGGCTTTCCTGTTCGAGCCTTATGACCGTATCGCGCAACTGGTGGCACCGGTCCGTCAGGTCTATGAGATCGGGGAGGTATGGCCATTCCCTTGCATGGTGGTGATCACTTCCGGCGAAACCCTGGCCAAGCGCAAGGACGCTGTCTGGAAATCGCTGGACGCCCAGCGCGAAGCTATCGAGATGCTCGACAAGCAGCCAGCCGAGGCGGCCAAGCTGATTGCCAGCTACTTCATAGCCGAGCCGACCCTGAAGACGCTCAAGCGTGGCGAGCTGCCGCGTGAAGTTGTAATCGAAGAAGCAATCGGCACCCAGACCTTCAGCGCGAAGCTCGACGCGAATGACCTCGCGCGTATCCAGGAGCTGGCTGACATCCTGCAGGAGCAAGGCTCGCTGAAGACCCGTGATGGCAAGTCGTTCGACACCAGTGCGATCCTCGATCTGACCTGGCAGGAAGCGCGCGAACTCTAAGCGGTTTTCGGTTCGGTATCATCAGGGCCCGGCTTTTTGCCGGGCCGTTTACCCCGCCCGCATTGCCGGGCAATTTCGTTTCTGGATTTGCGGATTTTTATGCAGCTCAGGTTTGAAGATGTAGACAAGCGCTTCGGGCAGCTCGAAGTCATCAAGGGCTTCAGCGGCGAATTCGCCCAGGGCGAGCTGGTTGCCCTGGTCGGACCCTCCGGCTGCGGTAAATCGACCCTGCTGCACCTGGTGGCGGGGCTGGAGAAGCCCAGCGCCGGACGCGTGCTTGCCGACGGCAAGCCGATCGCCGAGCCGAGTCCGCGACGCACCCTGGTCTTTCAGGAGCACGCGCTGTATCCCTGGCTGAGCCTGCAGGGCAATGTCGCCATGGCGCTCGAACTGCAAGGCGTCGCCAAGAGCAACGCGTTCGAGCAGGCCCAGAGCTGGCTAGAGCGCGTTGGGTTGAATGGATTCGAGCATTACTACCCGCATCAGGTATCTGGCGGCATGCGTCAGCGCACGGCTTTGGCTCGCGCCTTCATCGCCAAGCCAGAGGTGCTGCTGCTGGATGAGCCGTTCGGTGCGCTCGATGCCTTGACCCGTATGGCATTGCAGGACGTGTTGCGCGAGCTGATCGAGGAGCATCAGCCTACCGTGCTTTTGGTTACCCACGATGTCGACGAAGCGCTTTACCTGGCCGATCACGTGCTGGTGTTCAGTGCACGGCCGACGCGCGTGCTGAAAACCTTCAACTTCACGCATTGTGAGAAGAGCCACGACCTGTCGGATTTCGCTGCCGAGCGTAAGGAAATTCTCAGCCTGCTGGGCATCAAGACGGAGGTAACGCACCCATGAGCCAGGCACGTCGCCTTACTGGGCCCAAGAAGTACCTTGCCGTCGTTCTGGCCATCCTGTTCATCCTGCTGATTTGGCAGGCTGCAGCCTGGAGTCTGCCGGCCTTTCTGATGCCTGGCATTCCAACCGTCTTCGAGCGCCTGGTTACCACCGTCCAGCAGCCTGAGTTCCGCGAAGGGCTTTATGGCAGCATGAGCCGGCTTGGTAGTGGCTACAGCTTCGCCCTGTTGTTTGGCATTGGTTTCGGTCTGGTCGGAGGTGTGCTGTTTTTCTTCCGCGAGATTCTGCGTTCGGCCATCGTCATCCTGCAGTCGATTCCGTCGATCGCCTGGGTGCCGCTGTTCCTGATCGTGATGGGCTTCGGCAACCTGCCGATCATCGTCGTCGTAGCCCTTGCCGCCTTCTTCCCGATGGCGCTTTCGGTGATGAATGCCACGGAGAGCGTGCAGCCGGTGCATGTGTCTGCCGCGCGGGTAATGGGAGCGTCGCGCTGGCAGCTGCTGCGGCGTGTCTACCTGCCAGCCGTGATGCCCGAACTGATCACGGGTGCGCAATTGGCGTTCGGTAATGCCTGGCGGGCGTTGATCTCCGCGGAGATGCTGATCGGTTTCGGTCAGGGGCTCGGCCGCTCGCTCGCCTATTCGGGCGAAATTGCCGACATGGTGGGTGTGATGATGAACATTCTGGTCATCGCCATCCTCGCCACGCTGATCGATCAGGTGGTACTGGAGAAGTTCAAGCAACGCATGTTGCGTTACCAGTACGTCTGAGGCCCCTGTGTCCAGGTTTTTGTGCGTCGCTCTTTGTCTGGCCTTGCTCGGCCCGACGGCGTTGCTCGCAGAGCCGCTGCGGGTTCAATTGCCCCAGTTCCGGGCACTCTCCAGCAGCGAAACGGAGAGCTTCGAGCTGGCGTTGCTAGAGCGGGTGGCTGAGGGCCTTGGACGTCTCGCTTCGCCTGTAGCCTCGGCGCAAGACGCTGATGTGCGCGTGGTCGAGGCTGACCCCGCCAAGGCTGCCATCTACTATCGCGCTGCGCCCGCCGCGCTCAGTGCCACGGAAGGCGGTCTTGGTGCCTGGTCCGATTTACAGGGACAGTTGGTCTGTGTCAGCCGAGATAGCCCACATAGCGAGATTTTGCGTACTCGCTTCGCTGCACGCCCACATGAATATCCGAGCACGGCGCATGCGCTCATTGGTCTCAAGCTCGGCGAATGCCGTGCGGTAGTCGATGACGATGTGTTGTTGAAAGAGATCGCCACCTTGCCAGAGTGGCAGCTCTACAGGCATCTGTTGCCAGCGCTTACCGATGCCAAACGGCATTTAAGCCTGGCTACGGATGACTCAGATCTGCAGCAGCAGATCAATACGTCGCTGACACAGTGGGAAGCGGACGGGCAACTGGCTGAGCTGACCCGGCAATGGGTCGACGAGGTGGCGTTCCAGGCCTATGTACTGGCTGATACGTTGGACTGCCACTGATTTTTGCGGAACGGCTTCGACGGTAAATCAGCGCTCTTTGTCTAGTACCTGCGGCAACATCTCGCGCAACCCATCCAGCTTCAATGGCGCGCGAATGTGCCCGCGCAAACTGCCATTCGGTGCCACCAAAGCCAGGTTGCCGCTATGGCTGACACTGTAATCGCCCTCAGTTTCGCTGGCTGGAACGAAGGGGAGCCCCAGGGCTTTGGACAGCTTTTGCAACTGGTCCATGTCTCCGGTCACGCCAACGAAGCCTGCACGGTAGTAGCTCAAGTAGGTCTTCAATTGTTGCGGTGTATCGCGCGCAGGATCGGCACTGAGCAATACCAGCTGCACCCGCTCGCGGGTGTCGGCGGGCAGCTGGCTTAGCAGCCGGCGCATGTCGCTCAAGGTAGTGGGGCAGATGTCAGGGCACGCCGTAAAGCCGAAAAATAGAATGTGCCAGCGCTCCTGGAGTGACGCGCTGGTGAATGGCTGGCCATCCTGATCGACCAGCTCAAATTCGGGTATGGCGCGTTCGCGCGGCAGTAGCAGGAGGTTTGCCTGATCCAGCAGTGTGTCGCGATCAGATGCGAAGGAGGGCGAGACGCAAGCCAGAGCAAGGATGAGCAGGCTGCGCTGAAGCATCGTAAACACGAGATATTTCCTTCAGATCGCGTCGAGTAAAGCCGGATCGGGCGGAGCTCGTCGTTAGCGGTCGCTCAAGGCAAAGGCGGTCAGGGTAAAGGTGGGAATGCCCATATCCTGGAGCTTTTGCGACCCGCCCAGTTCTGGCAGGTCAATGATCGCAGCCGCTTCGTGTATGTGCGCGCGCATGCGTCGGACCAGTTGCGCAGCGGCGATGAGAGTGCCACCCGTGGCGATCAGGTCATCGAACAGCAGCACCGAATCACCCTCGCACAGGCTGTCGGCATGAATCTCGAGATGAGCCTCTCCGTATTCGGTGCAATACGCCTGGGACAGCACATCCGCCGGCAGCTTGCCCTGCTTGCGGAAGAGGACCAGTGGCTTGTTCAGTTCGTACGCGAGAATCGAGCCAACCAGAAAGCCGCGGGCGTCAAGGGCGCCGATATGCGTGAACTCGGCTTCAACGTAGCGCTGAATAAAGCTGTCGGCAACCATGCGCAGCGCTTTCGGTGATTGGAACAGCGGTGTTATGTCACGGAATACCACGCCTGGACGGGGGAAATCCGGCACCGGGCGTATCAAGGTCTTGATGCTGAACTCATCGAAGATCATCGGACTGCTCCAAACGCGGTGAACTCAGACGTCCATGGCGCCGCCGGCAAGGGCGCACAGACCGATGGAATCGAGGATGCGTACCTCCTTGCCTTCGGCCTCGAGCAAGCCGTTCTGCTGAAACCGGGTGAACACGCGCGAGACGGTTTCGACTGCCAGACCCAGGTAATTGCCAATCTCGTTGCGTGACATGGGCAGGCGGAACTGGTTCGCCGAGAAACCCCTTGCACTGAAGCGCGCAGAGAGGTTGATCAGGAAGGTCGCAATGCGCTCATCGGCGGTTTTTTTCGACAGCAGTAGCATCATTTGCTGATCGTCGCGGATTTCCCGGCTCATGATGCGCATGAGCTGACGACGCAACTGCGGCAGCAGCACGCTCAGCTCGTCGAGACGCTCGAAGGGAATCTCGCAGACTGAGGTGGTTTCCAGTGCCTGGGCCGTGACCGGATAGCTTTCGGTATCCATGCCGGACAACCCCACCAGCTCACTAGGCAGATGGAAGCCGGTGATTTGCTCCTCGCCGCCATCGGTCACGCTAAAGGTACGCAGCGCACCGGAGCGTACCGCGAATACAGAACTGAAAACGTCACCCTGACGGAATAGGGTTTCACCTTTTTTCAGCGGACGGCCACGCTTGACGATGTCATCCAAAGCGTCCATGTCGTGCATGTTCAGTGACAGGGGCAGGCAGAGCCCGGAAAGGCTGCAATCCTTGCAATGGGCTTGCCGCTGCGCACGGACCTTGATCGATTCGGACATAGATGGCTTCCTGGAAACCTGGTTATAGCGCGCAAGGTTAACTCAGGACGTCTGCGATGGCCAATCGGCTAGAGCGTCGCAGGACTGGCAGAGCAGAAAAAGTTCCCTAGATCACGCGCGAAAAACCGTGATTGGTATGCTCAGGCAGATAGTGATCAAAAAGCATGCAAATTGATCTGACCAAAAGACGCCCGGCTGGCTGGATCAGCAGGTGGGAATCACTCAGTTCGATCAGGCCGTCCGCCGACATTTGCTCCAGCATTGGCCATGCGTCGGCGAAATACTGGCGGAAATCGACTGCGTAATCGCGCTGGAGCTGCTCGAAGCCGAGGGCGAAGTCGCAGATGAGCGACTGAATGACCGCGCGGCGGATGCGATCATCCTGATTGCAGCGCAACCCCCTTGCGGTGGCCAGCTGGTTCTGGTCCAGACGTTGCTGGTAGGCCGCTATGTCCGACGCGTTCTGACAATAGAGATCGCCGACCTGGCTGATCGCTGAAACCCCCAGGCCCACCAAATCGCAATGGCCGTGGGTGGTGTAACCCTGGAAATTTCGTTGCAGGCTACCGTCTTCCTGCGCCATCGCCAGTTCATCATCTGGCAGGGCGAAGTGGTCCATGCCGATGTAGCGATATCCCGCATCGGCAAGCAGCATGATGCTCTGCTCGAGCATGCGTAGCTTCTCGCTCGGCGCGGGTAGGTCCGCGGCATTTATGCGCCGCTGTGGCGCAAAGCGTTCGGGTAGGTGGGCATAGTTGAATAGCGACAGCCGATCGGGCTGCAGATCAATGATCGCCTCGACCGTTTTGCCGAAACCTGCCGGGGTCTGTAGCGGCAGACCATAGATCAGGTCCACGTTCAGCGAGCGGTACTGCAGCGTGCGGGCCGCTTCGATGATGGTGCGCGTCTGCTCGAGCGTCTGCATGCGGTTGATAGCGCGTTGTACGTCCGGGTTGAGATCCTGAACGCCAATGCTGATGCGGTTGAAACCGAGCTCGCGCAGCAGGCCGATGGTAGGCCAGTCGGCCTCACGCGGATCGACTTCGACGCCGAAATCGCCGTGGTCGTCATCCTGGAGGTGAAAATGCTGACGCAGATGGCTCATCAGCCGGCGCAGTTCGTCATGGCTGAGGAACGTGGGCGTGCCGCCACCGAGGTGTAGCTGCTCCACCACCTGATCCTTGCTCAGGTGGCAGGCGATCAGCTCGATTTCTTTTTCGAGGCGCTCCAGATAGGGCAGTGCGCGGCCCCGATCCTTGGTGACAATCTTGTTGCATGCGCAGTAATAGCAAACGTTTGCGCAGAACGGCAGGTGGACGTAAAGGGACAGCGGGCGTGACGCCTGACGGCTGCTGCGCAGCGCATGCAGCAGGTCGAACGAGCCGATCCTGTCATTGAACTGGGCCGCGGTCGGGTACGACGTATAGCGCGGGCCAGCCTGATCGTAACGACGGATCAGGTCGGAATCCCAGCGAATGGAGTCGAGCATGTGCGTTCCCGGTCATGACGGCGGTCGCTGGATTTTAGGGGCAGGGCCCTGCGGCAGACTTGACCTGTATCAAACTTGATCCGACGCTAGCGCGCTGGGCCAGATCGGTGCCGACAGCCGGAGGGATCTCGCTGATTCGTGGTCAGATGATCATGCAGTGTCTTGTTGTTTCTGCAGAGCCTTCATATCAACAGAGGAGAGTTTCATGCACAGCCGCCAGCAGGAAATCGCAACCGCGCTCAAAGTCTGCGCACCATTCAGCGGGCCGGAGTCGGTACAGGCTGAAATTGATCGCCGAGTGAGCTTCATCCAGTCGTGCTTGCGCGAGTCGGGCCTGAAAACCCTGGTGTTGGGGATCAGTGGCGGGGTCGACTCAACCACTGCGGGCCTGCTGGCGCAACGAGCGGTCGCTGCTATGCGCGAAGCGGGAGAGGGAGACGACTATCGTTTCATTGCCGTGCGCCTGCCTTATCAGGTGCAGCGCGACGAGCATGAAGCCCAGATGGCGGTGGATACCATCAAGCCCGACGAGTGCCATACCGTGAATATCGGCACTGCCGTGCTGGGGCTGGCGGCGGCCACGCAGGCGCTCGACCCGCTGAGCCCTGCGCAGCGTGATTTCGTACTGGGGAACACCAAGGCACGGATGCGCATGGTTGCTCAGTACACCATCGCCAATGCTCGACAGGGCCTGGTTATCGGTACCGACCATGCGGCCGAGGCGGTGATGGGCTTCTTCACCAAATTTGGTGATGGCGCGTGTGACCTGACCCCGCTTGCCGGCTTGGTCAAGGATCAGGTTCGGCAGATTGCGGCAGCACTGGGTGCTCCGGATCAACTGGTGCACAAGGTGCCCACCGCCGACCTCGAGGAGCTCTCGCCAGGCAAGCCCGACGAGGCCGCCCATGGCGTCAGCTATAGCAACATCGATGATTTTCTACAGGGCAAGCCAGTACCGGACGAGGCCGCCCGAATCATTGTCGAAACCTACGACAAAACGGCGCACAAGCGGCAGTTGCCCAAGGAGCCCTGATGCCTCGCCAGCGCTACCCTAGTGCGCGTGCTGCCCGTGTGAAGCCACCGCGCCATGCCCCATCAGCCACTGCTGGTGCGGGCCGGGCAGCGTCCACAGGCCGAAAAGAATCACCATCACGCCGCCGATGACCCGTACGCCACGCTTGCGTAACAAGGCGGTAAGCCGCTCGGCAGCCAGGCCTGTGGCAAGCAGTACCGGCCACGTGCCGACGCCAAAGGCCAGCATCAGCATTGCGCTATCCAGCGCATCGCCCTGGCTGGCCGACCACAACAGCGTGCTATAGACCAGGCCGCAGGGCAGCCAGCCCCACAGCGCACCCAATAGCAGGGCGCGCGGCACGCTGGTGACAGGCATGAAGCGGCTGGCGACGGGCTGGATATGGCGCCAAAGGCCTCGACCTAAGGCCTCGATGCGCGTCAGCCCGCTCCACCAGCCCGCCAGATACAAGCCCATGGTAATCAGCAATAGCGCGGCAACGACGCGCAGCGCCATCGCTGCGGGACTGTTGGCAACCGCCCAGCCCGCCAGGCCAATGAGGAAGCCGGCAAGGGCATAGCTCGATACGCGACCCAGGTTGTAGGCGATCAACAGGCGAAGGCGCTTGGCGCGCTGATCAGCCGGAATGGCCATGGTCAGCGCACCCATCAGGCCGCCGCACATGCCCAGGCAATGACCGCCCCCGAGCAGGCCTAGCACGAATGCGGACAGCAGCAGCGGCGCCAGCTCACTCACCGTTGCGTTTCCGTTGCTCGGTTTCCGGGTTTTTCTGTAGTTCGGAGCCGGTAGGCTTCTGCGGCTCCTCATCATCGAACAGGATGCTATGGGCGGGCCCGTCGAGATCGTCGAATTGCCCGCTGTTCACGGCCCAAAAGAATACCCAGATCGCAACGGCCACCAGGACCACCGCAACAGGGATGAGGATATACAAAGCGGCCATCAGAACCTCCAGGATCCGAAGCGAAGTCTTCAGCTGCGATTACTGTGCGGCAGTGGCGTCAACTAAGTACGCAACTGCCGCGCCACAGCACATCTCGACTGGAGTCAGCCGTTATTCGCAGGCTGACGTGTCAGCCGCAGGGCATTCAAAACCACCAGCAGCGAGCTGATCGACATACCCAGCGCTGCCCAGAGCGGAGTCACCCAGCCGATGGCGGCAAAGGGCAGAATCAGGCCATTGTACAGGCTTGCCCAGGTGAGGTTTTCGATGATGATGCGGCGGCTACGCCGCGCAACGTCGAAAGCCTGTGCCAGGCTGGTGAGGCGGTTGGATAGCAGCACTGCATCGGCGCTGGTTTTTGCCAGGTCGGTGGCCGACCCCATGGCAACGCTGATGTCCGCTGCCGCGAGCACCGGGACGTCATTGACCCCATCGCCGAGCATCAGCACCCGATGCCCCTGAGCTTGCAGTGCCTGCAGTCGCGTGAGCTTCGCAGCAGGAGTCATGCCGCCTTCGGCCTGGTCGATGCCGAGTTCTTTAGCAATCTGGCCGACCATAGGCGAGCTGTCGCCGGAGAGCAGCAATGTCTGCCAGCCGCGACGACGGCAAGCAGCCAGCAAAGCAGGCGCATCGTCACGAAGACGGTCGTCGAGCACCAACCAAGCCAGCGGACCCCGTTCATCGCCAAGCAGCAGCCATTGGCCTTGTTCACCGGGAATGACGGGCGCCGGTTGGGAAAAGCCTTCGGCGACGAAATTGGGTTGGCCTATACGCAGGTTGCGTCCCTCGACGCAGCCCAGCAAGCCGAGCCCCGGCACCGTCTCGACCGATTCGGCGGCCAGAGGTGCACGGCCGAAGGCACGCGCAATCGGATGTTCGGAGCGGTTCTCGAGAGCTGCGGCCAGCGCCAAGCAAGCATCGGCGTCGAGGGCGCCGAGTGGGTGTACGGCGGTAAGCGTCAGGCGCCCCTCGGTGAGGGTGCCGGTCTTGTCGAATACCACGGTATCGATCTGATTGAGACCCTCGAGCACGTGCCCGCGGGTCAGCAGCAGGCCGAGTTTGTGCAGCGTGCCGGTTGCTGTCGTGAGTGCCGTTGGAGTTGCCAGCGAGAGTGCGCAAGGGCAAGTGGCAACCAATAGCGCCAGCACGATCCAGAACGCACGCTGAGGGTCGATTTGCCACCACACCAGCCCTACGACGGTTGCAACCACCAACACCACCAGCAGGAACCATTGCGCGACCTTGTCGGCCAATTCGGCAAGCTTGGGTTTGTCCGCCTGGGCGCGTTCCAGCAGGCGGACTATAGCGGACAGGCGGGTGTCATCGCCCAAGGCCTGCACTTCGACGGTCAGCGGGCCTTCGACATTCAGCGTGCCAGCGGTCACTGCGTCGCCGCAACCGCGCGGGAGGGGGAGGTATTCGCCGGTGAGAACCGACTCGTCGACGCTCGATTGGCCACTGATGATGGTCCCGTCTGCAGGAATCAATGCGCCAGGTTGCACCAGCACACGGTCACCCAGTTGCAGTTCGCTGAGCAGGATGCGATTGCTGTGCCCGTCGGCATCGAGCTTCAGGCACGACGCCGGCAGCAGATTGACCAGCTGTGCCGTAGCGTCTGCGGTGCGCTCGCGCGCGCGTCGCTCCAGGTAACGCCCGGCCAGCAGAAACAGGGCAAACATGCCCACAGCATCGAAGTAGAGTTCGCCCTGGCCGGTAATCGTCGACCAGATACCGGCAACGTAGGCGCCGCCGATGGCCAGCGAGACCGAGACGTCCATGGTCAGGTGGCGGGTGCGCAGATCTCTCAGGGCTCCCTTGAAAAAATCTGTGCAGCAATAGAACACGATCGGCGTGGTCAGCAGCAGAGCCGTCCAGCGCAGCGTGACAAAGAAGCTTTCCGAGAGGTCGAGATTGAACTCCGGCCAGGTGGCCATGGTGGCCATCATCACCTGCATCCAGAGCAGGCCGGCGACGCCCAGTTGCCGCAAGGATCGGCGGTTCTCGCTGGCCAGACGCTCGGCGGCCTGATCGGCCTGATAGGGGTGGGCCGCATAACCGATTCGACGCAGCTCCCCTAGCAGCTCGCTGAGCGGAAGCTGGGCATCGCTCCAGCGTACGCTCAATCGGTGGTTGGACAGATTGAGACTGGCCTCGGCCACGCCGTTCAGGTTGCGCAGGTGACGCTCGATCAGCCAGCCGCAGGCGGCGCAGCTGATGCCTTCGATCATCAACGATGTACTGGCCAACTCGCCCTGGTGCTGAACGAAGGGCTGCTGTACATCCTTGCGATCGTACAGGGCCATCTCCTCATTAAGCTCCTGTGGGAGCGACTGCGGATTGATGGCGGTGTCGCTTCGATGCTGGTAGTAGCTTTCCAGGCCACCTTTGACGATAGCTTCGGCAACTGCCTGACAGCCTGGGCAGCACAAGGCCCGCATCTCTCCCAGCACGCGGGCCTGGTACGGGCTGCCAGTCGGAACTGGCAGGCCGCAGTGGTAACAGGGAAGGGGTTTTGCCATCAGCTGATCAAGGCTTCAGTTCGACGGCGCGGCCAGTCTCGATGGTCTTTTCCCCGTACAGGCGCCAGTCCTGCTCGCCTTCCCGGCCGAGCAGTTCGATGAAGCGGCGACCGCTGATCGGCTCCTGCATCTGTCCTTGATAGAGACCATCTCCCTGAGGCTGCAGGATGACGCGACGATCACGCTCGGGTTGGGTCGGAGAGAGCAAATTCAGCACCAGCTGTTGCGGGCGGCTTGCGCCGCTCAGCTGCACCTCGGCAAGGCCCCGCTCGTCATTGAGTGAAATGCTCGCCTGCATTTGCAGACGCTCCGCCAGCTTCTCGCGCTCCAGCGACTGATTGATGCCTTTTCCGGCGTCATAGTAATTGTCCGCGACGAGCGTGTCGGCATTGCGAATCGCGATGGTCAGCAGTGACAGCCCCAATACAACCGCGAAGACCAATATTGCGATGACAAACCAAGCCCAGAACTGGGTGTACCAACGCGTTTGTTCGTTTTCAGAGCGCATGTATTACCTTGCTTAGCGGATGCTCGGGCCGATGAAACGGCTGTCGGCATCATCGTTTATCGATGCATCGTCTATCGAGCGGATGCTGAAGACGATCTCATTGGTGCTCGAAGGTAGCTTCTCAGGCGCGATGGACAGTTCAACCGGAATGGTGACCAGTTCGCCTGCTTCGGCGCGTACCTCACTGCGACCTTCATAGACCAGGCCGTCCAGGCCGGATGCCTCAATCACGAAGGTCTGCTCGCGTTGAGCCTTGTTCATGATTTTCAGGGTGTAGACGTTTTCGATGTTGCCCAACTCGTTCTCGCGGTAGAGCACACGATCCTTGAGCACGTCCAGCTTGACCAGCGGGCGATCATACACGGCGTAGGAGAACAGACTCATCATGGCCAGCAGCGCAACCGCATAGCCGATCAGGCGCGGACGCAGCAGGTGAGTCTTCTGGCCCGACAGGTTGTGCTCAGTGGTGTAACTGATCAAACCGCGCGGGTAGTTCATCTTGTCCATGATGGCGTCGCAGGCGTCGATGCATGCAGCACAGCCGATGCATTCGATCTGCAGTCCGTCACGGATATCGATACCGGTGGGGCAGACCTGCACGCACATCGTGCAGTCGATGCAATCGCCAAGACCCATGGCTTTGTAGTCCGCGTCTTTTTTGCGTGGACCACGTTTTTCGCCGCGACGCGGGTCGTAGGAGACGATCAGGGTGTCCTTGTCGAACATCACGCTCTGGAAGCGCGCATACGGACACATATAGATGCACACCTGCTCGCGCAAGAAGCCGGCGCTGCCGTAGGTGGCAAGGGTGAAGAAGCCGATCCAGAACGCAGCCCAGCCGTTGACGTTCAAGGTGAGCAGATCGGGCACCAGCTCGCGGATCGGCGTGAAATAGCCGACGAAGGTGATGGCCACCAGAATGCCGACGGCCAGCCAGATCGCGTGCTTGGCGAGTTTGCGAGCGAACTTGTTGGCGCTCATTGGCGCCTTGTCGAGTTTCATGCGTTGGTTGCGATCACCTTCGGTGATCTTTTCGGCCCACATGAATACCCAGGTGAAGACACTCTGCGGGCAGGTGTAGCCGCACCAGACACGGCCGGCAAAGACCGTGATGAAGAACAGGCCGAAGGCGCAGATGATCAGCAGCCACGACAACAGCATGAAATCCTGAGGCCAGAACGTAGCCCCGAAGATATGGAATTTGCGCTCTGGCAGGTCCCACCAGACGGCTTGACGGCCGTTCCAGTTTAGCCAGACGGTTCCGAAGAACAGGATAAACAGAACTGCGCCGCCAACGCGTCGCAGGTTGCGGAACAAGCCGCTGAAGGCCCGGGTGTAGATCTTTTCGCGCGCGGCGTAAAGGTCAGCTGACGCTCCGGCCTTGGACGGGGGGGTTACATCACGAACGGGGATCTGCTCAGTCATCGAGTGCGTACCACGGCGGAAGGTGGGTGTCCTGGTCGATACGTGCCAACCAGGATCATTTTTCTGTCCAGCTGCGAATGGTACGCCCGGAGCTTTGAGGTCGGGTGTGACAGGACGTCACTCCCGACCTCGATCTTTCACTGCTCCGGTTGCTGCGACAGGCTGTAGACGTAGGCTGCCAGCAAGTGCACCTTGTCATTGCCAAGGATTGCTTCCTGGGCCGGCATGCGGCCGTTGCGACCGTAGCGCAGGGTCTGCTGGATCTGAGCGAAGCTCGAACCATAGAGCCATACATTGTCGGTCAGGTTCGGCGCGCCCATGGCTGCAACGCCCTTGGCTTCCGGTCCATGGCAGACTACACAGTTGGCGGCGAAGATTTTTTGACCCTGCTCAATGTCGACGCTGATACCCTCTGGGGTATCACGGCCAGAGAGGCTGCGAACGTAGCCAGCCACGTTACGGATGCCTTCTTCACCGAACACGTCCTTCCAGGCCGGCATTGCAGCCTGACGGCCATGCAGGATGGTGGTCTTGATCGTCTCAGGCTCACCGCCCCACAGCCAATCGTCGTCGGTCAGGTTCGGGAAGCCGTAGGCGCCCTTGGCGTCGGAGCCGTGACAGACCGAGCAGTTGGAGGCGAACAGGCGGCCACCCATCTTCAAGGCTTGCGGATCCTTGGCAACTTCTTCGACCGGCATGGCAGCGTACTTGGCATACAGCGGGCCGTACTGCTCATCGGCCTTGTCCATCTCGCGCTGCCATTCCTTTACCTGGGTCCAGCCATCTTCATAGCCGGGCAGGATGCCTTTCCAGTTGCCCAGTCCCGGATACAGCACCAGGTAGCCGAGGGCAAAGATCACGGTGCCGACGAACAGCATGAACCACCAGCGTGGCAGCGGGTTGTCGTATTCCTCGATGCCGTCATAGGAATGGCCGACAGTTTCTTCTGTGCTGTCAGGGCGTTGGCCCTTGCGAGTTGCCAGTAGCAGCCACACCAGCGCGGCAATGGTGCCGAGGCTCAGCAGGGTGACGTACCAACTCCAAAACGAGGTCATTTATTTCTTACTCCTGGAAGCTTCTTCATCACGCTTCTTGGCGTCGGTCTCGTCGTCTGCGAAGGGCAGGTTGGCTGCTTCGTCGAAGCTTTGCTTGCGTTTGCTGCTGTAGGCCCAGAGCACCACGCCGATGAAGGCGACGAATACCAGAATTGTGCCCAGGCCGCGAAGAGTCCCGATTTCCATCATGCGTTACCGTTTGTTGGTGAGTGCAGTGCCGAGTACTTGCAGGTAAGCCACCATGGCGTCCATCTCGGTCTTGCCGCGAACGGCATCCCGGGCACCAGCGATGTCTTCTTCGGTATAGGGCACGCCGAGGGTGCGCAGCGCCGACATCTTCTTGGCGGTGTCCTTGCCGTCGAGGGTGTTCTCGACCAGCCACGGGTAGGACGGCATCTTCGACTCGGGCACTACGTTGCGCGGGTTGTACAGGTGCGCACGGTGCCAGTCATCGGAGTAGCGGCCGCCGACACGGGCGAGGTCCGGACCGGTACGCTTGGAGCCCCACAGGAACGGATGGTCATAGACGCTTTCGCCGGCAACGGAGTAGTGGCCGTAGCGCTCGGTCTCCGCACGGAACGGACGCACCATCTGCGAATGGCAGCCGACGCAGCCTTCGCGGATGTACAGATCGCGGCCTTCCAGTTGCAGCGCGGTGTAGGGCTTCATGCCTTCGACCGGCTCGTTGACGGCGTCCTGGAAGAACAGCGGGACGATCTGGGTCAGACCGCCGATGCTCACCGCCAGGATCATGAACAGGGTCAGCAGACCGATGTTCTTTTCAAGTATTTCGTGGTTCTTCATCTATCCGTTTCCTCAAGCGATCTGCGCGGCAGCGTCGTACTGGGCTGCTTTGGCGACACGCACGGTGCGCCAGGTGTTGTAGGCCATCAGCAGCATGCCGGCGAGGAAGAAGGCGCCGCCGAGTGCGCGGACGATGAAGCCTGGGTGGCTGGCTTCCAGTGCTTCCACGAAGGAATAGGTCAGCGTGCCGTCTTCGTTGATCGCGCGCCACATCAGGCCCTGGGTGATGCCGTTGACCCACATCGAGGCGATGTAGAGCACGGTGCCGATGGTGGCCAGCCAGAAGTGCGCGTTGATCAGGCCGATGCTGTGCATCTGCTCGCGACCAAACACTTTCGGGATCAGGTGGTACATCGAACCGATGGTGATCATCGCGACCCAGCCGAGGGCGCCGGCGTGTACGTGGCCGATGGTCCAGTCGGTGTAGTGGGATAGTGCGTTGACGGTCTTGATCGCCATCATCGGACCTTCGAAGGTCGACATGCCGTAGAACGCCAGCGATACCACCAGGAAGCGCAGGATCGGGTCGGTGCGCAGCTTATGCCAGGCGCCCGAGAGGGTCATCATGCCGTTGATCATGCCGCCCCAGCTCGGAGCCAGCAGGATGATCGACATCACCATGCCCAGGCTCTGCGCCCAGTCCGGCAGCGCGGTGTAGTGCAGGTGGTGTGGGCCGGCCCAGATGTAGAGGGTGATCAGCGCCCAGAAGTGGACGATCGACAGGCGATAGGAGTACACCGGGCGCTCGGCCTGCTTCGGCACGAAGTAATACATCATGCCCAGGAAGCCGGTGGTCAGGAAGAAACCTACGGCATTGTGGCCGTACCACCACTGCACCATGGCGTCAGTCGCACCCGAGTAGATCGAGTAGGACTTGAACCAGGACACCGGGATTTCCAGGTTATTGACGATGTGCAGCATCGCCGTAACCAGGATGAAGGCGCCGAAGAACCAGTTGCCCACATAGATGTGCTTGGCCTTGCGCTTCATGATGGTGCCGAAGAACACGCCGATGTACGACACCCACACCAGAGTGATCAGGATGTCGATCGGCCACTCCAGTTCCGCGTACTCCTTGGAGCTGGTAAAGCCCTGCGGAAGAGTGATGACCGCAAGCACGATCACAGCCTGCCAACCCCAGAAGGTGAAGGCTGCAAGTCCGTCGGAGAACAGCCGCGCCTGACAGGTGCGCTGAACCACGTAATAGGACGTGGCAAACAGTGCGCAACCACCGAAGGCGAAGATCACCGCGTTGGTGTGCAATGGTCGCAGACGGCCGAAGCTCGTCCACGGCAGGTCGAAGTTGAGCGAGGGCCACACCAACTGCGCGGCGATCAAGACACCCAGGCCCATCCCGATGATTCCCCATACCACCGTCATGATGGCGAATTGGCGAACCACCTTATAGTTATAAGCAGTCTCACTTATTGCTGTGCTCATGCAAGGCTTCCACGCTAATGGCATTTTCGAAGGCAAAAACGGCGGCAAGTATGGAGAAAGCAGGGGGGCAATGCAAACCACGCCCGGGCTCTCTTTGCTGGCCAAAACCCTGATTTAAAGCGTTTTCCATGCGCTGCGCAGGGATGTTTCGCACCAGGCCGGTGCGCCAGAAATACCGAGTTCGCCTTATGGTTCTAGGTGGCGCGGCGAGTCGGAAGCAAAGCTTAGAAGTGCGTAAGCGGGCGGGGAAGGTCTTCGGTCGGCTGGTGATGCGACAGATGGTCGCAGCGTGACGGAATTGCCTGGGGACAAGGCGGGAAGGGCGGTACGAGTGTACCGCCCTTTTACGACTTACTGCTTGGCGAGTTGTTCCGGTTTCTGCGACAAGCTGTAAACGTAGGCGGCTAGCAGGTGAACCTTGTCGTCACCCAGATACTGTTGCTGAGCAGGCATCTGACCATTGCGACCGTGGCGGATGGTCTGCTGCAGCTGGCTGAGGCTCGAGCCGTAGATCCAGCCGGAGGCATGCTGAAGATTCGGCGCACCCAATGCAGCCATACCCTCGCCACCCTGGCCGTGGCAAACGGAGCAAGTCTGTGCATAGACCTCTTTGCCTTTGCCCAGATCGGCGTCAGTGCCCTCAGGCAGCGGCAGACCAGCGAGTTCCTTGCGGACGAAGGCTGCAACGTTCTTTACGCCTTCTTCGCCGATGGCTTGGCCCCATGCCGGCATGGCCGCGATACGGCCGTTCAGGATGGTGGTCTTGATCGAGGCCGCGTCACCACCCCAGCGCCAATCGCTGTCGGCCAGGTTCGGGAAGCCGAGAGAACCCTTGGCGTCAGACCCGTGGCAGATCGCGCAGTAGTTGGCGAACAGGCGCGCACCCATTTTCACGGCTTGCGGGTCCTGAGCGACTTCTTCCACCGACATGGCTGCGTACTTGGCGAAGATCGGGCCGTACTTCTCATCGGCCTGGGCGACCTCGCGCTCCCACTGCTTCTCCTGGGTCCAGCCACCTTCGTAGCCGGGCAGGACGCCTTTCCAGTTACCCAGGCCCGGATAGAGCACGAGGTAAAGGATGCCGAACACCAGCGTGCCGATGAACAGCAGGAACCACCAGCGCGGCAGCGGGTTGTCGTATTCCTCAATGCCGTCGAAGGCATGACCCATCGTTTGATCCGTGGTGCCGGCCGACTCGCCCTTGCGGGTGGCGAAGATCAGCCAGAACAGAGCGACGATGGTGCCCAGCGTCAGCAGGGCGATGTATCCACTCCAGAAAGTGCTCATGTGCTACTCCTGGACAGCCCGAGCAACTCTGGCTGTCCGCGATTGAAGTCCCTGACGGCTGGCTTGGCAGCCGTCATTTTTCTTGGCTGCGATTAGCGCTTGTTGGTCAGAGCCGTGCCGAGCACCTGCAGATAGGCCACCATGGCGTCCATCTCGGTTTTGCCCTTGACGGAGTCACGAGCGCCGGCGATGTCTTCTTCGGTGTACGGCACGCCGAGGGTGCGCAGTGCCGACATCTTCTTGGCGGTGTCCTTGCCGTCCAGGGTGTTCTCGACCAGCCACGGGTAGGACGGCATCTTCGACTCGGGCACTACGTTGCGCGGGTTGTACAGGTGCGCACGGTGCCAGTCATCGGAGTAACGGCCACCGACACGGGCCAGGTCCGGACCGGTACGCTTGGAGCCCCACAGGAACGGGTGGTCGTAGACGCTTTCGCCAGCAACGGAGTAGTGGCCGTAGCGCTCGGTTTCAGCACGGAACGGGCGGATCATCTGCGAGTGGCAGCCGACGCAGCCTTCGCGGATGTACAGATCGCGGCCTTCCAGTTGCAGCGCGGTGTAGGGCTTCATGCCTTCGACCGGCTCGTTGACGGCGTCCTGGAAGAACAGCGGGACGATCTGGGTCAGACCGCCGATGCTCACCGCCAGGATCATGAACAGGGTCAACAGCCCGACGTTCTTTTCTAGTTTCTCGTGCGATTTCATTTACCTAGGCTCCTCAGGCGATCTGCGCGGCAGCGTCGTACTCGGCGGGCTTGGCAGCCTGCACGGTGCGCCAGGTGTTGTAGGCCATCACCAGCATGCCGGCGAAGAAGATCGCACCACCGATCATGCGCACCACGAAACCGGGGTGGCTGGCTTCCAGTGCTTCGACGAAGGAGTAGGTCAGCGTGCCGTCGTCATTGATCGCGCGCCACATCAGGCCCTGGGCGATACCGTTCACCCACATCGAGGCGATGTAGAGCACGGTGCCGATGGTAGCCAGCCAGAAGTGGGTGTTGATCAGCGCGACGCTGTGCATCTGGGCGCGGCCGAAGACCTTCGGAATCAGGTGATACAGCGCGCCGATGGACACCATGGCAACCCAGCCGAGGGCGCCGGCGTGTACGTGGCCGATGGTCCAGTCGGTGTAGTGGGAGAGGGCGTTGACGGTCTTGATGGCCATCATCGGACCTTCGAAGGTCGACATGCCGTAGAACGCCAGCGATACCACCAGGAAGCGCAGGATCGGGTCGCTACGCAGTTTGTGCCAGGCGCCCGAGAGGGTCATCATGCCGTTGATCATGCCGCCCCAGCTCGGAGCCAGCAGAATCAGCGACATCACCATGCCCAGGCTCTGCGCCCAATCCGGCAGCGCGGTGTAGTGCAGGTGGTGCGGACCGGCCCAGATGTAGACGGTGATCAGTGCCCAGAAGTGGACGATCGACAGGCGATAGGAATACACCGGACGCTCGGCCTGCTTCGGCACGAAGTAGTACATGATCCCGAGGAAGCCTGCGGTGAGGAAGAAGCCCACGGCGTTGTGGCCGTACCACCACTGCACCATCGCATCGGTTGCACCGGCGTAAACCGAGTAGGACTTCATCGCGGTGACCGGGATTTCCAGGTTGTTGACGATGTGCAGGATCGCCACGGTCAGGATGAAGGCGCCGAAGAACCAGTTACCGACGTAGATGTGCTTGACCTTGCGTGTCGCCAGCGTGCCGAAGAAGACGATCGCATAGGCCACCCAGACGATGGTGATCAGGATGTCGATCGGCCACTCCAGTTCCGCGTATTCCTTGGAGCTGGTGAAGCCCAGCGGCAGGGAGATTGCGGCGAGCAGGATGACCAGCTGCCAGCCCCAGAAGGTGAACGCGGCCAGTTTCGGCGCGAACAGGGTGGTCTGGCAGGTGCGCTGGACCGAGTAGTAGGACGTCGCGAACAGAGCACAGCCGCCGAAGGCGAAGATCACCGCGTTGGTGTGCAATGGACGTAGACGACCGAAACTGGTCCACGGGAGGTCAAGGTTCAGAAATGGCCAGGCCAATTGTGCTGCGATGAAAACGCCGAGCCCCATCCCGACGATTCCCCACACCACCGTCATGATGGCGAATTGGCGGACCACCTTGTAACTGTAGGCGGTACTGGTTGCTGTGTTCATGTATGGGCTTCCATCCACGGGTAATGAGCAGTTTTTTTCTTTCTAATAGAAAGCGAGGCAAGGATGGGGAAAGGGCAATCTGCCGGTATTGACCCGGATCAATACACACAAAGTGACAAAGGGCATTCCGTCCGCTGGAACCGAGCGCCAGACGACGCGATCGCGAGCCTGATTCTCGCCCACGGCGCTGGCGCACCGATGGACAGCCCCTTCATGGAAGAAATGGCCGAACGCCTTGCCGTGCGTGGCATTGCGGTCGGTCGGTTCGAGTTCACCTACATGGCGCAGCGGCGGGTGGGTGCGGCAAAGCGCCCACCCAGTCCCCAGGCCCAGTTACTGGCGGAGTGGCGGGAAATCCATGAGCTGGTGCGACAGCAGGCCACAGGACCGCTGGCCATCGGCGGCAAGTCGATGGGCGGGCGCATGGCGAGCCTGTTGGCCGATGAACTGGAGGCGGATGCACTGGTGTGCCTGGGCTATCCGTTCTATGCCGCCGGCAAGCCGGAAAAACCTCGGGTGGCCCACCTCGCCACGCTGCAGACGCCGACCTTGATCGTTCAGGGAGAGCGGGACGTCCTCGGCGACCGCGAAACGGTGGAGCAGTACGAGCTGTCACCGGCTATCGCGCTGCACTGGCTCACGACGGCAGATCATGACCTCAAGCCACTGAAACGCTCCGGATCGACTCACGCAGAGCATCTCGACAGCGCCGCGGACGTGATCGCAGTGTTTCTGCGGGGGCTTGCTCGGCCTTGATTCTTGCAGGAGGCAGCCGGGTCAAGCGACACCGGCTGCCGGGCGAACTCAGCGGTTGAAGCGTTCCACCAGCGCGTACTGACCTTCGGCCGTTGCGGCGAGGTCTTCGCTAAGCAGCGCCGAGCTGCGTGCGTCTCCCGAGGTCTGATCGGCCAGGCGGGCAATGGTGCTGACGTTGTTGCTGATCTCATCGGCCACTGCGCTTTGCTCCTCGGTTGCCGAGGCGATCTGCGTGGTCATGTCGATGATGTTGCCCATCGCCTCGTTTATGCCGGTCAGGGCCTGGTCCGCCTGAGCAACCTGGTCGACACCACGCGTGGCCTGGACACGACCTTCTTCGGTGGTCTGAACGGCGTGTCGAGCTTGCAGTTGCAGCTTCTCGATCAGCTGGTGAATTTCGCCAGTGGCCTCGGCAGTGCGTTGTGCCAGCTGCCGTACCTCATCTGCAACCACGGCAAACCCGCGTCCGCTGTCGCCGGCCCGTGCCGCTTCGATCGCAGCGTTGAGGGCCAGAAGGTTGGTCTGATCGGCAATGCTCTTGATCACATCGACCACGCCACCGATTGCGTCGCTGTCGTTGGCTAGCTGATTGACCGCCTCGCCGGTACTGGCTACCGAATCGGCCAGCTGCTGTATCGCCTTTCGTGTCTCCGCGGTGACCTCGCGACCATGAATGGTGAGACGGCTCGCTTCGCGGGTGGCTTCGGCCGCCAGGGCGACGTTGCTTGCTACTTCCTGAGTGGTCGCAGCCATTTCGTTGATGGCAGTCGCTACCTGTTCGGTTTCCTGATTCTGCTGCGCCAGGCCATTTGCGCAGCTCTGTGCCAGCGAGTCGGCCTGCTTGGCTTGGCCTTGCAGTTGTACAGCGGTGTCTTGCAGGCGGGTGAGGCAGGTTTTCAGATGCGCCTGCTGACTGAGCATCGCCATCTCGAGCTGGGCTTCTACGCCACGGCTGTCGGTATACATGCGTGCAATGAGCGGATCGCTGGTGGTCTGGCTCGCCAGCTGCAACAAGCGTTTCAGACCGCGTTGCTGCCACTGCAAGCCGGCAAGTCCGAGCGGAACGGCAAGCGCGGCTGCGGCGATGAACCCCAGGGCATGGTCGAAGCCTGCGCCGACGAGAAATCCGAGCTGACTGATGATCAGGAAGGGCAACCACTTGCTCAGCACCGGGAGCCAGCGATCGCTCTGGGGCACGCCGCTCTTGCCGGAGTTGATCCGCTCATACAGTGCTTCAGCGCGCTGCACCTGTTCCCGGGTTGGTTTGGTCCGTACCGATTCGTAGCCTGTCACCTGCCGCTGCTGATCGAGAATTGGCGTGACATAGGCATTGACCCAGTAGTGGTCGCCGGTCTTGCGCCGGTTCTTGACGATGCCCATCCAGGGTTTGCCCTGCTTGAGCGTGGTCCACATATGGTCGAACACGGCCGGCGGCACATCCGGATGGCGTACCAGATTGTGCGGTGCGCGTATCAGCTCGTCGCGATCGAAGCCGCTGACCTCTACGAAGATGTTGTTGCAATAGGTGATCTGGCCTTTCAGGTCGGTAGTCGAGACTAATCGCTGCTGGTCGGGAAAGGCATATTCACGTTGAGTTACGGGCTGGTTGTTACGCATCGACTTTCACGCCTGGCAAGGTATTCATAAGGTGGTGCGCCTGACCTTTATGTTTTTTTGAGTCTCAGGCTGACCTATGGGGTCGGCAGCCGCACTGTGTTCTTGAGCGCTATGCTGCCGGCCGGAGCTGCTTCAAGCCGGCAATAAGACCACTGGCAACTGGTGCGGCTTAATCAATCTGCAATCTCTTTCCGGCACGTTAAGCCCATGTCCGGACGCTCTATGACGGGAGCGATGACTTGGCGGTCACGGATCCGGGCGGCGGCATGGACGTCAGGGCAGCTGGAGATCAGGCGCCACGGAATGGCAAACGCCGGTGCGAATGGATTCGCACCGGCGTTTTTTTGTCTGCGGGAGCAGGGCGCCCGCATGGTGGCGCTCAGTGGGCGATCAGTTGGCGCAACACATAGTGCAGAATGCCGCCCGCCTTGAAGTACTGCACTTCATTGAGCGTATCGATGCGGCTGAGCACCTGGAACGAATCACGCGAGCCATCGGCGCGCTCTACGTCGACGGTGAGCATCTGGCGCGGTTTGATGTCGGCGTCGAGCCCGCGGATCGACAACTTCTCCATCCCGTTCAGACCCAGCGACTGGCGCGTCTGGTCGTTCACGAACTGCAACGCCAGTACACCCATGCCGATCAGGTTGGAGCGGTGGATGCGCTCGAAGCTTTCGGCGATCACCGCCTTCACGCCTAGCAGATTGGTGCCCTTGGCGGCCCAGTCGCGGCTTGAGCCGGTGCCGTATTCCTTGCCGGCGATCACCACCAGCGGTACCCCTTCGGCCTGGTAGCGCATGGCGGCATCGTAGATGGAAAGCTTCTCGCCACTCGGCTGATACAGCGTGTTGCCGCCTTCCTCACCGCCGAGCATCTCGTTGCGGATGCGGATATTGGCGAAGGTGCCGCGCATCATCACTTCGTGGTTACCGCGGCGCGAGCCGTAGGAGTTGAAGTCCTCGGGTGCCACACCGAGTGACTGCAGGTACAGGCCCGCCGGTGAGCTGGCCTTGATGTTGCCGGCCGGTGAGATGTGGTCGGTGGTGATCGAGTCGCCGAACACGGCCAGTACCCGGGCATTCTCGACATCTGCCGGTGGGGTCGGTGGCTGGCCGATATCCTCGAAGTAGGGCGGGTTCTGCACGTAACTGGAATTAGCGTTCCACGCGTAGGTATCCCCGGCACTGACCGGAATCTTCTGCCAGTGCTCGTCACCGCTGAACACGTCGGCGTAACGGCTGCGGAACATCTCGCCGTCGATGCGCGCCACCGCTTCGGCGATTTCCGCGCTGCTTGGCCAGATATCCTTCAGGTAGACCGGCTGGTTCTGTGCGTCATAGCCCAGCGGTTCGCGGTCCATGTCGATACGTGTGGTGCCAGCCAGCGCAAAGGCGACCACCAGTGGCGGCGACGCCAGCCAGTTGGCCTTGACCAACGGGTGTACGCGGCCTTCGAAGTTACGATTGCCGGACAGCACGGATGACACGATCAGGTCGTTATCGGTGATCGCCTGGCCGATGGCGTCCGGCAGCGGGCCGGAGTTGCCGATACAGGTGGTGCAGCCATAACCCACCAGGTTGAAGCCGAGTTCGTCGAGATAGCGGGTCAGGCCGGCGCGCTCGAGGTAGTCGGTCACC
The DNA here is from genome assembly GCF_000327065.1 of Stutzerimonas stutzeri RCH2. Lineage (NCBI taxonomy): Bacteria > Pseudomonadati > Pseudomonadota > Gammaproteobacteria > Pseudomonadales > Pseudomonadaceae > Stutzerimonas > Stutzerimonas stutzeri. The sequence continues at coordinate 2,700,445 of NC_019936.1, read as the reverse complement.
ACCTTGGAGCCGGGTGCCAGAGATGTCTTGACCCAGGGTTTGCGTTGCAGTCCGCGCTCGATGGCCTTCTTGGCGACTAGGCCGGCGGCCATCAACACGTTTGGGTTCGAAGTATTGGTGCAGGAGGTGATGGCAGCGATCACTACTGCGCCATGCTTGAGCTGGAATTGTTCAGCAGCGACCGCAAAATCGGTATCAGCCTGTTGCTGGCGCCCGCTGGTTTCCAGCAGCAGATCGAAGTTGGCGCCGATATCGCCGAGGGTCACTCGATCCTGTGGACGCTTGGGACCCGCCACGGACGGTCGAACCTGGCTCAGGTCCAGTTCGAGGGTAGCGGTGAACTCGGGGGCGGGCGAGTTGCTGTCACGCCACATGCCCTGCGCCTTGCTGTAGGCCTCGACCAGTGCGATGCGCTCTTCGTTACGGCCGGTCAGGCGCAGGTAGTCGATGGTCACCTGATCGACCGGGAAGAAGCCGCAGGTGGCGCCGTATTCGGGGGCCATGTTGCCGATGGTGGCGCGGTCGGCCAGCGGCAGGTGATCGAGGCCGGGGCCATAGAACTCGACGAACTTGCCGACTACGCCGTGCTTGCGCAGCATCTGCGTTACGGTCAGCACGAGGTCGGTGGCGGTGACACCCTCGTTGAGCTTGCCGGTCAGGCGGAAGCCGATCACTTCGGGGATCAGCATCGACACCGGCTGACCGAGCATTGCCGCTTCGGCTTCGATCCCGCCAACACCCCAGCCGAGCACGCCGAGGCCGTTGATCATGGTGGTGTGCGAGTCGGTGCCGACCAGGGTATCCGGATAGGCGAAGGTTTCGCCGTTCTCTTCGCGGGTCCAGACCACCTGGCCGAGGTATTCCAGATTCACCTGGTGACAGATGCCGGTGCCCGGCGGCACTACGGCGAAGTTGTCGAAGGCCTGCTGGCCCCAGCGCAGAAACTCGTAGCGTTCACCATTGCGCTGCATCTCGATCTCGACATTCTGTTCGAATGCCTGGTCGCTGCCGAAGCGGTCGACCATCACCGAGTGGTCGATCACCAGATCCACCGGCGACAGTGGATTGATCTTCTGTGGGTCACCGCCGGCCTTGGCCACGGCGTCGCGCATGGCAGCCAGATCGACGACTGCCGGCACGCCGGTGAAGTCCTGCATCAGCACGCGGGCAGGGCGATACTGGATCTCCATGGTGGAGCTGCGGGTGTCCAGCCAGCTCACCAGGGATTTCAGGTCGTCGGCGCGCACCGTCTGGTTGTCCTCCCAGCGCAGCAGGTTTTCCAGCAGTACCTTTAGTGACGTGGGCAGCCGGCTGATGTCGCCGAGCTGGGCAGCTGCATCGGGCAGGCTGTAATAGTGGTAGGTCTTGCCGGCGACTTCGAGACTGCGACGGCATTTCAGGCTATCCAGGGAAGGCATTCCTCATCTCCTTGTGCCCACACGGTAGGGCTGGCTGATGAATGAGCTTTGAAACTAGCTTAAGTGGCCGGGTTGGTGGGTTCGGTTTCGCTCAAAACATTTCCGAGCCAACTCACCACACAGGCCACCAGGGCAGGGGTTTCGCTACTGCACTGGACCGGGCCATGCGGGCGAGGGTTCCCATGGTCGGCTATGATGCGCGGCTTTGGCGCAGGCCCGACCGCTGACAGGACTCGAACATGAACACTTTGCTGCTGCATTGCCGGCCCGGTTTCGAGGGTGAAGTCTGCTCGGAGATCAGCGAACACGCCGCCATGCTCGAAGTTGCTGGCTACGCCAAGGCACGGCCAGACAGCGCCTGTGCCGAGTTCGTCTGTAGCGAAAGCAGGGGCAGCGAGCGGCTGATGCGAAAACTGCGTTTTGCCGAGCTGATCTTTCCGCGGCAGTGGGCGCGCGGTGAATACCTGCAACTTCCCGAAACGGATCGCATCAGCGTGCTGCTGACTCATCTGGCGAACTATCCGGTGTGCAGCAGCCTGTGGCTGGAAGTGCTGGATACCAACGACGGCAAGGAGCTTTCCAACTTCTGTCGCAAGTTCGAGGCGCCACTGCGCAAGGCGCTAATCAAGGCCGGGCGGCTCGATGAAGAGGGTAGCGGGCCCAGGCTGCTGCTGACCTTCAAGAGCGGCCGTGAGGTGTTTGCCGGAATCGCCGAGGCGGACAACAGTGCGCTATGGCCGATGGGCATCCCGCGACTGAAGTTTCCACGCCAGGCGCCAAGCCGGTCCACGCTAAAGCTGGAGGAGGCCTGGCACCACTTTATCCCGCGCGATCAGTGGGACGCTCGCCTGGCAGCAGGCATGACCGGCGTCGATCTCGGTGCGGCACCGGGCGGCTGGACCTGGCAGCTGGTCAATCGGCACATCAAGGTCAGTGCCGTGGACAACGGGCCGATGAACGCTGACTTGATGGACTCCGGGCTGGTCGAGCATTTTCGCGCTGACGGTTTCACCTTCCGCCCGAAGAGGCCGGTGGACTGGATGGTCTGCGATATCGTCGAGAAGCCGGCACGTAACGCCGCGCTACTGGAAACCTGGATCGGCGAGGGCCTGTGCCGCGAGGCGGTAGTCAACCTCAAGCTGCCGATGAAGCAGCGCTATGCCGAGGTGAAGCGCTTGCTCGAGCGTATCGCCGATGGCCTGGCCGCGCGCGGCGTCAAGGCGAGTATCGGCTGCAAGCAGCTGTACCACGATCGTGAAGAGGTGACCTGTCATCTGCGGCGTCTCTGATCAGCTAGCGAATGACCCGCCTGCGCCCATGCGTAACAATGCACGCCTGTTTACCGGAGCCAAAGATGAACCAATCAGCTGAAATGACCGCCGACGCCGTGCTCGATGCCAGCGGCCTGAACTGCCCCGAGCCGGTGATGATGCTGCACAACAAGGTGCGCGATCTGGCCGGTGGTGCCTTGCTCAAGGTAATTGCCACCGACCCCTCGACCCAGCGCGATATTCCAAAGTTCTGCATTTTCCTTGGGCATGACCTGGTCGAGCAGCAGGAAGCAGCAGGCACCTACCTTTACTGGATTCGCAAAAAGAGCGAGTGAGCGATGTGGCTGCCGATTCGTTCGCAGCCTCAGCCCAGCTCCTCCCGGGCAGCACCCGTTTGCTGGCGACGCCACATGCGGGTCAGCCAGCGCCAGGCGATCCAGCCGCCACCAATCAGATAGATCAGCCCGCCCGGCACCCACATGATCAGCCCGGCGAGTTGCTGGTCCTCCACCGCGCGGCCTTCTCCATAGAACGAAACGTTACCGAAGGTGAGCAGGGCGCCCAGCAGGCCGGTGTGCATCAGCGTAAGTAGTACCGCCATCAGCGCCTGTGGTACCTGCTTCGGGTTGGCGCGCAGCACCGACCACCAGAACAGCCAGCCGGTGAACAGGAAGCACGCATGTTCGAAGGCGTGCCACCAGAGGTTGTCCAGCGCCAGCACATAGAGCTTCGGTGTATGCCAGATCCAGATGATCGCCCCGTGTAGCAATGCCAGGAGGGTGGGATAGCGGCCGGCACGCAGAATGCCGGTCCATACAGGCTGTGCGAAGCGGCCCGTTACACCGCGCCATTGCGGCAGCGGGCGGGCTAGCGCCCATAGTGGCGCAATCACGATGATGAACAGCATGTGCTGGGTCATGTGCCAGCTGGTGCTGCTTTCCGCCCAGTCGTCGATCGGGCCGAACACGGAAAACACAACCAGCAGCATGGCGCTGTGGAAGCAGAGGGCTTCGCTGCGCCGCGGTGGCACCTTGCGGGCGCCTAGCGCATAGAGCAGCCAGGCTGCCGCGACCAGCACCGCCGTGAGCAGCAACGGTGCGCGGTCCAGCAGGTGGGCATCGAACAGGCCGTGGGCATGGGCCGGCGCCGGCAGGACGATCGCGGCCAGCGTAATAGCAGCCCAACGCAGCGGAAGCCGGGTCACAGGCATGGCGGAATCTGTAACAGCGGAATGCCGACGAACAGGGTCGCCAGCGCCGCGATGAAGTGAATGCCGGCGGCAATCTTGGTGACGAACTGCTGGCGTTCGTTCAGCTGCGCCGGTGCGCGCGAAAGACGCCAGAAGTAGCGCGCCATCCACAACAGTAATCCGAGTGTAAGCAGTGTCAGCACGCCGAGACTGCCATTCAGCCAGTTCCACACGCCTTGGGCTGGGTCGGGTGGGCTGAGCTTGCAGATCACCGCTTGGCCGCCATACATCGCGACGAACCACAGGCTCCAGATGATCAGTCCGATCGGGATCTGCACCGGATGGTAGGGCGATGTTCGCGCATACTTCATCAGGCACCTCCCCATGTCGCCGGAAACAGCACGATGGCGGCATAGCTGACCCAAAGCACTCCAAGGTTGTAGTACCAGAGCTGCTCGACCACGACAGGCTCATACGGCGCCTTGTCGCCTACGTAACCGATGGCTACCCGCCACGCTTGCAGAGCGGTCAGTACGGCTGCCAGCGTGCAATGAATCAGGTTGTACGCCAGCATCACGAAGATGACTGCATCGTGGGCCGTTTCTGTCGGTGCCAGCCCGGCCGATAGCATCAGCCAGAGCAGCATGGCCGACTGCAGCAATGCCACGAGCGCGATCAGGGCGAGTTGCCCCATCAGGCCGTGATGTATGCCGGCGCGCAAGCGCTTGATCAGGCGGTGCAACCAGAGCGTACCGGCACTCAGCAACAGCGCGCTGGCCAGCATCAGCCAGCCATTCAGCTCGCTGTTCGGCACCTGCCATTGCGGCGAAACGGTCCACAGATAGAACCAGCCGAACAGCAGCGACAGATACAGCGCGCCGTTGGCCAGCAGCGTCACGCCCATGCCCCACAGGCCCGGTCCGTCGAAGGTGCGCGAGTGCAGCGGTGGCTCGCCTGGCTGCGTATGAGCGTCTGGCGCGGCAGCGGGATGAGCACCGTTTTCCCAGGACCAGCGCAGCAGCACGATCAGGGTCGCCACGGTAGCAATGATGGCGAGGATGTACGCCTTGTTCAGCAGACTCAGGCACAGCACGGCGAGGAACACGGAGGCAATGAATGGCAGCCAGCTGTTGCCGGGCAGATGAATGATCTCGCGTACCTTGCCCGTCAGTGGATCGCTGCCCCAGGTCTCGCGTCGACCGTGGTCGATTACCGTCAGCGCATGTTCACCACGAGCGATGCTGTCGGGCAGGTCCGGGTCTTTCCATAGTGGATGGCGGTCCGTCACGTCGGGCAGGCTGACGAAGTTGTAGGCGCTGGGTGGCAGGCTGGTGGCCCACTCCAGCGTATCGGCCTTCCACGGGTTCTTCGGCGCCGGAATGCCGAAACGGAAGTGCAGGATGATATCCAGCAGGATGGTGGCGACACCCGCGGCCATGATGAAGCTGCCGATCGACGAAACCAGATTGGGCATGTCCCAACCGAGGCCGGTGTCGTAGGTGTAAACGCGCCGGGGCATGCCGATCAGGCCGGTCCAGTGCATGATCAGAAAGGTCACGTTGAAGCCGATGAAGAACAGCCAGAAGCCCCAGCGCCCGAGCTTTTCCGACGGCATGCGCCCGGAAAAGTGCGGCAGCCAGTAATAAAGCCCGGCCATCAACGGGAAGACCATGCCGCCCACCAGCACGTAGTGCATGTGCGCGACGACGAAATGGGTGTCGTGCACCTGCCAGTCGAACGGCACCAGCGCCAGCATCACTCCGGTCAGCCCACCGGCGACGAAAACGATGAGAAAGCCCACCAACCAGAGCATCGGCACCCTGTACACCGGCTTGCCGAGCCAGAGCGTTGCCAGCCAGGCGAAGATCTGCACCCCGGTGGGTATTGCCACCAGCATGCTCGCCGCCGAGAAGAAGGCTGTGGCCAGCTGCGGGATACCGACCGTGAACATGTGGTGCACCCACAGCCCGAAGCTGATGAAGCCGGTGGTCAGCACGCCCAGCACCACCCAGCGATAGCCCACCAGCGGACGCTGGCAGAACACCGGAATCAGCGTGGAGACGATGCCGGCGCCAGGCAGGAAGATGATGTACACCTCGGGATGGCCAAACAGCCAGAACAGATGCTGCCAGAGCACCGGGTCGCCGCCGCGGGCGACATCGAAGAACGGCATGCCCGCCGCGCGCTCCAGCTCCAGCAGGATCGAGCCGAGGATCAGCGGCGGGAAGCCGACCACGATCATCATCGCCATCACCAGGATGTACCAGGCGTACAGCGGCATCTTGTGCAGCGCCATGCCGTTGGTGCGGGTGCGCAGGATCGACACCACCAGCTCGACGCCGGCGGATACTGCGGAAATCTCGACAAAGGTGATGCCCAGCAGCCAGAAGTCCGAATTGACCCCCGGCGTGTGCGCCGAGCTGGACAGTGGCGTGTACATGAACCAGCCGGCCTTGGGCGCGACATCGAGAAAGATGCTCGACAGCAGGATCAGCCCGCCGAACAGGTAGCAGTAATAGCCAAGGGCGGAAAGCCGCGGAAATACCAGGTCGCGGGCGCCGATCATCTTCGGGATCAGGTAGACCGCCAGCCCCTCCATCATCGGTACGGCGAAGAGGAACATCATCACCGTGCCATGCATGGTGAAGACCTGGTTGTAGACGTCCGGCTCCATCAGCTCGTAGCCGGGCAGGGCGAGCTGGGTGCGGATGAGCATGGCCAGCAGGCCGCCAACCAGGAAGAAGAAGGCACCGGTGACCAGAAAGCGCAGGCCGATGCTGGTGTGGTTGACGATGGTCAGCGCGCGCCAGCCGCGCGGATTGCCCCACACCTCGTCGAACTGATCGTGGAGCTGGTCGAGGTCGGTAGCGGCGCCATTGTTTCGGGTCGGGGTCATGGCGCGAGGGTCTCCAGCCAGTCGGCAAGCTGGCCGAGGGTTTCTTCGGGGATGTCGTCGTGACGTGGCATGGCGATGCCGTGCTTGAGGCTCTGGTGATCGCTGAGCCAGCGGCGCAGGCCGTCCGCATCGTTGGCGATCACGCCGGCGCCGAGGGTCGGACGGGTGGCGAGATCGCTCAGGTCCGGTGCGCGATTGCCCTCGCTGACGCCCGTGACGCGGTGGCATTGCCCGCAGCGCTCAGCGAAGACGCGACCGGCATCGCCGCTGGGTGGCTGGTGCTGCAGCTCACGGCGGGCCTCGATCCAGCTGGCAAAAGCGTCAGCTTCCAGCGCCTCCACGTGCAGAATCATGTGCGCATGCTGGCTACCGCAGAATTCCGAGCATTGCCCGCGAAACACGCCGGCCTGCGAGGCTTGCAGGCGCAGGGTGTTGGTCCGCCCCGGCACCATGTCCAGCTTGCCGCCCAGGCGTGGCACCCAGAACGAGTGGATCACGTCGGCGCTGGTCACCTCGACGTCCACTGGCCGATCCGCCGGCAGGATGAACTGGTTGGCCGTCACTACGCCGCTTTCCGGATAGCGCACCTCCCACCACCATTGATGACCGATGACCTGGATGCGTAATGGCTGCTCGCCCTCGACGGGCAACGGCAGCATGCCGCGCCCGGTGGGGATGCCAAAAGCCAGCAGGGCGATGATGCTGACGGTGGGCAGGATCAGACCACCGCCAATGATCCAGCGTCGATTGATCCGCAGGGCCTGTTCATCGGTGTACGTCTGTGGGCGCCGCAGCATGGCGTAGATCCACAGCGCGCTCACCACCAGCAGTACCAGCACGGAGAAACCGAACATCGCCCACCAGACATTGGCGACGTCGCGGGCCATTGGCCCTGCGGGCGACAGGGCTGACTGCGGCCCATCGCATGCAGTCAGCAAAGGAACTGCCAGCGCCAGCGTGGTCCATTTGAAAGGGTTGCCGCCTCGTCTCGATGACCGGGCGGCCCGTTTCACTACAGTGCCTGGGAGGGCCGGATGGCCACAGAACGCGAGTCGATCACCAGTAACGCCGCCATTGCCGGCCATCCGCTGCATCCGATGATGATTCACTTCCCCGTCGCCGCGCTGATCGGCCTGGTGCCGGCCGACCTCGCCTATTTCTGGACGCTCGACGAATTCTGGTGGCGCGCCGGCCTCTGGCTTTCCGGCGTGGGCGCCATCGGCGGCTGGATTGCCAGCATTGCCGGCGTGATCGATCTGCTCTCCGTGCAGCAGATTCGCCGCAAGGTCACCGCCTGGTGCCACGCGATACTCGCCGTGATGATGCTTTCGCTGGCTTCGCTGAACTGGCTGTTGCGCTATCAGGGCATGGATCGTGGCGATGGCGATGCCATGTGGGGGCTCTATCTTTCGCTGCTGACTGCCGTGCTGATCTCGCTGGCGGCTTTTCTCGGCGGGCGACTGGTTTACGAACATGCCGTCGGCGTGGATCTCGACGGTCAGCAGGCGCCCTGAGCCTTCGTCACGGCTTGCCAGGGACGGCCGGCTCGAGCAGGCAGAATGGGGAGGGTCGAGGCGGGCCGGGCAGTCGGTCATGCGAGGCTGTCGTTCCTTGAGTCAGAAGGGTTTGGCAAGCACCAGCCAGAGGGTCAGGGCGATCAATACGGGGACCAGCACACCCAGGGCCATGCACTGGTATGTGACGCCACGCTCCGGCTCGCGTTCGATGCGCAGGACCAGAACGCCGCACAGGGCATGACAGAGCGCCATGCCGGTCACCATCGTCAGCTTCATGATCAGCCAGCCGGCCAGGGTGCCGTCGCGCAGGAACAGTGCCGTGCCGGAGCCGATGGCGATCAGCGCAGCGGGCGTGCTGATCAGGGTGAACACCATGCGGGTGAGGTGGGCATGGTCGCGGTAGAAGAGTTGATCGCTGCGCTTGGTGCCCGCGGCGATCATTGCCGGCAGATAGAGCAGCGAGCCGCACCAGCAGAGCAGGGCGGCAAAGTGCAGCAGTTTGAGCAAGGGCATGCCGGTCTCCATCCAGCCTGATGCGAATCTGAGGATGTGACAGTCCCGCTTCCGGGCAGTTCGTCGGTGCGGGCGAAGCGGCGGCGGATGAGCGCCGCTGGTGCGCCGGCGCCTGCTACGTCAGGTAGGTGCGCCGCGGTCAGGGCGCTCGAACAGCTGCGTGCCACAGCGACTGCAGAACGCCGCATTGGGCTCGTGGGTGAGCTTGTCGCAGGTTGGGCAGGCGTGGCGCAGGCTGTCCTGGCGCATGGCATTGGCCAGCTCGGCGGTGAAAATGCCGGTCGGCACGGCGATGATCGAATAACCGGTGATCATCACCACTGTTGCCAGCGCCTTGCCCAGCGGCGTGTGCGGGACGATGTCGCCGAAGCCGACCGTAGTCAGCGTGACCACCGCCCAGTAGATGCTCATCGGGATGCTGGTGAAGCCGTTGGAAGGCCCCTCGATCACGTACATCAGCGTGCCGTAGACGATGATCAGCGTGGTGACGCTGAGCAGGAAGACGATGATCTTCTGCCGGCTGCCCTGCAGCGCCACCAGCAGGAAATTTGCCTGGCTCAGGTAGGGCGTGAGCTTGAGTACGCGGAATATCCGTAGCATGCGGACGATGCGCACCACCAACAGGTACTGCGCATCCGGAAACAGCAGGGCAATGAAAGCCGGCAGCACCGATAGAAGATCGACTGCACCGTAGAAGCTGAAGATGTACTTGCGCGGCTCGGGATGCGTGTAGATGCGCACCAGGTATTCCACGGCGAAGATCGCCGTGAAGGCCCACTCCAGATTGGTCAGCAGCTCGCCGTGGCGCTCATTGAACGAGGCGATGCTGTCGAACATCACCACCACCAGGCTGGCCAGGATGATGACCAGGAGCCAGGTGTCGAAGCGCTTGCCGGCCGGGGTATTGGTGAAAAAGATGATGACGTATAGCCGTTCGCGCCAGCTCATCGCCTTCAGGGAATCGTTATCCATTCGCCGTGGTCTCTCGCATGAGTGCTGCCAAAGCGGGCCATTAAAGCACCGCAGCGGCGTGGCTGCATGCCGTGCCGCCGCGCTGGTCGCATGCCGTTGGTAACGTCACTTTGCCTGAATCACAGTTAGCGCATAGTCTGAATACAGGCGCAGCCAGCAGTTGGAGAGTGCAATGCCCGATTCCCAGTTGGTCGACCCATTCGGCCGGCGCATCACCTACCTGAGATTGTCGGTAACCGACCGCTGTGATTTTCGCTGTACCTATTGCATGAGCGAGGACATGGTCTTCGCTCCGCGTGCGCAGATTCTTACCCTCGAAGAGCTCTATGCCGTGGCCGATGCGTTCATCAGTCTCGGCGTCAAACGCATTCGCGTGACGGGTGGCGAGCCGCTGGTGCGCAAGGGTCTGACCGGCTTGCTGGAGCGCTTGGGCGCGCGCGAAGAACTGGAAGATTTGGCCATCACCACCAACGGCTCGCAGCTGCCTAGCCTGGCGCCGGCGTTGCATGCCGCTGGCGTGAAGCGTCTCAACATCAGCCTCGATTCACTCAAACGCGACCGTTTTGCCGAGCTGACCCGTCGCGACCGACTGGATCAGGTGCTCGAAGGCATCGAGGCCGCGCGCCGCGCGGGCTTCAAGCGGATCAAGCTAAACAGCGTGGTGCAGAAGGGGCGCAACGACGACGAGATCCTCGATCTGGTGGATTTCGCTATCGAGCGCGGCCTCGATATCAGTTTTATCGAAGAGATGCCGCTCGGGAGCGTCTCCAGTCATCAGCGGCAGATTACTTTCTGCTCCAGCGACGAAGTCCGTGAGCGGATCGAAGCGCGGCATACGCTGGTGCGCAGCAGCCACGCTACCGGCGGCCCGTCGCGGTACTGGCAGGTGGCAGGCAGCGAAACGCAGATCGGCTTTATCTCGCCGCACAGCAACAACTTCTGTGGCAGCTGCAACCGAGTACGCGTGACCGCCGAGGGCAAGCTGGTGCTCTGCCTGGGGCATGAGGGTGCACTGGACCTGAAGAGCCTGATGCGGCGTCATCCGGGCGACAGTGAGCGCCTGCGCAATGCTCTGGTGAATGCGCTGCAGCTCAAACCGGAAAAGCATCATTTCCGCACCGACGAACAGGTTCAGGTGGTGCGTTTCATGAGCATGACCGGCGGCTGATAGCGCGCGGCCTCTGGCTCACTGGTCAGCGTTTCATTCTCTCCATGTTTGTGTCGCCATAGTTATCCGGCGGCGCTGCGCCTCGGGAGAGGCGTTTCTGTGCGCCGCCGCGCTGCGAGGCGGGCTAGTCGGCGTGATAAACTCCGTGGCTTCTTGCCAGTACCCATTTGATGCCAGGATTTTCGATGTTCACGGCGACTCCGCTTGTTCGTCCCCATGCTGACTGCCAAGGATTGGCTGCATGCGCCTGAAGAGCATCAAACTCGCCGGCTTCAAATCCTTCGTCGACCCCACCACAGTCAGCTTTCCGAGCAACATGGCGGCGGTCGTCGGTCCGAACGGCTGCGGCAAATCCAATATCATCGACGCCGTGCGCTGGGTAATGGGCGAAAGCTCGGCGAAGAACCTGCGTGGCGAGTCGATGACCGACGTCATCTTCAACGGCTCGAATACGCGCAAGCCGGTAACCCAGGCGAGTATCGAGCTCATCTTCGATAACTCCGACGGTACGCTGACCGGCGAATACGCCGCCTTCGCCGAGATCTCCATCCGCCGCCGCGTGACCCGCGACTCGCAGAATACCTACTTCCTCAACGGCGTGAAGTGTCGGCGCCGCGACATCACCGACATCTTCCTCGGCACCGGCCTCGGACCGCGTAGCTACTCGATTATCGAGCAGGGCATGATCTCCAAGCTGATCGAAGCCAAGCCTGAGGACCTGCGCAACTTCATCGAAGAAGCCGCTGGCATCTCCAAGTACAAGGAGCGCCGGCGCGAAACCGAGAACCGCATTCGTCGCACCCACGAGAACCTGGCTCGGCTGACCGATCTGCGCGAAGAGCTGGAGCGCCAGCTCGAGCGGTTGCACCGCCAGGCGCAGTCGGCGGAGAAGTATCAGGAATACAAGGCTGAAGAGCGTCAGCTCAAGGCGCAGCTTTCGGCATTGCGCTGGCAAGCGCTGAACGAGCTGGTCGGCCAGCGCGAGCAGGTCATCGGCGATCAGGAGGTCGCCTTCGAAGCGCTGGTGGCCGAGCAGCGCAGCGCCGATGCGAGCATCGAGCGGTTGCGTGACGGCCACCACGAGCTCTCCGAGCGCTTCAATCAGGTGCAGGGCCGTTTCTATTCGGTTGGCGGTGACATCGCCCGCGTCGAGCAGAGCATTCAGCACGGCCAACAGCGCCTGCGCCAGTTGCAGGACGATCTGCGCGAGGCGGAGCAGGCGCGGCTGGAAACCGAATCGCACCTTGGCCACGATCGCACTCTGCTCGCCACCCTCGGGGAGGAACTGGCGATGCTCGAGCCCGAGCAGGAGCTCTCCGGAGCCGCCGCCGAGGAATCCGCGGTCCAGCTGGAAGAGGCCGAAGCGGCCATGCAGGCCTGGCAGGAACAGTGGGAGCGTTTCAATCAGCACAGCGCCGAGCCGCGTCGCGCGGCGGAAGTGCAGCAGTCGCGCATCCAGCAACTGGAGCAGAGCCTGGAGCGCCTGGCCGAACGTCAACGTCGCCTGGACGAGGAGCGCGCGCTGCTGGCTGCCGATCCCGAAGACGTCGCGATCCTTGAGCTTGGTGAGCAGCTCGCAGCCAGCGAACTCGATCTCGAGGCGCTTGCTGCGGCCGCCGAAGACATCAATGAACGTCTTGAGCAGCTGCGTGAGGAGTTGCAGCAGGCGACCCGAACGCAGCAACAGATGCAGGGTGAACTGCAGCGCTTGAATGGCCGCATCGCCTCGCTGGAAGCGTTGCAGCAGGCTGCGATGGACCCAGGCAAGGGCGTCGCCGAATGGCTGCGGGAGCAAGGTCTGGCGGACCGTCCGCGCCTCGTCGAGGGCTTGCGAGTCGAGCCCGGCTGGGAGTTGGCCGTGGAAACGGTGCTCGGCGGCGACGTAAATGCGGTATTGCTCGATGAGTTCGTGGCTATCGATCTTGCTGGCTTCGAACAGGGGGATTTACGCCTGGTCAGCCCGCGCCAGGGCGATGTGAGCCGCCCTGGCAGTCTGCTTGATCTGGTCGAGTCAAGATTGGATCTCTCACCCTGGCTGGGGCGCGTGCGTCCTGTCGACTCGCTGGAGCAGGCTTTGGCCGCACGCGCAGCGCTCGGTGAAGACGAAAGCGTGATCAGTCGTGACGGCTATTGGGTCGGCCAGCATTTTCTGCGTGTGCGCCGGGCCAGTGAGGCGGAATCGGGTGTGCTTGCACGCGGCCAGGAACTGGAGCGGTTACTGGCCGAGCGCGACGAACGTGAAGCGGCCTTGGCAGTGGTTGAAGAGCGTATTTCCGAATTGCGCGCAGCCCAGTCCCGCCTGGAAGAGGAACGCGAACAACAGCGCCGGCGGCAGCAGGAAGAGGCGCGGATACAGGGTGACCTCAAAGCCCAGCTGTCTGCCGGGCAAGCACGGCTGGAGCAACTTGGATTGCGCCGCCAACGCCTGGACGAAGAGCTTGCCGAACAGCAGGACCGGCGCGAGATCGAGACCGAGCAACTGGGCGAGGCGCGCCTGCAGCTTCAGGACGCGCTGGATGCGATGGCTCATGACGCCGAGCAGCGCGAGACGCTGCTAGCCAGTCGTGACGGTATTCGCGAGCGGCTGGACCGTATTCGTCAGGACGCACGTCAGCAGAAGGATCATGCCCATCAATTGGCGCTTCGAGTCGGTTCGCTCAAGGCGCAGCATGAATCTACGCGCCAGGCGCTGGAGCGGCTGGAGCAGCAGTTCGAGCGGGCTATCGAGCGCCGCGAGCAGCTTACGCTGAATCTGGAAGAGGGGGAGGCGCCGCTCGAAGAGCTGCGCATGAAGCTCGAGGAGTTGCTAGAACGACGGATGGGCGTCGAAGAGGAACTCAAGCATGCACGCCTGGCGCTGGAAGATGCTGATCGCGAGTTGCGTGACGCGGAAAAGCGGCGCACTCAGGCCGAGCAGCAGGCGCAGCTGCTGCGCGGTCAACTGGAACAACAGCGACTGGACTGGCAGGGGCTGAGCGTCCGGCGCAAGGCGCTGCAGGATCAGCTTCACGAGGATGGCTACGACCTGCACGGCGTACTGGGAACGCTCCCGGCCGACGCCAGCGAGCAAGGCTGGGAAGCGGAGCTGGAGCGCCTCGCCCAGCGCATTCAGCGTCTTGGGCCGATCAACCTGGCCGCGATCGACGAGTACCAGCAGCAATCGGAGCGCAAGCGCTATCTCGATGCGCAGAACGACGACCTTGTCGAGGCACTGGATACGCTGGAAAACGTCATCCGCAAGATCGACCGCGAAACCCGTAATCGTTTCAAGGAAACCTTCGATCAGATCAACAGCGGCCTGCAGGCGCTTTTCCCGAAAGTCTTCGGTGGTGGCAACGCTTATCTGGAACTTACCGGGGAAGATTTACTCGATACCGGGGTGGCGATCATGGCAAGACCGCCTGGAAAGAAGAACAGCACCATTCACCTGCTTTCCGGTGGAGAAAAGGCACTGACGGCGCTGGCGCTGGTATTTGCCATCTTCCAGCTGAATCCGGCGCCTTTCTGCATGCTCGATGAAGTCGATGCGCCATTGGACGATGCGAACGTTGGTCGTTATGCACGGCTGGTGAAGGAGATGTCGGAGAAAGTGCAGTTCATCTATATCACTCACAACAAGATCGCCATGGAAATGGCCGACCAGTTGATGGGTGTAACCATGCATGAACCGGGTTGCTCGAGGCTGGTGGCAGTCGATGTCGAACAGGCCGTTGCACTCGCCGAAGCCTAGGATTAAGCCGCGTGTTTGAGCATTTTTGATACGAGGAAGGCCATAAAAAGAGAACTACCGCACGGTGCAAAGTTACCGTTCGTCGTGCTAGCTTAGAGCACAATTTTTGCGATGCGCTTGAATCGGCCCCAAGTGGCCGTTCGTTGCGTCTTTATCATCGAATTCAGAGGTTAATGCATTAATGGATATCGGTCTGCGCGAGTGGCTGATCGTCATCGGCATCATTGTCATCGCCGGCATTCTGTTCGACGGCTGGCGACGCATGCGTGGCGGCAAGGGCAAGCTGAAGTTCAAGCTGGACCGTAGCCTCTCCAACCTTCCCGATGCCGACGATTCTCCTGAAGTACTAGGCCCCGCACGCGTAGTGAATCGCGATCATGAGCCGTCCCTGGATGAAGGCGACATGCCTGCCATGAGCGCTCGCGAATCCGGCAAGAAACGCCGGCAGGACGAACCTTTCCAGGGCGATCTTCAGCTCAATACCGACGAGCCCGTGCCAACGCTGCTCGATCCTGTTGTGGGTGACGATGAGGACGAGAAAGAGCAGTCGCACAAAGAGCTTGCGCCTGTCGAGGAAGTGCTCGTCATCAACGTTATTTGCCGCGACCCTCAGGGTTTCCGTGGTCCCGCATTGCTGCAGAACATTCTCGAAAGCGGCCTGCGCTTCGGTGAGATGGATATCTTCCACCGCCATGAGAGCATGGCCGGTAACGGCGAGGTGCTGTTCTCCATGGCTAATGCGGTCAAGCCCGGCACCTTCGACTTGGATGATATCGATCACTTCACCACTCCGGCAGTGAGTTTCTTCCTCGGTCTGCCTGGCCCGCGCCATCCCAAGCAGGCCTTTGATGTCATGGTCGCTGCTGCACGCAAGCTCTCCCAAGAGCTCAACGGCGAGCTGAAGGATGACCAGCGCAGCGTGTTGACCGCCCAAACCATCGAGCATTACCGCCAGCGCATCGTCGAGTTCGAACGCCGACAGATGACCATCAAGCAACGTTGATACTTCACCGCACCGGGCCTCGCGCCCGGTTTTGCGTTTGTTGGGGGCAGGCTCCTTTCATTTGTCTTGTCTGCCGCCTCGCTGCGCAGAGCGCTGTAGGGTGGCTTCGGTCGGTGTCTAGGGCTGAGCTTTAGCCACCGGCACTTCGCTTCAGAGCAGTCGTCCCGTTAGCCTGTTCCGCCCAGTCCGCTCCAATCAGCTTCCGCAAACCTGCCTTTGGCTGTGCATTCGGCTAGAATCCGACGCCTTTCCTATCAACCAAGGCGCGCTGATGCGGTCTGAATCAGCACAGCCCCAGTCACGGCTTCGTCCTATGCCTTCCGCCCAAACCGCCGCCGAGCGCATTGCCAAACTGCGCAGCGAAATCGACGCCCACAACTACCGCTACTACGTGCTCGACGAACCCAGTGTTCCCGATGCCGAGTACGACCGCCTGTTCAACGAACTCAAGGCGCTCGAGGCAGAGCACCCGGAGCTGGTGACACCCGAGTCACCAACCCAGCGGGTCGGCGGTGCGGCGCTGGCGGCGTTCGGTCAGGTACGCCATGAAGTGCCTATGCTGAGCCTGGGTAATGCCTTCGAGGAACAGGATCTTCTCGATTTCGACCGTCGTGTGCGCGAAGGTCTGGACCTGCCGGCAGGCGACCTGTTCGGTGCTGGCGTGGTGGTCGAGTACAGCTGCGAACCCAAGCTCGACGGTCTGGCGGTCAGCCTGCTCTACGAGAACGGCCATCTGGTGCGCGGTGCTACCCGCGGCGATGGCAGCACTGGCGAGGACATCAGCGCCAATGTGCGCACCGTTCGCAACATCCCACTCAAGCTGCATGGCAGCGGCTGGCCGGCGGTGCTCGAGGTGCGCGGCGAGATCTACATGCCCAAGGCCGGCTTCGAAGCGCTCAATGCGCGACAGCTGGAAAGCGGCGGCAAACCCTTCGCCAACCCACGCAACGCCGCAGCCGGCAGTCTGCGCCAGCTGGATTCGAAAATCACCGCCAGCCGGCCGCTTGAACTGTGCGCTTACGGCGTCGGTCGCAGCGATGGTGAGCTGCCGGGTACGCACATCGGGATTCTCGAAGCGCTGAAAAGCTGGGGTCTGCCTATCACTCGCGAACTGAAGCTGGCCAAGGGCGTCGCCGAATGTCGCGCCTATTACGACGCCATCGGTGCAAAGCGCGATGCGCTGCCTTACGAAATTGACGGTGTGGTGTTCAAGGTCAACGCCGTTGCGCAGCAGCGCGAACTGGGTTTTCGTGCGCGCGAGCCGCGCTGGGCCATCGCGCACAAGTTCCCGGCGCGGGAAGAAATCACCGAGCTGCTCGATGTGGAGTTCCAGGTTGGTCGTACTGGCGCGATCACCCCGGTCGCCCGGCTCAAGCCGGTGCAGGTTGCCGGCGTCACCGTATCGAACGCGACGCTACACAACATGGACGAAGTGGCCCGCCTGGGCGTGATGATCCGTGACACGGTGATCGTGCGCCGCGCCGGTGACGTCATCCCGCAGATTCTCGGCGTGATCGCCGAACGTCGCCCGACCGATGCGCGCGCCGTGCATGTGCCCGAGCAATGTCCGGTGTGCGGTTCTGCGGTTGAGCGCACCCAGTTGATCAAGCGCAGCAAAGGTCGTGAAGCGGTCAGTGAAGGTTCGATCTACCGCTGCGTGGGCCGCCTGGCCTGCCAGGCGCAGCTGAAGCAGGCGATCATCCACTTCGTCTCGCGACGCGCGATGGATATCGACGGTCTGGGCGACAAGATCGTCGAGCAGCTGGTCGACAAGGGGCTGGTCAGTTCTCCAGCGGATCTCTACTGCCTGACTCACGAGCAGGTCATTGAGCTGGAAGGTTTCGCCGAGATATCCACGCGCAACCTGCTCAATGCCATCGATGCCAGTCGCAAGCCGAGCCTTGCGCGGTTCATCTACGCCCTCGGCATACCCGATGTCGGTGAGGAAACCGCCAAGTTGCTGGCGCGGGCGCTGGGTTCCCTGGAGCGAATCGGCCTGGTGCTGCCAGACGTGCTGGTCTACCTACCTGACGTGGGGCTCGAAGTCGCCCACGAGATCCACAGCTTCTTCGAGGACGAGCACAACCGCACGGTCATTGCGCTGCTGCGTGAGCGTGGCGTCGAACCGCAGGAGGAGGGCGACGTCCACCCGGAATTCGCCGCCTGCGCAACGCTGGCCGATCTGCTCGACCGGCTCAACATTCCCCATATCGCCCGCACCGGCGCCCAGCGGCTGGCAGAACGCTTCGGCAGCCTCGACGCGATCATCGCCGCTGATTGGCTCGACCTGCGTCAGGTCGAGCGCCTTAACGAAAAGGCTGCACGCTCGCTGCGCGACTACTTCGACAAACCCGAAAACGCCGAGCGCGCCCGTTTGATCGAAGCCCAGCTGCGCGAGTTCGGCATGCACTGGGAAAGCGAAAGGAAAGCCGCCGAAGGCTTGCCGCTGGCCGGCCAGACCTGGGTGCTGACCGGCACGCTGGAAACCATGAGCCGTGATGAAGGCAAGGCGCGGCTGGAGGCGTTGGGCGCAAAGGTTGCAGGTTCGGTGTCCGCCAAAACGGCTTGCGTGGTAGCGGGCCCCGGCGCCGGCTCGAAGCTCGCCAAAGCCAATGAGCTCGGTGTGACGGTACTGGACGAAGCGCAGTTCCTCGGGCGCCTCGCACAGCTTGGTCCGGTAAACACATAGCGCATCAGCACGGTTCACCCAGCGAGCCTATCCGTCAAACCCGCTCCCGAATGTTTCACCGAACCCGTGGGGGCGGCCTTGGCCGCTGAAGCGTTTTTCCAAAGTGCAACAGCACACAGCGATCTCCCCTCGCCGCCACCTTGGGACACAGCTTCAGCCATCCTCCTAAAGTTTTCCCCGTCGCGCCCGAAAAGCTGGTCAAGCAAGTCCGCAGTATGGATGCGCTGGCGTAGTGGTGGTGTGGTACCGGGGGCGCGAAAAAGTTCGAATCTGCCCTAAAGCCAACCCAAACGGCGCCGATAAGCTAATCGAATGCGAACTCAATGGGTGCCTGACATAAGCCGGCCCGGAGTCGCAAGCTCAGGCAACCAAAGTAACTAGCGCCCTTGGAGGCAAACACCATGGCTCTTACCGTCAATACCAACATCCCTTCGCTGAACACTCAGCGTAACCTGAATAGCTCGTCCAACGCGCTGGCGACCTCCATGCAGCGCCTGTCCACCGGTAGCCGCATCAACAGCGCCAAGGACGACGCCGCCGGCCTGCAGATTGCCAACCGCCTGACCAGCCAGGTCAACGGTCTCGGCGTAGCAGTTCGCAACGCCAACGACGGTATCTCCCTGGCTCAGACCGCTGAAGGCGCCTTGCAGCAGTCCACCAACATCCTGCAGCGTATGCGTGACCTGGCCCTACAGTCGGCCAACGGTTCGAACAGCACTTCCGAGCGTGAAGCGCTGAATTCGGAAGTCGGTCAGCTGAAAAAAGAACTGGACCGGATCAGCAACACCACCACCTTTGGTGGTCGCCAGCTGCTTGACGGGAGCTTCGGGGTCGCAAGTTTTCAAGTAGGGTCGGCGGCTAACGAAATCATCAGCGTTGGGATCGCTGAGATGAGTTCGAAGTCTTTGAGTGCAAAATTTTTCGAGAATACATCTCCAAAAGCTGCGGTTGCGACGACCGTAACTACGGCTGGTGAAATCGATGTCGGATTCACCGTTAACGGAAAAGCGTATGCTGTAACTGCAAACGTCGCTGTGGGGGATGATGAAAAGACGGTCAATCAGAAGATCGCTGCAGCAATCAACGACACCAACTCGGGGGTTGGTGCTTTCGTTAAAGACGATAACACCCTAAGTATAGTCTCCCGAGAAACAGAAGCTGGTGCGAATAGCCTCAGTGCTTTAAGCATTGCAATCAGCACGACAGCCGGCAAAATTCCCGCGGGTGTAACTAATCCGGCGGCGGCTACCCTGGCGGCTACAGCGACAAGCCAGAAAGTAAGTGGTGTTGATCTGCTATCGGCTGAAAATGCACAAAAGGCAGTGCTTGTTTTTGACAAGGCTATCCAAGCTATTGATGCTCAGCGGGCTGATTTGGGTGCGGTACAGAACCGCTTTGATAACACCATCGCAAACCTGCAGAACATCTCTGAGAACGTGTCCGCTGCACGTGGCCGTATCGAAGACACCGACTTCGCTGCCGAAACCGCGAATCTGAGCAAGAACCAGATTCTGCAGCAGGCCGGTACCGCGATCCTGGCCCAGGCCAAGCAGCTGCCGCAGGCAGTCCTCAGTCTGCTGCAGTAATCGCAGAAGCAGGGCGACGCAAGGATGGGGAAGTGGCTTGGCTACTTCCCCATCGATTCATTACGAGGTGAATCATGGACGTCGGAAAAACGGCTGTAACGGCGCTTTCATCAGCCACGCTAGCTTCATCACCCAGCCCCTCCCGGGAGTCTGGGTTTTCGTCGTTCGGTTGGCAGGAGGCCGGGGCGCCCGCCGATAGCCTTTCACGGCAGCCCGAGAATGTAGGTGAGGTGGTGGACCGCCTGCGTTCGCAGGTGCAGAGCCTGCAGCGGGACTTGAGTTTCAGCGTCGACGACTCGTCGGGAGAAGTTGTTGTCCGGGTCGTGGATGGGGAGTCGGGCAAGGTGGTGCGGCAAATACCGTCGGAAGAACTCCTGCGCCTTGCCGAGCGGCTGGACGAAATGCGCAGCCTTCTGTTTGAAGGCAAGGCATGAGCGGCACGAATCTTGATTCGTCGGTTCGTTTGTTAACGATAAGCAAATTTTTTGACGAGGTGTGGCTATGGCGGGCGTAACGGGCATCGGCTCCGGTATCGACATCGATAGCATTGTCAAGAGCATGGTAGCGGCGGAGCGCGCGCCTAAAGAGTCACAGCTCAAGACGCTGGAGTCGAAGACCACCACCCGCATCACTGCTATCGGTGCGCTCAAGAGCGCTATTACCGAGTTTCAGACTGCACTGGGCAATCTCAATAAGCCCGAGGTGTTCAAGGCTCGTGCTGCTTCTTCTTCGAATGCGGATCTGCTTTCGGTAAAGGCGGGCGTAACTGCCGGTGCGGGAAGCTATAAGGTTGCGGTTTCGCAGCTTGCCTCTGGCAGCAAGATAGCGCTCCAGGCTTTTAAAAACGACGCTGCGAATCCAGTCGCGCTAGGCGCCGGTACTCTGCGCATCAGTGTCGGCGATTCCGAGCTGTTGCCGATCACAGTCGATGAAAGCAATAACACGCTCGCGGGCATTCGGGATGCCATCAACAAGGCCGGTGCGGATAAAGGTGTTTCTGCCACCATCGTGACTGATGATGTCGGGTCCCGGCTTGTGCTCAGTAGTTCGACTACAGGCAAGGAAGAGAACATCACTGTAGCGGTGGATGACGGCTCGACCGGAGACCTTTCCCTGCTTGCGTTTGCTGGCGGCACGAATAAACCTGGTGCTGATGGATCTGCTGGTGTCATCACTCAAGCGCGGGATGCTGTGCTCACCATTGATGGCCTGACTGTCACCCGCAAGACCAATTCCATTGATGACGCAATCGAAGGCGTGACTCTGGAACTGAAAGGCTTGGTGGATGAGAAGGAGCCGCTCACGGTAGGTGTTACGCTCGACGAAACTGGTGTCAAGCAGCAGATTCAGTCCTTTGCCGATGCTTATAACAAGCTTATCGGTGTGATCAACGCACAGACGAAAGTGACTTCTGTCGGTGAAGGTAAGGCGCCAGTGACGGGGGCTTTGGTCGGCGATGCGACTGCCCGCACCCTGTTGAACACCATTCGAAACGAACTGGTTTCGGTTCAGGGCTCAGGCGGTATTCGTGCGCTTACAGATATTGGCGTGACGACCCAGAAAGATGGAACGTTGAAAGTCGACAGCGACAAGCTGTCTAAAGTTGTTAGTGCAAACTTCGCTGAGCTGTCAGAGTTGTTCGCCGGTGAAAAAGGTCTTGCAACGCGTCTGGACGAGAAACTGAAGCCATACACCCAAACGGGCGGAATTCTCGAGCAGCGCAACAAAGTGATGACCGAAACAATTTCCAAGATTGATAAACAGAAAGTGGATCTGGATCGGCGTATCACTTCACTGCAGGACCGTCTCTACAAGCAGTTCAATGCGATGGATGCGCTGGTGGGAAAGATGGCTAGCACGTCGTCGAGCCTCCTGGCTTCGCTGGAGAATCTGCCTTGGGCTGCGAATAACTCCAAGAAATGATTCAGTTGGTACAGAAAGCCGCCTTGTTGGCGGCTTTTTTGTTTGCGCCGCTCGCTCAAGTCCCGTCAGCATCGACCGATAACTAGAGCATGTACTTGATGTGGCAGGGTTAATCCAAATGTACGCAATGTCGGCAATGAAGCAGTATCAGCAGGTAGGTGTTCAGGCCCAGGTAAATGACGCCGACCCGCACCGTTTGATCCAGATGCTGATGCAGGGCGGGCTGGATCGTATCGCTCAGGCCAAGGGCGCGATGGAGCGCGAGGCCTTCGCAGAGAAGGGCGTACTGATCGGAAAGGCACTGGGCATTGTGGGCGGGCTGCGTGATGCCTTGGACAAGAGCATTGGTGGTGAGCTGGCGGAGAATCTGGATCGTTTGTACGAATACATGACGATGCGTCTTTTCGAGGCGAACAAAGAAAACGACATCGAAAAACTCAACGAAGTTGGCAGGCTGCTTGGCGAGATCAAGCTCGCCTGGGATCAGATCGCTCCGAAGGGTTGATCTATCATGTATCCAGTTCAGCCTATAGCGCGTTTAGCGGCGCTGATCGACCTGGAGAGTGTATGACTTCGAAAACGCTACTCTTCGCCGACTTCACCGAGCGGTTGCGCAAAGCGCTAGCCAATGATGACTGGGAAGTGATCGCCGCTCTGGATGATGACTGCAGCGCTCTGATTGCGACTTTACAGGATGAGGATGCAGCGGACGCCGAGCTGCGTGCAGAGATCGAGGCTATGGCCGAGGTATACGCCAAGCTTCAAACGGCGGGACGCTCGGAGCGCGAACGGCTTGCGCAGGAGCTCACCAAGTTGAGCCAGGGCAAGCAGGTGACACAGGCCTATAAACCGTTGGGCTGATGGTTGGGGCGTCAGTCGCTCTGTCTTTCGTGACGTTCAGGGGGTGAGAGGGCTGCGATGCTTAAGCCTCCAAAGTTCTTCGCTGAAGGTGGATGGCGCAACGTTCATCCACCTGGCTAGCGCCTCAGCAGTGCTCGTTCGCCTTAGCGATACTCGCAAAGATAAGCCGTATCCATCTTGACCTTTAGCTGAAACTTGCTGTTCGCCGGTACGGTGAACTGGCTGCCGCTTGCGAAGGTTTCCCAGGCATCGGCTCCCGGCAGCTTCACGTCCAGGCTACCCGCAACTACGTGCATGACTTCCAGCTGTGCAGTGCCGAATTCGTACTCGCCTGGTGCCATCACGCCGATGGTGGCCGGGCCTTCTGCCATGTCGAAGGCAATGGATTTGACGGTGCCATCGAAGTACTCGTTGACCTTGAACATCGAGATTCCTTGAAGGGATTTGAAAGGGTCGCCAGTATGCCCAAGCGCATGTGCTGGCGTCACCTGGCTGATTGCGTATCGGTGTTAGGGCGCGTTGCTAGCTGCGGAAGATAAAGTACACAGCGCCGACCAGACACAATCCCGCCCACAGATAATCCAGCTTCAACGGCTGCTGCATGTACAGCACGCTGAAAGGGATGAACACCATGAGGGTGATTACTTCCTGCATGATCTTCAGCTGGCCTATCGATAGCTCCGTGTAGCCGATGCGGTTTGCCGGCACCATCAGCATGTACTCGAAGAATGCGATGCCCCAGCTGATTAGCGCGGCGATGAGCCAGGGTTTGCCGCTCAGGCTCTTTAAGTGGCCGTACCAGGCGAAGGTCATGAACAGGTTGGAGCAGCAGAGCAGGGCGGCGGTTTGCAACCAAACAGGCATGGTGGGTGTGTGCTCGAAAATGACGACGCGCTAGCCTATTTCCGGTCGCAGCCCTGCGCAATGGCCATCTGGTGTCTGCAATTCGGTCGGATTATTATCGCCGCCCGTTTTTCTCATGAGTGGCAGTTCATGGATTGTCGCCCTGGTTGCGGTGCCTGCTGCATCGCCCCCTCGATCAGTTCGTCCATACCCGGCATGCCGCATGGCAAGCGTGCTGGGGAGCGGTGTGTTCAATTGGACGCTGGCTTTTTATGCTCGCTGTTTGGTGATCCACGGCGGCCTGCTGTATGCGCTGCGTTTGCAGCAGACCCTGTCTGCTGCGGTGAAGGCAGGGATGAGGCAATCCGTTTGCTGGGCTGGCTGGAGCAGGAGACGGCGTAGCGGCCTTCCGCTGGAGGTGAGGCGTGCCGACGCTATGATGTGGGCGATGCTGCCGCCAGCTAGGCAATGTTTCAATCAGTGGCGGTTGGGCAGGATTCGCCGGCGAGGATTTTTGTCGGCAATCCAGGGTTTGCTGCTGATGCTCGCGAAGAAACAAAAAAGGCTGCCCTAGGGCAGCCTTTCTCGTTGCACGGAATTGTCGCTTAACGCGGCAGGTCGCGCTTGGTGTGGCCGGTATACAGCTGGCGCGGGCGACCGATCTTCTGGCCGGAGGCGATCATTTCCTTCCAGTGGGAGATCCAGCCGACAGTACGCGCGAGGGCGAAGATGACGGTGAACATGCTGGTCGGAATGCCGATGGCCTTGAGGATGATACCCGAGTAGAAGTCCACGTTCGGATACAGGTTGCGCTCGGCGAAGTAAGGATCGTTGAGGGCAATCTCTTCGAGCTTCATGGCCAGATCCAGTTGCGGATCGTTGATGCCCAGCTCGCCCAGAACCTCGTCGCAGGTCTGCTTCATGACCTTGGCGCGTGGATCGAAGTTCTTGTAAACGCGATGACCGAAGCCCATCAGCTTGAACGGATCGTTCTTGTCCTTGGCCTTGGCCAGGAACTTCTCGACGTTCGATACGTCGCCGATCTCGTCCAGCATGGTGAGTACGGCTTCGTTCGCACCACCGTGAGCCGGTCCCCACAGGGCGGCGATGCCGGCTGCGATACAGGCGAACGGGTTGGCGCCGGTGGAGCCAGCCAAACGCACGGTGGACGTGGAAGCATTCTGCTCATGGTCGGCGTGCAGGATGAAGATGCGATCCATTGCCTTGGCCAGCACCGGGCTGATCGGTTTGATCTCGCACGGGGTGTTGAACATCATGTGCAGGAAGTTTTCCGAGTAGCTCAGGTCGTTGCGCGGGTACATCAGCGGCTGACCGATCGAGTACTTGTAGACCATTGCAGCGATGGTCGGCATCTTGGCGACCAGACGCACCGCGGAGATCTCGCGATGGTGCGGGTCGTTGATGTCCAGGGAGTCGTGGTAGAAGGCCGAGAGTGCACCGACCACACCGCACATGATGGCCATCGGGTGGGCGTCACGACGGAAACCGTTAAGGAAGGACTTCAGCTGCTCGTGGACCATGGTGTGGTTCTTCACGGTGCTGACGAACTGTGCCTTCTGTTCGGCGGTCGGCAGCTCGCCGTTCAGCAGCAGGTAGCAGGTTTCCAGGTAGTCGGATTTCTCTGCCAGCTGTTCGATGGGGTAGCCGCGATGTAGCAGGATGCCCTTGTCGCCGTCGATATAGGTGATCTTGGACTCGCAAGAGGCGGTCGACATGAAGCCGGGATCGAAGGTGAAGTGACCCGTGGAGGTCAGGCTTCGTACATCTATTACGTCAGGCCCTACGGTACCGGTTAAAACGGGCAGTTCGACGGGGGCAGCGCCCTCGATGATCAACTGCGCTTTCTTGTCAGCCATGTATGGCCTCCTGTTTTGTGCTTGGAATCATCATGGCCCCCCACGCAGGGCCCGCATCACTATAGTGTGATAAATCGCAAAGTCAATTTGCGCGAACCCATGCCGTAGAGGGCTCTGCAGGGGGATGCGTACAGCTTGGGTGCACTGTTTACGGCATTTATATAGAGGCTGCTATCAGCCTTTAGTGGCACTTCACCACATTGTCATTAGTGACCTAACTGTTTATACTCGGAAACCGACCGGCAGGGGCCTTACAGGCGGTATTTCTGTAGGTTGTCACTCGTGGGTAGCGGGTACTGCTGCGTGCTCTTCCCAACAACTTTGCCCTGCGTTCTGGGGCTCTCAAGTGTGAAAAAAAGCCGTGAAAAGCCAACGACCTGTAAACCTAGATCTTAGGACAATAAAACTTCCCATCACTGCTTACACGTCGATTCTCCACCGTGTATCCGGTGTCATCCTGTTCGTCGGTATCGCCTTGTTGCTGCTCGCGCTCGATACCTCGCTGTCTTCGCCAGAAGGCTTCGAGGAGGTTCGTGCGTATCTGGGTAGTCCCTTGGCCAAGCTGGTGAGCTGGGCGTTGCTGTCCGCGCTGCTGTATCACCTGGTGGCGGGTGTGCGTCACCTGCTAATGGACACTGGCCATGGCGAGACGCTGGAAGGCGGCAAGCTGGGCGCGAAAATCGTAATCGCCGTTTCGGTGGTGCTGATCGTTCTGGCGGGAGTGTGGATATGGTAACCAATGTCACCAACTTTTCGCGTTCGGGCCTGTATGACTGGATGGCCCAGCGCGTTTCTGCAGTGGTTCTTGCGGCTTATTTTCTGTTTCTGCTTGGGTATCTGATCGCGAACCCGGGTCTGGAATACGCCCAGTGGCACGAGTTGTTCTCGGCTAACTGGATGCGCATTTTCAGCCTGCTGGCGCTGGTCGCCCTGAGTGTGCACGCGTGGGTAGGTATGTGGACGATTTCCACTGACTACCTGACCAATATGGCGATCGGTAAGTGGGCTACCGGCGTTCGTTTCCTGTTCCAGGCGGTGTGTGGCATTGCCATGTTCACCTTCTTCGTCTGGGGTGTGCAGATTCTTTGGGGTATCTGATTCATGGCTAATATTCGTACGCTTTCCTTCGATGCCATCATTGTTGGTGGTGGTGGTGCCGGTATGCGCGCGGCACTGCAGTTGGCTCAATCCGGCCACAAGACCGCTGTAGTCACCAAGGTTTTTCCGACTCGTTCGCATACTGTATCCGCTCAGGGCGGCATTACCTGCGCCATCGCGTCGGCTGATCCGAACGATGACTGGCGCTGGCACATGTACGATACCGTCAAGGGTTCCGACTATATCGGCGACCAGGATGCTATCGAGTACATGTGTTCCGTTGGTCCAGAGGCTGTGTTCGAGCTCGAGCACATGGGTCTGCCGTTCTCCCGCACCGAGCAGGGTCGTATCTACCAGCGCCCGTTTGGTGGTCAGTCCAAGGACTTTGGCAAGGGTGGTCAGGCTGCTCGTACCTGTGCCGCGGCTGACCGTACCGGTCATGCCCTGCTGCATACCCTTTATCAGGGTAACCTGAAGAACAACACCGTATTCCTCAACGAGTGGTACGCGGTTGATCTGGTGAAGAATCAGGACGGCGCCGTTGTCGGTGTCATCGCGATCTGCATCGAAACCGGTGAAACCGTCTATATCCGCTCCAAGGCTACCGTTCTCGCTACCGGTGGTGCTGGTCGTATCTACGCATCGACTACCAACGCACTGATCAATACCGGTGACGGTGTTGGCATGGCGCTGCGTGCCGGTGTTCCGGTTCAGGACATCGAGATGTGGCAGTTCCACCCGACTGGTATTGCCGGCGCCGGTGTGCTGGTGACCGAGGGTTGCCGTGGTGAAGGTGGCTACCTGATCAACAAGCACGGCGAGCGCTTCATGGAGCGTTATGCTCCGAACGCGAAGGACCTTGCTGGTCGTGACGTCGTTGCGCGCTCGATGGTCAAGGAAATCCTGGCCGGCAATGGCTGTGGTCCGGATGGCGACCACGTAATGCTGAAGCTCGATCACCTCGGTGAAGAAGTGCTGCATAGCCGTCTGCCGGGTATCTGTGAGCTGTCGAAGACCTTCGCTCACGTCGATCCAGTCGTTGCTCCGGTTCCAGTTGTGCCTACCTGCCACTACATGATGGGCGGTATCGCTACCAACATTCATGGCCAGGCAATCACCCAGGACGCCAACGGCAACGATACGATCATCGATGGTCTGTTCGCTGTAGGCGAAGTGGCTTGCGTATCCGTACATGGCGCCAACCGTCTGGGCGGTAACTCGCTGCTGGATCTGGTGGTGTTCGGTCGTGCTGCTGGTCTCCACCTGGAGAAGGCGCTCAAGGACGGTATCGAGCATCGCGGTGCCAGCGATACCGACCTGGACGTCGCGCTGAGCCGCCTTGCCGGTCTCAACGAGCGTACCACTGGCGAAGACGTCGCTCCGCTGCGCAAAGAACTGCAGAACTGCATGCAGAACTACTTCGGTGTATTCCGTACCGGTGAATACATGCAGAAGGGTATCGCTCAGCTGGTCGATCTGCGTCAGCGTATCGCCAACGTCAAGATCTCCGACAAGAGCCAGGCGTTCAACACCGCGCGCATCGAAGCGCTCGAGCTGCAGAACCTGCTGGAAGTTGCCGAAGCTACTGCAATTGCCGCGGAGAACCGCAAGGAATCCCGTGGTGCGCATGCTCGCGAAGATTTCGAAGAGCGTGATGACGAGAATTGGCTGTGCCACACCCTGTACTTTCCGGGTGACAAGCGCGTTGCCAAGCGTGCCGTGAACTTCGCTCCGAAGACCGTTCCGGCATTCGAGCCCAAGGTTCGGACTTATTGAGGTCGCCGATATGTTGCAAGTGAGTGTTTATCGCTACAACCCCGATCAGGACGAAAAGCCGTTCATGCAGGATTTTCAGGTCAATACCGATGGTAAGGATCTGATGGTTCTCGACGTCTTGGCTCTGATCAAGGAACAGGATCAGGGTTTCTCTTATCGTCGCTCTTGCCGTGAAGGCGTGTGCGGTTCCGATGGGATGAACATCAACGGCAAGAATGGTCTGGCTTGCATCACGCCGCTGTCCGCCGTGGTCAAGAACAACAAGCTGGTCGTGCGTCCGTTGCCGGGTCTGCCGGTCATTCGTGACTTGGCCGTCGATATGAGCATCTTCTACAAGCAGTACGAGAAAGTGCGTCCGTATCTGATGAACGATACGCCGCCGCCTGCTATCGAACGACTGCAGAGCCCGGAAGATCGCGAGAAGCTGGATGGTCTTTACGAGTGCATTCTATGCGCTTGCTGCTCGACCAGCTGCCCGTCCTTCTGGTGGAACCCGGACAAGTTCCTCGGTCCAGCCGCTTCGCTGCAGGCCTATCGCTTCCTGGCCGACAGCCGCGACACCGAAACCGAGAATCGTCTGGCTGGTTTGGATGATCCGTTCAGTGTGTTCCGTTGCCGCGGTATCATGAATTGCGTTGACGTTTGTCCGAAAGGATTGAACCCGACCAAGGCGATTGGTCACATACGCAACATGCTGCTGCAGAGCGGCACCTGATGACACCCCGGTCGGGAAAGGTTATGCGCTAGCCTGGAACGGCCGGATCGCTTTACCCGTTACACCTGCGGCGCCGAAGTTGAAGCTCGGCGCCGTAGTTTTAGTAGGAATCCCAGCTCACAAAGCCGGGATTTCACTCTGAAAATTTGATGACCAGCAGGAGCATCCGGGTTGTGCCCGGGAACTATCTGCGCGGTCCGTAGTGGCTTTACCTGAGTCGCTGCTTCAGAACTTGGGAAGTCATGCTGCGGTTTCCACGCTGGTGGTGTCTCCTTATCGAAGGTGACCAGACATGCAAGAAAGCGTAATGCAGCGCATGTGGGACAGTGCCCACCTATCCGGTGGTAACGCTGCCTATGTGGAAGAGCTTTATGAGCTCTACCTGCACGATCCCAACGCTGTGCCCGAAGAGTGGCGCACTTATTTCCAGAAGTTGCCCTCCGGTGGCAGCGCTTCAGCCGATGTATCGCATTCGACGATTCGCGACCACTTCGTCCTGCTGGCCAAGAACCAGCGTCGTGCCCAGCCTGTTTCAGCAGGCACCGTCAGCACCGAGCACGAGAAGAAGCAGATCGAAGTCCTGCGCCTGATCCAGGCCTATCGAGTGCGCGGCCATCAGGCAGCACAGCTCGATCCGCTTGGCCTGCAGCAGCGCACCGCCCCCGCGGATCTCGCGATCAACAATTACGGCCTGACTGACGCTGATCTCGATACGGTGTTCCGTACCGGTGACCTTGCGGTGGTCAACGGTCAGGCAACTCTGCGCGATATCGTTCAGGCGTTGCAAGAAACCTATTGCCGCACCATCGGCGCCGAGTATATGCATATCGTCGATTCCGAGCAGCGCAGCTGGTTTGTTCAGCGCTTGGAGAGTGTGCGCGGGCGTCCCGAG
The DNA here is from genome assembly GCF_000327065.1 of Stutzerimonas stutzeri RCH2. Lineage (NCBI taxonomy): Bacteria > Pseudomonadati > Pseudomonadota > Gammaproteobacteria > Pseudomonadales > Pseudomonadaceae > Stutzerimonas > Stutzerimonas stutzeri. Next base: position 2,670,508 of record NC_019936.1, on the reverse strand, counting down.
TTTTCGCCAGAGATCAAGAGCCATCTGCTCGAGCGTCTGACCGCGGCCGAAGGTCTGGAAAAGTACTTGGGCACCAAGTATCCGGGCACCAAGCGTTTCGGCCTGGAAGGTGGCGAGAGCCTGATTCCGCTGCTCGACGAGATCATCCAGCGTTCCGGTTCCTACGGCACCAAGGAAATCGTCATCGGCATGGCCCACCGCGGCCGTCTGAACGTGCTGGTCAACACCTTCGGTAAGAATCCGCGCGACCTGTTCGACGAGTTCGAAGGCAAGAAGGTCGAAGGCCTGAGCTCCGGTGACGTCAAGTATCACCAGGGCTTCTCGTCCAACGTGATGACCCCGGGCGGTGAGATTCACCTGGCAATGGCGTTCAACCCCTCCCACCTGGAGATCGTTTCCCCGGTGGTCGAGGGTTCGGTGCGAGCTCGCCAGGATCGCCGTTGTGATCCGATCGGCGACAAGGTGCTTCCGGTAACCATCCACGGTGATGCGGCCGTCGCCGGTCAGGGTGTGGTGATGGAAACCTTCCAGATGTCGCAGACTCGTGCGTACCGCACGGGCGGCACCATCCGTATCGTGGTCAACAACCAGGTCGGCTTCACCACCAACAAGCAGGAAGACGCTCGTTCCACCGAGTACGCGACCGACGTGGCGAAGATGATCCAGGCGCCGATCTTCCATGTGAACGCAGACGATCCCGAGGCGGTGCTGTTCGTCACCCAGCTCGCTGTCGACTATCGGATGCAGTTCAAGCGCGACATCGTCATCGACCTGATCTGCTACCGCCGTCGTGGTCACAACGAAGCGGATGAGCCGAGCGGCACCCAGCCGTTGATGTATCAGAAGATCTCCAAGCAGCGCACCACTCGTGAGCTGTACGCCGATTCGCTGATCCAGTCGAAAGTGCTGGACGACGAGCGTGTTCAGGCCAAGATCGACGAGTACCGCACGGCGCTCGACAATGGCCTCCATGTAGTCAAGAGCCTGGTCAAAGAGCCGAACAAGGAACTCTTCGTCGACTGGCGTCCGTATCTGGGTCATGCCTGGACTGCTCGTCATGACACCAGCTTCGATCTGAAGACCTTGCAGGATCTGTCCAACAAGCTGCTGCAAACGCCGGAAGGCTTCGTGGTGCAGCGTCAGGTCTCGAAGATTCTCGAAGATCGTCAGAAGATGGGCGCCGGCGCGCTGGCCATCAACTGGGGCTACGCGGAAGTCATGGCATACGCCACGTTGCTGTTCGAAGGCCATCCTGTTCGTATCTCTGGTCAGGACGTCGGTCGCGGCACCTTCTCGCATCGCCATGCTGCGCTGCACAACCAGAAGGACGGCAGCACCCACATTCCGCTACAGCACCTCTATGAAGGTCAGCCGCGTTTCGATCTGTACGACTCGTTCCTCTCCGAAGAAGCGGTTCTGGCGTTCGAGTACGGTTACGCAACCACCATGCCCAACGCGCTTGTCGTCTGGGAAGCACAGTTCGGTGACTTCGCCAACGGCGCGCAGGTAGTGATCGATCAGTTCATCACCAGCGGTGAGCACAAGTGGGGTCGCCTGTGCGGTCTGACCATGCTGTTGCCGCATGGCTATGAAGGTCAGGGGCCTGAGCACTCGTCCGCTCGTCTGGAGCGTTACCTGCAGCTGTGCGCCGAGCACAACATCCAGGTTTGCGTGCCGACGACTCCGGCGCAGGTCTATCACATGCTGCGCCGTCAGGCTATTCGCCCGCTGCGCAAGCCGCTGGTAGCGCTGACGCCCAAGTCGCTGCTGCGCCACAAGCTGGCCACGTCGACGCTGGAAGAACTCACTCAGGGTTCCTTCCAGACCGTTATCCCGGAAGTCGATGCTATCGATCCGGCAAAGGTCGAGCGCGTGATCATGTGTAGCGGCAAGGTCTACTATGACTTGCTGGACAAGCGTCGTGCCGAAGGCCGCGAAGATATCGCCATCGTGCGTATCGAGCAGCTGTATCCGTTCCCGGAAGAGGATCTGGCCGAGGCACTGGCGCCTTACCAGAACCTCAAGCACATCGTTTGGTGCCAGGAAGAGCCGATGAACCAGGGTGCCTGGTACTGCAGCCAGCACCACATGCGCCGCGTGGCCATTGCACACAAGAAGGAACTGTTCCTTCAGTACGCAGGTCGTGATGCTTCAGCGGCACCGGCGGTCGGTTACGCCTCCATGCATGCCGAACAGCAGGAAAAGCTGCTGCAGGACGCCTTCACCGTTTAACCAATTCGTGCAAGAGGCCGCGATATCGCGGCCTCGATGTAGAAACCGAATCAATAGGACCCCTGAATAATGGCTATCGAGATCAAAGCCCCGACATTCCCGGAATCGGTTGCCGACGGCACCGTTGCCACCTGGCACAAGCAGCCGGGCGACGCGGTCAAGCGTGATGAGCTGATCGTCGACATCGAAACCGACAAGGTTGTTATGGAAGTGCTCGCCGAAGCTGATGGCGTGCTGACCGAGATCGTCAAGAACGAAGGCGACACCGTGCTGAGCGGCGAGCTGCTCGGTAAGCTGGAAGCGGGCGCCGCTGCCGCTGCTGCTCCTGCTCAGGCTGCCGCCCCGGCCGCTGCTGCTCCGGCAGCCGCTGCCAGCGCTGGCGGCGAAGAGCCGATTCTGGCACCGGCTGCCCGCAAGCTGGCCGAAGAGAATGGCATCGACCCGAACAGCATCCGCGGCACCGGCAAGGACGGTCGTGTGACCAAGGAAGACGTCGTCGCCGCCGTCGAAGCCAAGAAGTCCGCTCCGGCTGCCGCTGCCAAGCCGGCTGCTCCGGCTGCTGCCGCGCCGATCTTCGCTGAAGGTGATCGCGTCGAGAAGCGCGTTCCGATGACCCGCCTGCGCGCCAAGGTGGCAGAGCGTCTGGTCGAAGCCCAATCCTCCATGGCGATGCTGACTACGTTCAACGAAGTCAACATGAAGCCGATCATGGAGCTGCGTGCCAAGTACAAGGACCTGTTCGAGAAGACCCACAACGGTGTGCGTCTGGGCTTCATGTCCTTCTTCGTAAAGGCCGCGGTCGAAGCACTCAAGCGTCAGCCGGGCGTCAACGCTTCCATCGATGGCAATGACATCGTCTACCACGGTTATCAGGATATCGGCGTTGCCGTTTCCAGTGATCGTGGCCTGGTGGTTCCGGTGCTGCGCAACGCCGAGCACATGAGCCTGGCCGAGATCGAAGGTGGCATCAACGAGTTCGGCAAGAAGGCCAAGGCCGGCAAGCTGACCATCGAAGAAATGACTGGCGGTACCTTCACCATTTCCAACGGTGGTGTGTTCGGTTCGCTGCTGTCCACCCCGATCGTCAATCCGCCGCAGACCGCCATTCTTGGTATGCACAAGATCCAGGAACGTCCGATGGCTGTTAACGGCCAAGTGGTCATCCTGCCGATGATGTACCTGGCGCTGTCCTATGACCATCGCTTGATCGACGGCAAGGAAGCAGTAACCTTCCTGGTTACCATGAAGGACCTGCTGGAAGACCCGGCCCGTCTGCTGCTGGATATCTGATAGAAACGCCACAAGCTGCAGTTGGCAGGGCAGGCGAAAGCCAACCGTGCTGCCTGCAGCTTTTGGCTTTTAGCTGCTTTTGAAGAGGATTCGTAATGAGCCAGAAATTCGACGTCGTCGTCATCGGTGCCGGCCCTGGCGGCTATGTGGCCGCTATTCGCGCAGCCCAGCTGGGTCTGAAGACCGCGTGTATCGAAAAGTACCAGGGCAAGGATGGTAAGACCGCGCTTGGCGGCACCTGCCTGAACGTAGGCTGCATTCCTTCCAAGGCGCTGCTGGACAGCTCCTACAAGTTCCACGAAGCCCACGAGAGCTTCAAAGTCCACGGCATCAGCACCGGCGAAGTGGCCATGGACGTTCCGACCATGGTTGCGCGCAAGGACCAGATCGTTAAGAACCTCACCGGTGGTGTTTCGGCTCTGTTGAAAGCCAACGGTGTGACTGTATTCGAAGGTCACGGCAAGCTGCTGGCCGGCAAGCAGGTCGAAGTGACTGGCCTGGACGGCAACGTGCAGACGCTGGCTGCCGAGAACGTGATCCTGGCATCCGGTTCCACTCCGGTGAACATTCCGCCGGCGCCGGTCGATCAGAAAGTCATCGTCGACTCCACTGGTGCGCTGGATTTCCAGGGCGTTCCGGGCAAACTGGGCGTCATCGGTGCTGGCGTAATCGGTCTCGAGCTGGGTTCCGTCTGGGCCCGTCTGGGCGCCGAAGTCACCGTTATCGAGGCGATGGACAAGTTCCTGCCAGCCGCTGACGAGCAGATCTCCAAGGAAGCATTCAAGATCCTGTCCAAGCAGGGCCTGAAGATTCTGCTGGGTGCTCGCCTGACTGGTTCGGAAGTGAAGGGCGATCAGGTGACCGTCAGCTTCACCAGCGCCGAAGGCGAGCAGCAGATGACCTTCGACAAGCTGATCGTTGCGGTCGGCCGTCGTCCGGTCACCTCCGAGCTGCTGGCTGCCGACACCGGCGTCGACATGGACGAGCGCGGTTTCATCTTCGTCGATGACTATTGCGCTACCAGCGTACCGGGCGTTTATGCCATCGGTGACGTGGTTCGTGGCGCAATGCTGGCCCACAAGGCCTCGGAAGAGGGCGTGATGGTTGCCGAGCGCATCGCCGGCCACAAGACCCAGATGAACTATGACCTGATTCCGTCGGTCATCTACACTCACCCGGAAATCGCGTGGGTCGGCAAGTCGGAGCAAGTGCTCAAGGCCGAGGGCGTCGAAGTCAACGTCGGTACCTTCCCCTTCGCTGCTAGCGGCCGCGCCATGGCTGCCAACGATACTGCCGGCCTGGTCAAGGTCATCGCTGATGCCAAGACCGACCGCGTGTTGGGCGTGCATGTAATGGGCCCAAGCGCCGCCGAATTGGTTCAGCAGGGCGCCATCGGCATGGAATTCGGCACCAGCGCCGAGGACCTGGGCATGATGGTGTTCTCGCACCCGACGATGTCCGAAGCGCTGCATGAAGCGGCTCTGGCAGTGAATGGCCACGCCATCCACATCGCCAACCGCAAGAAGCGCTAAAGCGGTTTAGTGCTGTACCCGGGCCCGACGTATCCACTGATGCGTCGGGCCTTTTGCAAACTGCAGTTTCAAAAAGGATTGCAGGTCGCTGAGAGGTATCGTGAATTCGCAGATAGTTTTCAGCGACTTGTGAGGGAGGCACGGCGGTTCGTCGTGCCGTAAATGCGCCAATACCAAAACAGACGGTAGAAAGCATGAATCTTCACGAGTACCAAGGTAAACAACTGTTCGCTGAATACGGTCTGCCCGTGTCTAAAGGCTATGCAGTCGATAGCCCGAAGGAAGCAGCGGAAGCCTGCGACAAGATCGGCGGCACACAATGGGTGGTCAAAGCCCAGGTGCATGCCGGTGGACGTGGCAAGGCGGGTGGCGTAAAGCTGGTTCGCAGCAAGGATGAAGCCCGGGCTTTCGCCCAGCAGTGGCTCGACAAGCGTCTGGTGACCTACCAGACCGACGCCAATGGTCAGCCGGTCAGCAAGATCCTCGTCGAGGCGTGCACCGATATCGACAAGGAGCTCTATCTGGGCGCCGTGGTCGATCGCGCCAGCCGTCGGATCGTCTTCATGGCATCGACCGAAGGTGGCGTGGACATCGAGAAAGTCGCCCACGACACGCCCGAGAAGATCCTCAAGGCCACCATCGACCCGCTGGTGGGTGCGCAGCCGTTCCAGGCGCGTGAACTGGCTTTCCAGCTGGGCCTCAAGGGTGACCAGGTCAAGCAGTTCGTGCACATCTTCGTCGGCCTTGCCCAGCTGTTCCAGGACTATGATCTGGCCCTGCTCGAAGTGAACCCGTTGGTGATCAAGACTGACGGCAATCTGCATTGCCTGGATGCCAAGATCAACATCGACAGCAACGCCATCTACCGCCAGCCAAAGCTGCGCGATATGGCCGACCCGTCCCAGGACGACCCGCGCGAATCGCACGCGGCCAAGTGGGAGCTCAACTACGTTGCGCTCGATGGCAACATCGGTTGCATGGTCAATGGTGCGGGCCTGGCCATGGGCACCATGGACATCGTCAACCTGCACGGCGGTGCGCCGGCCAACTTCCTCGACGTCGGCGGCGGTGCCACCGAGGAGCGTGTAACCGAAGCGTTCAAGATCATTCTTTCCGACAGCAATGTTGCCGCGGTTCTGGTGAACATCTTCGGTGGCATCGTGCGTTGCGACATGATTGCCGAGGGCATCATCGGTGCGGTGCGTGAAGTAGGTGTAAAGGTGCCGGTAGTGGTGCGGCTGGAAGGCAACAATGCCGACCTGGGCGCCAAGATGCTGAGTGAAAGCGGTCTGAACATCATCGGTGCGAACAGCCTGACCGATGCGGCCATTCAGGTTGTCAAAGCCGCGGAGGGCAAGTAATGAGCGTATTGATCAACAAGGACACCAAGGTCATTTGCCAGGGCTTCACCGGCTCTCAGGGCACTTTCCACTCCGAGCAGGCGATTGCCTACGGCACCAAGATGGTCGGTGGTGTCACGCCCGGTAAGGGCGGCACGATGCACCTGGGGCTGCCGGTGTTCAATACCGTGCGCGAAGCCGTAGAGGCGACAGGTGCCGATGCTTCGGTCATCTATGTGCCTGCGCCATTCTGCAAGGATTCGATTCTCGAAGCGGCGTTTGGCGGCATCAAGCTGATCGTCTGCATCACCGAAGGTATCCCCACGCTGGATATGCTCGAGGTGAAGATCAAGTGCGACGAGCTGGGCGTGCGCCTGATCGGGCCGAACTGCCCGGGTGTGATCACACCGGGTGAGTGCAAGATCGGTATCCAGCCTGGACACATTCATATGCCAGGCAAGGTCGGCATCGTCTCGCGCTCCGGCACGCTGACCTACGAAGCCGTAAAGCAGACCACCGACGCCGGTTTCGGCCAGTCGACCTGCGTCGGCATCGGTGGCGACCCGATTCCGGGTTCGACCTTCATCGATATCCTTCAGCTGTTCCAGAACGACCCGCAGACCGAGGCGATCGTCATGATCGGCGAGATCGGTGGTTCGGCGGAGGAGGAGGCGGCTGCGTTCATCAAGGCCAACGTGACCAAGCCGGTGGTTTCCTATATCGCGGGCGTTACGGCTCCGGCCGGTAAGCGAATGGGTCATGCTGGCGCGATCATCTCCGGCGGCAAGGGCACAGCGGAAGAGAAGTTCGCTGCGCTGCAGGACGCCGGTGTGAAAACCGTGCGCTCGCTTGCCGACATCGGCAAGGCGCTGGCGGAAGTCACCGGCTGGCAAATGAAAGCCTGATGGCAAGGAGGCCCGGCGGAAGCCGGGCCTTTTTCGTTGGGCTTTTCGTAGCAACAGTCTGCATTACCCCCGGCTTGCTCAATGTCTCTTGACGCCTTCGTGTCTGCCCAGCGGACTCGGCTGTGCGCTGTACTTTTCGCAAGCACTGCCGACGTTCTGGTCGGCAATCTGGCTGCATCGTGGCATCATTGCCGCTCATTCATACGCATGTTCGTTTCACAAGAGCGACGGCGTGCATCGAAGGACTCGGCCCAACCGGCTGGGTGACGTTTCCCCTTATCCCTGAAGGAAACCCGAATCCCCATCATCAGGCCTATTTGAATCGCTGACCCGCCGCTTTCGCTGCGCGTGCGTCACTTCATTCGCGCCGTTTATTTCTCTGGTAGTTCTCCCTGCATGAATCGTTTGAAAGGCTTTGACCTGCTGGCCCTTGGCTTCATGACCTTTGCGCTGTTCCTTGGCGCCGGCAATATCATCTTCCCGCCCAGCGCCGGTATGGCTTCGGGTGAGTTCGTCTGGCATGCGGCACTGGGCTTTCTGCTGACAGGTGTCGGCCTGCCGTTGCTGACGGTTGTTGCGCTTGCTCGCGTTGGCGGCGGAATGGACCGGCTTACCGCGCCGCTCGGCAACGTCGCCGGTACCGTATTGGCGGTCGCTGTCTATCTGGCGATCGGTCCACTGTTCGCCACGCCACGTACAGCTGTCGTCTCGTTCGAGATGGGGATCGCCCCGTTCAGTGGTAACGCCGGGATGCCGCTGTTCCTTTACACGCTGGTGTTCTTCGCCGCCATGCTGTTCCTCGTGCTGAATCCCGGTCAGTTGGTCAATCGAATTGGCAAGTTCATCACGCCGGTGCTGCTGGCTGCGCTGTTGGTGCTCGGTGGTGCGGCCATCTTCGCTCCGGCGGGAGAGGTCGGCGCCGCTACCGAGAGCTATCGCGCTTCTCCACTGATCAAGGGCTTCCTGGAAGGCTATCTGACCATGGATACCCTCGGCGCCCTGGTGTTCGGGATCGTGATTGCCACTGCCATCCGAGACCGTGGTGTGACCGAGCCGGCCCTGGTGACCCGCTACTCGATGATTGCCGGCGTGATCGCGGCGATCGGCTTGTCGCTGGTGTATCTGGCACTGTTCTACCTCGGCGCCACCAGCCAGGGCATCGCCGCCGGAGCGGAAAATGGCGTCCAGATTCTTACAACCTACGTGCAGCACACCTTCGGTACACCGGGCAGTCTGTTGCTGGCGGTGGTCATCACCCTGGCGTGCCTGACCACCGCAGTGGGCCTGACGACCGCCTGTGGCGAATTCTTCAGCGCGCTACTGCCCGTGTCCTATCGCACCGTCGTGGTTGTCTTTGCTCTGTTCAGCTTGTTGGTAGCGAATCAGGGGCTGACGCAGTTGATCAGCGTATCGGTGCCGGTACTGGTGGGGCTGTATCCATTGGCGATCGTGCTGGTCGCATTGAGCCTGCTGGACCGTTTCTGGGTATCGCCCACGCGGGTGTTCGTGCCGGTAATGGGCGTGACCCTGATTTTCGGCGTGGTCGATGGTCTCGCCGCTGCGGGGCTGGGGAACTGGGTTCCGGCATTGTTTGCGCAGTTGCCGTTGGCGGATCAGAGCATGGGCTGGCTGGTTCCGGTGCTGGTAATGCTGGTTCTGGCTGTTGCTACCGATCGCCTGCTTGGGCGTGCTGACCGGCAGCGCCACGCTTAAGCGTCCGCGTTATGGCTCGCGGCGCAGCTGGCAACCAGACCTGCGCCGTTGTGCTGCCCTTTGGTCGCTTTCAGCGCAGCGGTGCTGGCTATAATCTCGCCACGTTTCCCGAGGGCGCGCCATGACCTTTTCTGATTCAAACCTGCCGCATCTGATTGCCGTAATCTGGTTTGTTGTCTGCTGGGCTGGTTACACCCGGTACGCGGGTTGGCGTGGACGCGACACCGCCTGTCTGGCCAGCGTGTTGCACCTGTATCGGCAGGACTGGATGCAGCGCCTGCTGTTGCGCGACAACCGAATCGCCGATGCCAACGTAATCGGCAATCTGGAACGCAACGCCTCCTTCTTCGCATCCAGTACGCTGATCATCCTCGCCGGTATCCTGACCGCGTTGGGCGCATCGGAACGTGCGGTTTCGCTGCTGGCCGACCTGCCGTTCGCCCAGCCGGTCAGCCGCGGGCTGTCGGAAATCAAGCTGCTGTGCCTGGCGGTGGTCTTCGTTTACGCCTTCTTCACCTTCAGTTGGTGCATGCGCCAGTACAACTTCGCCGCGGTGCTGGTGGCGTCGGCACCGATGGTGGGGGAGCGCAACGTCAGCGATCAGGAGCGCAAGGCCTTTGCCGAGCGCGCGGCGCGGGTCCTTTCCATGGCGGCCAATCAGTTCAACTTCGGCCTGCGTGCCTATTATTTCGGCATGGCGACGCTGGCCTGGTTCGTTCATCCCTGGTTCTTCATGCTCGTTACCACAGGCGTGGTACTGATCCTCTATCGCCGCGAATTTCATTCCGACGTGCTCGGGGTGATGGTATTCACGCCAACTTCCCCGGCCGAAATGCCCAAGGAGTAGGGCGCTATATGGCAAGTCGGTATCATGCGCGGCCTTTGATTCAATCCCCCGAGAACTCGAATGAGCGATAGCCAGATACTCGAGCGCACGCAGCGCTTCCTGTCCTTCCTGCGGCATTGCCAGGTGCTGGGTCTAAGTGTCGAGCACGCCGACAGCAGAGGGCTGACCCTGCGCCTTCCTTACAGCGAGAAAATCATCGGGAACCCGGAAACCGGGGGCGTTCACGGCGGCGCGATCACGACGCTGATGGACACCACCTGCGGCATCTCCACCGCCTGTGCGTTGCCGGAACTCGAGGTCTGCCCGACGCTCGATCTGCGTATCGACTACATGCACCCGGCCGAGGCAGGTCACGATATCTTCGGTTTCGCCGAGTGCTATCGCGTTACGCCGACGGTGATCTTCACCCGCGGCGTCGCCTACCAGCGCGACATCAACGAACCCATCGCTCATGTAGTGGGCACGTTCATGCGCATGGGCAAGGCGAGCCAGGGCATATTCAGCAAGGACGGTGCGGCATGAGCGAGCTCAATCTCAACGAGCTGGTGCGCAACGCCCATGCCAGCAATGATTACGACTCCCTGATCAAACTCGTGCCGTATGCGAAGCTGATCGGTATCGAATGCCTGCGGTTAGGCGACGAGATGGTGTTTCGCCTGCCGCAGAACGAAGACAACATCGGCAACCCGCTTCCGGCCATTCATGGCGGGGTGATTGCGGGCTTCATGGAGCACGCCGCGCTGCTGCATCTGCTGATGTTCATGGGTGCGCCACATTTGCCCAAAATCATCGACTTCTCGATAGATTATCTGCGTGCCGGTCACTATCGTGACACCTTTGCCGCCTGCCAGGTCTGGCGTCAGGGCCGTAGGGTCGCCAACGTAGCGATCACCGCCTGGCAGACCCATCAGGCCGAGCCCATCGCCACCGCCCGCTGCCATTTCAAGATCGACGAGCCCTGACGCTTTCGTCATGGGAAGCGGCGTTGCGGTGTGCGCCGATACCCTGTGCGATTGCGTGAAGGAATTCGAATGGAAGCACTATTGATACTTGGCGGTTTGCTGCTGATTCTCGCCGGTTTCATCTGGCTGATCAGTCAGGCTTTTGCCACGAGCCTGTTGTGGGGATTGGGCAGCCTGCTGCCTCCGCTGACGTTGGCGTTCGTGTTCAGTCACTGGCGCGTGGCACGCAAGGCGCTGATTCTGTCCTGCCTGGGTGTCATTCCGCTTATCGTGGGGTTGTCCTTGCTGGCCAACCGCGACGCGGAGCGGCTGGAGGCGATTTTCAGCCTGCGCTGGTTGCCGATCCACACGCAGCCCGAACTTGCGATGGGCGTACGCGGGAAGCTGAATGGCCGCGAGTTCGCACCGCAACGAGGCGAGATCATCAATGGTGTATTGACCTTGCGTGAAGGCCAGGGCTTATTCGCGCGCCAGGAGGTGACCATCCGTCTGCGCGAGCGTTTCGACGGTGCGCTGCGTATGGATGTGCTGCCCGACGATGTCGGCACCTTGCCAGAAGTTGAAATCGCCTGGCTGAGCCAGGATCAACAACTTCCCGAATCGCGCCGTCTGAACCGCGGCTACACGCTGCACCTCGATCTGCAGCCAGTCGCGCCGAACAAGCTGCGCGGCGATTTCCACCTTGTGCTGCCGCCGCAGTTTGAAACCAGCCTTACCGGCATCGTCGAGCTGTACACCGATCGCCTGCGCTACCGCGACGGCCAGGTCGATCGCCACCACGACTCGCGCGATACTGTGGTGTTCGTGATCGAGGACTACCTGCAACGCCGACATGCGAGTCGGCTGGTGACGCTTGAAACCGTACCCACGTTCACCTTGCCGGCCGCTGAGCTGGAATTGGACGTTCAAGCGCAGATCAAAGGCGAGCGGCAGAGCTTTACCCTGCATCTTGGCAAAGGCGAGCAGGGCTGGCAGGTAAAGGGTGATGATTATCCGCCGTTGGCCGAGCCCGTCGAGGTGGTCGCGCCTGCCCGCGAGACGACCGAAGCAGTAAATGCCAAAACACCGCCGAGCAGTCTGGATCGGCGTCTGCGCTTTTCCATGGAGCAGGTGCTGCGCAACCCCGGTCGCTACCAGCACCTGTTGATGCGTGCCCATACCGAGCGTGGTGGCGTCGCCGAGGGGCGCTTCGGTGGCCTCGACAGCGAAGGCAATCTGATCATCAAGCGGGTCATTCGTGGACCCGGCGAGGCAACCTACAACCTGGCACCAGGCGAAATCGTGCTGCTGGAACTCGTCGAGCCCTGATGGGCTCGGACCGACGCCTCGCGGCGTCGGTCGCCCTTGAAATCTACCGTCATGCCCCCATCTGCCAGACATCGCCGCAGTCGCGGTCCGTGCCATTGAGATGATGTGGAGTTTGTAGACGATGAGTGTGGAGACTCAAAAAGAAACCCTGGGCTTCCAGACTGAAGTGAAGCAGCTGCTTCATCTGATGATCCATTCGCTGTATTCCAACAAGGAAATCTTCCTACGGGAGCTGATTTCCAATGCCTCCGATGCTGCCGACAAATTGCGCTTCGAAGCCCTGGCCAAGCCAGAGCTGCTCGAGGGCGGCGCCGATCTGAAGATTCGCCTCAGCTTTGACAAGGATGCCAAGACCGTCACGCTGGAAGACAACGGCATCGGCATGAACCGCGATGACGTGATCGCGCATCTGGGCACCATCGCCAAATCCGGCACCGCCGACTTCCTGAAGAACCTCTCTGGCGACCAGAAGAAGGACTCGCACCTGATCGGCCAGTTCGGTGTTGGCTTCTATTCCGCCTTCATCGTCGCCGACAAGGTCGATGTCTACAGCCGTCGAGCCGGTACGCCGGCCGGCGAGGGCGTGCACTGGTCCTCGGCAGGCGAGGGCGAGTTCGAAGTTGCCACGGTCGAAAAGGCCGAGCGCGGTACTCGTATCGTCCTGCACCTGAAGAAGGGCGAGGAAGAGTTCGCCGATGGCTGGCGCCTGCGCAACATCGTCAAGAAGTACTCCGACCACATCGCTCTGCCCATCGAGTTGCCGAAGGAGTTCCATGGCGAGGAGCAGGACAAGTCGACTGAACCCGAGTGGGAGACGGTCAACCGCGCCAGCGCCCTCTGGACCCGTCCGCGCACTGACGTGAAAGACGAGGAGTACCAGGAGTTCTACAAGCACGTCGCCCATGATTTCGACAACTCGCTGTCCTGGAGCCACAACAAGGTCGAGGGCAAGTTGGAGTACACATCGCTGCTCTATGTGCCTGGCCGTGCGCCGTTCGATCTGTATCACCGCGAAGCGCCGAAGGGCCTGAAGCTTTACGTTCAGCGCGTCTTCATCATGGATCAGGCCGACGAGTTCCTGCCGCTGTACCTGCGCTTCATCAAGGGCGTGGTCGATTCCAATGACCTGTCGCTGAACGTATCCCGCGAAATTCTGCAGAAGGATCCGGTGATCGACTCGATGAAGTCGGCACTGACCAAGCGTGTGCTGGACATGCTGGAGAAGCTGGCCAAGGACAAGCCGGAGGACTACAAGAAGTTCTGGTCGCAGTTCGGCCAGGTGCTCAAGGAAGGTCCGGCAGAAGACTTCGCCAATAAGGAGAAGATCGCCAGTCTGCTGCGTTTTGCCTCCACCAGCGACGCCAGCGGCGAGCAGTCGGTCTCGCTGGCCGATTACCTCGGCCGCGTGAAGGAAGGTCAGGACAAGATCTACTACCTCACCGGCGAGAGCTACGCGCAGGTCAAGAACAGTCCGCACCTGGAAGTCTTCCGCAAGAAGGGCATCGAAGTGCTGCTGCTGACCGATCGTATCGACGAGTGGCTGATGAGCTACCTCACCGATTTCGATGGCAAGCAGCTTGCCGATGTGGCGCGCGGCGATCTGGATCTGGGCAAGCTGGACTCCGAGGAGGACAAGAAGGCCCAGGAAGAAATCGCCAAGACCAAGGAAGGGCTGATCGAGCGCCTCAAGGGAGCGTTGGGTGACGAGGTCGCAGAAGTGCGGGTTTCCCACCGTCTGACCGACTCACCGGCGATCCTCGCCATCGGCGAGCAGGATCTCGGCCTGCAGATGCGCCAGATCCTCGAGGCGAGCGGGCAGAAGGTGCCAGAGTCCAAGCCGATTTTCGAGATCAATCCGCAGCATCCTCTGATCGAGAAACTTGACGCCGAGCCGGATGAAGATCGCTTCGCCGATCTTTCGCACATCCTGTTCGATCAGGCCGCGCTCGCGGCAGGGGACAGCCTGAAAGATCCGGCTGCCTACGTACAGCGCCTGAACAAGTTGCTGGTCGAGCTTTCTGCCTGATCCGCAAGCGCAATGCCCAAACGGCCCGTCCTTGACGGGCCGTTTTCGTTTGTCAGAGGCTCATAGCAACACGCTGACCAGGCGGGTGCCGTGGGTGAGATTGTCCGCCACCGGGCAGCGTTTCTCGATCTGTTCGAGAAGCGCCTGTTTGCCTGCCTGATCCAGATCGGCGTCGATTTCGACTTTCACGCGCAGTTCCTGAAAGCCTGGGCGTACTTCCGGGTCGCGGCCAAGAAGACCGGCAGGGTCGTAATCGGCCTCGATCTCGAAGCGCATGCCGCGCAGTTCGATCTTCTGCTGATGCGCGATGAAACGGCCTATGGTGCCGAAGCAGCCGGCCACGGCTGCCAGGATGGCCTCGAGGGGAGTGGGCCCTAGATCCTGGCCTGCTGCGTTTTTCGGCTGGTCCATGGTCAGACGGTGATTGCCGCACTCCACCACGATCGCCATTCCGGCGTTCAGCTCTCCGCGTGCGCTGATGGTTTTCATAGCCATGGTAGGTTCCTTGCCTGCTGCATCTGAGGATTGGCGCGCCTAGCCTGATGAAGCCGCGCGGTCGAGTGTTCCGGCGATACTAGAACTACCCTCCTGTGTCGGCTTTGATTCCAATCAATACAGGAGGGGGTATGCGAGGGAGGGTAGAGCTCATTGTGCGGGGCTGCGGCAAAGCTGAACGGTGAGCAATGCTCACGGTCTACTCGCTGGCTGTCAGGAGGACCGTGCTTTGTACATTCCCAGAATTCTTTCCCTCGCCGCGCTTTGCTTGTTGCCGCTTGTAGCTGCAGCAGAAGGACGCGAGTACCGTTATAGCGACGCGCATCTGCACTACGTCGATTTCTTCCAGGAAACCGATGGCATGCAGAAGCTGCTGGAGGCGATGGATGCCGGCGGCATCGACCATGTCATGATCAGCGGCATCCCGGTGGCCAAGAAATGGCACGAGAACGAGCCCAAGCGGCCGCGCTATTACGCCGGTGACGATGCGCCGGTGTATTGGTACAGCGCCACCGATGTGCTGGTAGCCGCGGCTCTGGAGGAGCTGGACGAGGAACAGCGCAAGCGCTTTCATCCCTTCCTCTCCGGCTTCAACCCCAACGACAAGAATGCCGATGCGCATATCCGCCGCATGCTTGAGCTGCATCCGGGGCTCTGGCAGGGGCTGGGTGAGATTTTCACGCGTCATGACGATGTGACTGCCCTGACCGAAGGCGACACACCGCGCGCCAACAACGAGGCGCTGGCCAGGGTCTATCACCTGGCAGCGGAGTTCGATCTGCCGGTGATGCTGCACTCCAACATCACCTCCAAGCGCGAGCGCAATCCGCTTTATCTGGTCGAGCTGGAAGAACCTTTGCGCAACCACCCGCATACCCGCTTCATCTGGGCGCACGCCGGTACCAGCATGGAGTTGCATCGACATCAGGAGAAGCTGACCTTCCTGCACGAAACGGTCAGTCGCCTGCTCGATGATTACCCGAACCTCTATATCGATCTGTCCTGGACCATGCTCAAGCCTTATCTGCTGGACGAGCGCGGCAATGCCGACCCCGCGTGGGTCAAGCTGGTCGAGCGGCATCCAACTCGTTTCGTGTTGGGGTCGGATGTGGTCGGCCGCTTTGGCAGTCTGGCCGACGGTATGGCGGCATTCGCACCGTTTCTCGATGCGTTGCCGGAGCAGGTTGCTCATCAGGTCGCACGTGACAACTTTCTCTCTCTGCTGCCCCGCAAGCGCCAAGACGCTCTGCGTTGAGTGTCATCAGGCTGTCATCCGTGCTTCATAGGCTCCTGTCTTTTCTTCGGACAGGAGTGTCACATGCCAGTGTTACGTGCGTTTTCGCTAGTTGGCCTGCTGCTTTTTAGCGGTTTAGTAGGGGCAGCGGTAGAAGTCACCGGGCCGGTGGAATACGGCCTGTTCAGCAACCCTCAACTAGATCTGCAGCCAGGTGAGCGAGTTTTGAGTCGCAGCGATCCTGCGATCGAGCACACCACCCGCGTTCCGGCGCGCCTTGGCATCAAGTTCGGTGTGCGCTACAGGTTGCAAGGCAAACGCGAGGGCGACATGCCGCTGACGCTGTTGTACCTGACCCCTGGCGTGGTGACGCCGGATGGGCAGCGACACGACAAGTTCGAGGTCGTACAGAAGCTGGTGCCGGACAGCGCTCAGGACGTCATGGCGTTCGAGTTCACCGAATCCCACGAACTCGTCGCCGGCGACTGGCATTTTCTGGTCTTCCAGGGGGATCGCAAAATTCTTGAGCAGCGCTTCATTGTGGAGTGAGTGACTCGATTCGTCTCCGTCCGTCGCTTATCCGGCCGATATTCGACGGAATACCTCTCGAACGTTCAAGTCAGTCGCTTGCGACACGATATGGCAGATGACGCCGCTGCCTGCCCGCCAGAGCAGCGCTGGAAATTTCGAGAGGAATGCCTCAATGCTTGTTCGGAACATGAATGTGTCTCAGCGATCCGCGCTGGGTTTCGGCCTCATCGGTCTGATTGTCCTGCTGCTCGGGCTGTTTGCCATCTTGCAGATGGGCAAGATTCGCAGCGAAGCGGCAAAGCTCAGCGATGAATGGTTGCCCAGTATCGTCGCGCTCGGTGACCTCAACCAACACACCCTGCGCACGCGGATTCACA
Source organism: Stutzerimonas stutzeri RCH2 (assembly GCF_000327065.1). NCBI lineage: Bacteria > Pseudomonadati > Pseudomonadota > Gammaproteobacteria > Pseudomonadales > Pseudomonadaceae > Stutzerimonas > Stutzerimonas stutzeri. The sequence goes on along the minus strand of NC_019936.1, from coordinate 2,653,716 downwards.
CGCTGCGGCTGATCATCGATCGCACGCGGGTCGAAGAGAACCGCGCCACCCTGGCTCGTTTTCGCAACGAGCTGTCGAGCCTCGAGGATGCCTATCAGCGCACGGTGGACCATCCGCAGGAACGCGAGCTGTTCCAGAACTACCAGCGTGCGCGTACCGCGTTCGACGAGGTGCTGTCAGAAATTGTCCGTCTGGAAGGCCAGGGCCGGATCGAGGAGGCCGTTGAGGTCGTCGGCTCCAGGCTGAACACGGCCGGCACCGGTTTGAACGAAGCAGTTGCCAGGATGACTGCCTTCAACAACGAGCAATCCGCACTCTCGGCGGCCTCGGCCGCGGCCATCTTCCAGAGCTCGCAGGCCTGGATGATCGGGACGATCGTGCTCGCTGTGCTGCTGACGGTTGTGCTGGCATGGATTTTCACCCGCAGTATCGTCCAGCCATTGCAACAGGCGGTGAGCATTGCCGAAGTGGTGGCCAGTGGTGATCTCACGCGGCATATCGACATCGTCGGCCGGGACGAACCGGCGCGATTGCTGACGGCACTGCGTTCCATGCAGGAGCGCTTGCGCGGCACCATCCAGAGCATCTCTCATTCGTCCAGTCAGCTTGCATCCGCTGCCGAGCAGCTGAACGTGGTCACTGAGGATTCGACCCGTGGGATGAATCAGCAGAGCCACGAAATCGAGCAGGCCGCCACTGCGGTCAACGAGATGACAGCGGCGGTGGACGAGGTGGCGCGCAACGCCGTGGCTACCTCCGAAGCCTCCCGAGATTCCGATGCGACGGCACAGCATGGGCGCAATCAGGTGATCCGCACCGTCGATTCGATCGGCCAGCTGGCCGGCGATGTGACCCAGACTTCCGCCGAGGTTGAGCGGCTGGCGGCGCAGGTGCGCGATATCAGCAAGGTGCTGGATGTGATCCGTTCGATCGCCGAGCAAACCAACCTGCTGGCGCTCAACGCGGCTATCGAGGCCGCACGAGCAGGTGATGCGGGACGCGGCTTTGCGGTGGTCGCCGACGAGGTGCGGGCGCTGGCGCACCGGACGCAACAGTCGACCCAGGAGATCGAACAGATGATCGGCGACGTGCATCAGGGAACCGACCGCGCAGTGCAGGCCATGCAGGTCAGTAACGAGCGTGCACGTACCACGCTGGACCTTGCGCGTGCGGCCGGCGAAGCACTGGAAGAAATCGCTGCTGCGATCAGTCAGATCTCCGAGCGCAATCTGGTCATCGCCAGTGCGTCGGAGGAGCAGGCCCAGGTAGCACGGGAAGTCGATCGCAATCTGGTGAATATCCGCGATCTGTCGCTGCAGTCGTCCGCTGGGGCGAGCCAAAGCAGTGCGGCGAGCCAAGAACTGGCACGGTTGGCGGTTGGTTTGAATGGTCTGGTCGGCGGCTTCCGAGTTTGACCCGAAGGTAATCCCGAGGTTGAAAAAGATGGATTCTCAATTGCGATAAATATATTTGTTGTCGCTTGTCAAGTAATGCATGACCTTGCCCGATATACGGTTATATCCCGTAGTCGAAGTGAGGTCTTGCCATGTTTAGACAGATGAGAATTGCCCTGAGGGCCGGATTGGGTTTTGCCGTGGTGGCATTGCTGGTGTTCCTGCTCGGTGTCTTCGCATTGACCAGGATTGCCGCGATGGAGGGTGACGCGGAGAAGGTCGACCAGCGTTTGTTGCCAACGATTCAGTTGCTCGGTCAGGTCAATCAGGAGTTCCTGATGATCCGTGCAAGCACCTTGCGCCTGTTGATCAGCGAGCCGGCAGAGCGCAGCCGCGGTGCGGAAACCCTTGACGGCCTACGCAAGACGCTGGCTCAGGAGCGACAGGATCTTGATCGGCTGATACAAGATACCGAAGGTAAGGCGTTGCTGGCTAACTTTGACCAGTCGCTGGCACGCTACGAGAGCTTTCAGCGCAGGATAGTAGAACTCGCCTTGCAGAATCGCATGGAGGAGGCGATCGAAATTACCCGGGGGGAGCTGAACGAGCATGCCCGTAGTACCTCGAAAGCTGTCTATGACCTTATCGGCCTCAACCGCAACGCAGCTAATGCAGCGAGTGCCCATGCCCTTGAGGTAGCAGCCAGCGCTTTCCAGGGCGTCGTCGTTGCGATGATCCTGGCGTTTATCGCTACCATCATTCTCGCCATGCTGCTGACACGCAGTATCGTCCAACCGCTGGCTGAAGCTGTGGGCGTTGCCGAGGTGATTGCCGGTGGCGACCTGACCCGCCATTTCCAGGTTGTCGGCAGCGACGAGCCGGCGCGCCTGCTCAGTGCGCTGCAGGCGATGCAGCGCAGCCTGCGTGAAACCATCCAGGGGATTTCCGATTCCTCCAACCAGCTGGCGTCAGCGGCGGAAGAGCTCAATGTCGTGACCGAGGACTCGACCCGCGGCCTGCATCAGCAGAATCACGAGATCGAACAGGCGGCCACTGCAGTCAACGAAATGACTGCGGCGGTCGATGAGGTTGCGCGCAACGCCGTGGCGACGTCCGAGGCCTCGCGAGAGTCCGACGAGACGGCCCAGCACGGTCGCCAGCAGGTCATTCGCACGGTCGACTCGATTGGCCTGCTGGCCGACGACGTAACGCAGACGGCCACCGAAGTCGAACGGCTTGCCGGGCAGGTACGTGATATCAGCAAGGTGCTCGACGTGATTCGCTCGATCGCCGAACAGACCAACCTGCTGGCACTCAACGCCGCCATCGAAGCCGCGCGGGCAGGGGATGCAGGCCGCGGTTTCGCGGTGGTGGCCGATGAAGTGCGGGCACTGGCACATCGCACGCAACAGTCGACCCAGGAAATCGAGCAGATGATTGGCGACGTACATCAGGGTACCGACAAGGCGGTGCACGCGATGCAACTCAGCAACGAGCGCGCCAGGACGACGCTGGAGCTGGCGCGCGCTGCAGGCGAGGCGCTCGATGGTATCGCCAGTGCTATCAGCCAGATCAGCGAGCGCAACCTGGTGATCGCCAGTGCGTCGGAAGAGCAGGCGCAGGTGGCCCGCGAGGTCGACCGCAACCTGGTGAACATCCGGGATCTGTCGCTGCAGTCGTCGGCCGGTGCCAACCAGACCAGCGCGGCGAGTCAGGAGCTGGCCCGCCTGGCCATCGACCTGAACAACCTCGTGGCGCGCTTCCAGGTCTGATCCACATCATGGGCGTCGTTTGACGGCGCCCATCTCCTCAGCCGTCAGACTGCGACGCTCTTTCAGCCCCGTGACAGCGCAACGCTGGGCATTGCCGGGCGAGCGGCGTACCATCCCGCGTTTTTCCATGGCAGGAATGGCCACCTCCGGGCCGTTCCCTTCCTAGCTGCGAGACGCGTTTATGTCCGATATGCCTAGAGTCATCCGCTTCATCAGTCGTACCAGCCTGGTCGCCCAGATCGTGGTCGGCCTGGTGGCCGGCGCCTTACTGGCGCTTTTCCTGCCGGCTGCGGCGAAATCGGTAGCGCTGCTGGGCGACTTGTTCGTGCAGGCGCTCAAGGCGGTGGCACCGATTCTGGTGTTCGTGCTGGTGACCTCGTCATTGGCCAATCACAAGCGTGGCCAGCCTACCCATATACGGCCGATCATCCTGCTCTACGCGCTTGGCACACTGAGCGCCTCGGCGGTGGCCGTGCTGGCGAGCTTCATGTTTCCCACCACGCTCACGCTGGTGAGTGGAGCGGCTGACGTCACTCCGCCTTCGGGCGTAGGCGCGGTGCTGCAGACGCTCTTGTTCAATGTCGCCGACAACCCGGTACGCGCGCTGCTCAATGGCAACTTCATCGGCATTCTCGCGTGGGCGATCGGCCTCGGTTTCGCCTTCCGTCATGCGCAGGACAGCACACGGCGGCTGATTGGTGATCTGTCCGATGGCGTCACGCTGATCGTCAAGGTGGTCATTCGCTTCGCGCCGCTCGGCGTCTTCGGGCTGGTTGCTGGCACGTTGGCTGATTCGGGCTTCGATGTGTTGCTGGGTTACCTGCGCCTGCTGCTGGTGCTGGTGGGTGCCATGCTGTTCATGGCGCTGGTGATGAATCCTTTGATCGTGTTCTGGCAGATTCGCCGCAATCCCTATCCGCTGGTGTTCACCTGCCTGCGCGAGAGCGGTATCACCGCGTTCTTCACCCGCAGTTCGGCCGCCAACATCCCGGTGAACATGCAGCTGTGCCAGCGACTTGGGCTGCACAAGGACACCTATTCGGTATCCATCCCGCTCGGCGCAACCATCAACATGGGCGGTGCGGCGATCACCATCACCGTGTTGACCCTGGCTGCGGTCAACACCCTCGGTATTCAGGTCGATATCGCCACGGCGGTTCTGCTGAGCCTGTTGGCCGCCGTGTGTGCCTGTGGCGCATCGGGTGTGGCCGGCGGGTCGTTGTTGCTTATCCCGCTGGCGTGCAGCCTGTTCGGCATCTCCAACGACCTGGCGATGCAGGTGGTGGCGGTGGGCTTCATCATCGGCGTGGTGCAGGATTCGGCCGAAACAGCGCTCAACTCTTCGACCGATGTGCTCTTCACTGCTGCTTCCTGCATCGCTCACGGCGATATTGCCGAAGCTGCCTAGATCCTCCCCTGCGGGCGGGTTCTGACCGCGTGACTCGAGGCCAGCGTCATCCTTATCTGGCGCTGGCCTCGCTCTGCTGAAGGTTGTCGCCGGCTTCGCCCAGGCTGCTGCGCGCTGACGCACCGAACTGGACGCGCAGTACCCGCTTCAACAGCTTGCCTGATGAATTCTTCGGCAGTTGCTCCACGAAATGCACATGCTTCGGGACCTTGAACGGCGCGAGGTGAGCACGGGCATGGTGCAGCAGTGCCTGCGCATCCAGCGTGGCGTTCTGCTTCAGGACCACCACGGCGGCGATCGCTTCGATCCATTTCTGGTCGGGCACGCCAATGACCGCTACTTCAGCGACATGTGGATGCCGATAGAGCGCTTCCTCCACATCGCGACTGGCGACCAGCACGCCGCCGGTATTCACGATGTCCTTGATGCGATCGACGATCCAGATGTAGCCCTGCGCATCGCGGTAGCCCAGGTCCCCGGAGTGGAACCAGCCGTCCGCGAACGCCTCGGCGGTTTCGGCCGGCTTCTCCCAGTAACCGACCATCAGCTGCGGCGAGCGGTGGACCAGCTCACCTGCAACGCCGGGGGCACATTCTTCGCCGGTGGAGGGGTCGATTATCCGCGTCAGCACGTTGCTTACCGGCCGGCCACAGGATGTCGGCCGCTCCCTGTGCTCTTCGGGCGTCAGGACCGTCGCCAGCGGGGCGATCTCGCTCTGACCGTAGCAGTTGTAGAGGCCCGATTGCGGCAATCGCGCGCCCAGCTCCCGGGCGATTGGCTCCGGCATGATCGAGGCGCCGTAGTAGAGCTTCTGTACGTGCCGTAGTTGCGCCTCGACGAATTGCTCATGGCGCAGCAGGGCTATCCAGACGGTTGGTGGCGCGAAGAAGCTGTTCAGCTGTTCGGTCTTGAGCAGTCGCAGAATTTCTTCAGGCGTCGGCGTATCCGTCAGGCAGCTGAAGGCGCCGGCCAGCAGCGCCGGCATGGTGAACACATGCATCTGTGCCGAGTGGTAGAGAGGCAGGGCTGCCAGGCAGCGGTCGCTGGCCTTTATATCGAGGTGCAGGAGGCAGCTGGAATACTCGGTCATCAGCGAGCGGTGGCTGTGCATCGCGCCCTTGGGATCGGAGGTGGTGCCTGAGGTGTAGAGAATCTGCACGACATCGGTTTCGGCTATGTCGACCTCAGGTGGCAAATCGCAGGCGGAACCGGTGGCGATTCTGAGAATATCGCTGCGATCCGATGTCGTTTCATTGCTGTGCAGACTGCCGCGGATCGCCAGTTGGCGCTGGGCCGGAATGCGGTCGACCAGGCCTTTCAGGCTGTCGTCGACGAAAAAGGGCGCGGGCGCCCGACTGGTCGAGTACGTAGGCCAGTTCGTGTTCGGTCAGCGAGTAGTTGACCGGAACGTGAATCAGGCCGGCACGGGTACAGGCAAGCCAGAGAATCAGGTAGGCATCGGAGTTCTTGCCGTATGCCGCGACCCGGTCCGCTTTGCTCAGGCCAAGGGCCAGCAGATGATTGGCTACACGGTTCGCCGCACGATCCAGCGCCTGGAAGCTCCAGCGGCGCTCCCTGTACTGCAAGGCGATCTGTTCGGGGCTCCGCATGGCTATGCGTTGCAGGGCGTCACCAATGGTGTTGCGGTGGATAGAAGGGTGGACTTCAACCGTCGGACGCATGGGCATACCTCGAATAATTATTTTTGTTGCGGCATGAGGGTCATGGGCGACCAACGACTCGCCGCTGGTCGCCGCCTTATTCGGTGCAACTTATTCCTGCATTCAGAGGCGCTCGAGAATCAGCGCAATGCCCTGTCCGCCGCCGATGCACATGGTGATAAGCGCGTGACGCTTGCCGAGGCGTTCAAGCTCATACAACGCTTTCAGGGTGAGAATCGACCCGGTGGAACCGACCGGGTGACCATGGGCAATCGCTCCGCCGTTGACGTTCACCTTGTCTGGATCGAACTCCAGGCTCTGCGCCACTGCTAGCGCCTGGGCGGCGAAGGCTTCGTTGGACTCGATGATGTCGATGTCGGCCAGACGTAGGTTTGCTGCCGTCAGCGCCCGCTGCACCGCAGGAATCGGCCCCAAGCCCATCAGTTGCGGCTCGACACCGGCGAACGCGTAGCTGAGGAAGCGGGCGCGGGGGCGCAACCCGAGCCTGGCGGCTTCCTGCGCTGAGCCAAGCACGAGTGCCGCAGCGCCGTCGTTGAGCGGCGAGGCGTTGCCGGCTGTCACCATTCCGTCCTTCTTGAATGCTGCGCGCAGCTTCTGCAGGCCCTCCAGCGTGGTGTCAGGCCGCACGTGCTCGTCCTGAGAGAACTCCCCGGCAGCACGGCCCTTGTTGATCGGGACGCTGACGATCTGCGTCGTCAGGTGCCCCGCAGCCATTGCATTGGCAGCCTTGCGGTGGCTGTCGCAGGCATACTGGTCGAGTTGCTCGCGGGTGAAACCATAGCGGGCGGCGACATTCTCGGCGGTGATGCCCATGTGCCCGCTGCCGAACGGGTCGCTGAGTATGCCGATGGTCAGATCCACGGCGGCTGCATCGCCCATGCGCTGACCGAAACGCAGCTTGGGCAGCAGATACGCGCCCTGGCTCATGCTTTCGGCGCCACCGGCAAGGGCGAGACGGCTGGCACCCGCCTGGATCATCTGCGCGGCGGATATCAGCGACTGCACCGATGATCCGCACAGGCGGTTCACGTTCATTGCCGCCGAGTGCTCGGCGAGGCCGCAGTTCAGGGCAACATGTCGCGCCAGGTAGGCATCCTGCGGGCTGGTCGTGATGATGTGGCCGAAGATGCAGTGGTCGATTTCCTCCGCCGCCACGCCGGCGCGTTCGATGGCGGCACGGCCGGCAAAAGTCCCCAGCTCGGCAGGGCTATAGCCCGACAGGCTGGCGCCGAAGTCGCCGATGGCGGTTCGGGCGCCGGATAGGATCACCACGTCCTGCAGCGCAACTGTGTCGTTCATCTGGAATTCCTTCTTGTCGGTCGGTCAGGCCACAGGCCCAAGCATGTCGCGGGCGATCACTTCTTTCATGATTTCGGAAGTGCCCGCATAGATGGTCTGGATGCGCGCATCCACATAAAAGCGCGAGATTGGATATTCGAGGGTGTAGCCGTAGCCGCCGAACAGTTGCAGGCATTGGTCGACGCAGCGGCACTGCATCTCGCTGAGCATCAACTTGAGGGCTGCTGCGTCGGTGCTGCTCATTTCTCCACGGGCGTAGCGCTGCAGGCACTTCTCGAAATAGGCGCGTCCCATCTCCAGGTGTGCACGCACTTCGGCCAGCGTGAAGCGGGTGTTCTGGAAGTCGGCTATGCGCTGACCGAATGCACGCCGTTGCTGGACGTAGTCCAGGGTCAGCTGCAGGGCGCCGTCGATGGCTCCGATGGCTTGCGCTGCCACACCCAGACGCTCCCGAGGCAGTTCTTGCATCAGATAGGCGAAGCCCTTGCCCGCGTCGCCAAGCAGCGCATCCTCCGGCACGATCAGATCGTCGAAGAACAGCTCGGCGGTGTCGCTGGCGTGCTGGCCGATCTTGCGGATCGCTTTGCCGCGAGAAAAGCCTGGCAAAGTGGTATCCACCAGAAACAGCGAGACGCCGCGGGCCCGGGCGTTCGGGTCTGTCTTGGCGCAGACGATCACCATGTCCGCCAGCAGGCCGTTGGTGATGAATACCTTGCTGCCGTTGAGCTTCCAGCCGCCAGGAACCTTCTGCGCACTGGCGCGCATGGCGGCCAGATCGCTTCCGGCGCCAGGCTCGGTCATGGCAATGGCGCCCAGCACTTCGCCAGCGGCCATGCGCGGTAGCCAGCAAGCCTGCTGCGCAGGGTTGCCCAGGTGGTGGATATAGGGCATCACGATGTTGGCGTGGATGTTGTAGCCGCTGGCTAGCCCGCCGAAGCCCTGGCGGGATATTTCCTCGCAGATCATCAGGCAGGTCTCGACTCCTGCTGCGCAGCCACCCAGCTGCTCCGGCAGGTCTACGCCGAGCAGGCCCGCTTCGCCGAGGCGATGCCAGAGCGCGCGTGGCAGCTGGTGGTCGGCTTCCCATTGCTCGTAGTGGGGCGCCACTTCCTGTTGAAGAAAGCGTCGCACCGAATCCTGAAACAGTGTCTGGTCATCTTCGCTGGTTGCGCAATCCGCGCCCCGCAGGGTCTGTTCGTTCATGCTGAGCCCTTTGATTGTTCTTGTTCTGGTCGGTCACCGAGCAGGTGCATGGCTATTAATAAGAGCTTGCTCGCGTGCTTTGAATGACCGTTGCGGTCGTTTTGATTGATCGGATAGGCCATCACGGATTGGAAACGCGCCATACTGCCGAGCGGAAAGCCAAGGAGCAGCCGAATGACTGCGACGGAGTTGCCCAGGTCGTTGGCCAGGGCGCATATCGCCAATCACTACCTGCGAGCCGGCATCGGCGGCGCCGTGCGACAGGGGGCGGATCCGCTGCAGTTGCTGGCCGCTGCCGGCATCCCAGCGCACTGGCTCGATCAGCCCGAAAGGTTGATCACCGAACATCAGCTCAGCGAATTGATCAAGGCGGTCTGGCGCGCTACCGCGGACGAATTCATGGGGATGGCGCCAAGAGCCTGCAAGCGGGGCGTGTTCTCGCTCATGGCGGAGTTCGCCTTGGGCGCAAAGACCCTTGGCGGCATGTTGGAGCGCAGCGCGCGTTTCTATACCGCTGTCAGGGACGACCTGGATATCGGCCTGGATCTTGCGCCCGCGCAGTCACCACTGGTGTTCTACCGCTTGCATCTGCATCAGCAATTCGATCCTGATCATTTCCTGCAGGAGTTCATTCTGTTGATGTGGCAGCGCTTCGCCGGCTGGCTGATCGGGCAGCAGATTCCTGTCGTCGCCACCTGTTTCGGCTACCCGGCCCCCAGTCACGCGGCTGAGTATCGGGTGATGTTCATTGGCGAGCTGCACCACGACCAGCCCCGTTGTGGCTTCTATCTGCATCCACGCGTCCTGCAGCTGCCAATCCTGCGCAGCGACACCGAGCTACAGGCGTTTCTGCGCGACTGTCCGGGGGTGATCCTGCACCGGCCCGTGCAGGACAACAGCTTGCAGACTCGCGTCAGGCTGTTGCTGCAGCATTACGATCTCCGGCACATGCCAGAGCTAGGGGAGATCAGCCAGCAACTGCTGATGACGCCACGCACCTTGCGGCGTCGGCTGCAGGATGAAGGCACCTCGGTGCGGCAGATCAAGGAGTCGTTACGTCGGGAATTCGCTCTGCGGCTGCTCAGCAACGAGCACCTCAGCGTGCAGGAGGTGGCCGAGCAGAGCGGCTTCGCCGAGGTTGCGGCGTTCTGTCGGGCCTTCAAGCGCTGGACAGGGCGACCACCAGCGCAATGGCGAAACGGTCGTCGATTGGTCTGATGCCAGACGCTGTGGCGACAGCCACCGCATCGTTCGGCTTCTGGGCGCACAAACGAAAACGCCCCGACTAGTCGGGGCGTTCTGCCGGCGCTAGGGCTCAGCCCTTGAAGCGGCGCAGCACCAGAGTCGCGTTGGTGCCACCGAAGCCGAAGCTGTTGCTCATCACGGTGTCGAGCTGAGCGTTCTCGCGGGTTTCGCGCAGGATCGGCATGTCGGCAACTTCCGGGTCCAGCTCGTCGATGTTGGCCGAGCCGGCGATGAAGTTACCTTCCATCATCAGCATCGAGTAGATCGCTTCGTGGACGCCTGCGGCACCCAGCGAGTGACCGGACAAGCTCTTGGTCGAGCTGATGGTCGGGATCTTGTCGCCAAACATGTTGCGCACGGCCTTGATCTCGGCCACATCGCCCACTGGCGTCGAGGTGCCGTGAGTGTTGAGGTAGTCGATGGTGGTGTCCACGGTAGACATCGCCTGCTGCATACAGCGCAGCGCGCCTTCACCGCTCGGCGCGACCATGTCGTAGCCGTCGGAAGTAGCCCCGTAGCCGACGATTTCCGCGTAGATCTTGGCGCCGCGCTTGAGCGCATGCTCCAGTTCTTCGACCACGACCATGCCGCCACCGCCGGCAATGACGAAACCATCACGCTTGGCGTCATAGGCGCGGGAGGCCTTTTCCGGGGTCTCGTTGTACTGGCTGGACAACGCGCCCATGGCGTCGAACAGGCAGCTCTGGCTCCAGTGCTCTTCTTCACCGCCACCAGCGAACACCACGTCCTGCTTGCCCATCTGGATCTGCTCCATGGCATGGCCGATGCAATGCGCGCTGGTGGCGCAGGCCGAAGCGATGGAGTAGTTGATGCCCTTGATGCGGAACGGCGTCGCCAGGCAGGCAGAAACGGTGCTGCTCATGGTGCGCGGTACGCGATATGGGCCGATGCGCTTGACGCCCTTGTCGCGCAGGATGTCGATGGCTTCCATCTGGTTGATGGTGGAAGCACCACCGGAACCGGCCACCAGGCCGATGCGCGGGTTGGAGATGTCATCGAGGCTGAAACCGGCGTCCTTGACCGCCTGCTCCATTGCCAGATAGGCATAGGCGGCAGCGTCGCCCATGAAGCGCAGAACCTTGCGGTCGATCAGCTCTTCGAGGTTCAGGTTGACGGAACCGGAAACCTGGCTGCGCAGCCCCATGTCCGCGTAGGACTGGTTGAAGCGAATGCCGGGGCGGCCGGCGCGCAGGTTGCCGGAGACGGTCTCTTTGTCATTGCCCAGGCAGGAAACGATACCCAGGCCAGTGATCACGACGCGACGCATGCGGATGTCCTTCAAAAGCTGTCGGTAGAGGTGAACAGGCCGACGCGCAAACCTTCGGCACTGTAGATCTCGCGGCCATCAACGCTGACGGTGCCATCGGCGATGCCGAGGATCAGCGAGCGATTGATGGTGCGCTTGATGTGGATGTTGTAGGTGACTTTCTTGGCGGTCGGCAGTACCTGACCGAAGAACTTCACTTCGCCGGAACCCAGCGCGCGGCCGCGCCCAGGGTTGCCCTGCCAGCCGAGGTAGAAGCCGACCAGCTGCCACATGGCATCCAGGCCCAGGCAGCCGGGCATGACCGGATCGCCTTCGAAATGGCAAGCGAAGAACCAGAGATCAGGGTTGATATCCAGTTCGGCAACCAGTTCGCCCTTGCCATACTTGCCGCCCACTTCGCTGATGTGAACGATACGATCGACCATCAGCATGTTCGGCGCGGGCAGTTGCGCATTACCGGGACCGAAGAGTTCGCCGCGGCTGCAACGAAGCAGGTCTTCCCGAGTAAAGGCGTGTTGTTTGGTCATGCGTATTCCTCAATGGGCCCCTTGCGAAGGGCTTTGCTGCTTACATACCGGGCCAGAATTCGAGGCCTGATCATCAAGACTAGTCATAGACTGCCGCGTTGTGGCTAAAGTCACAGCCTGCCAACAGCGACGCCATTCAACCCGTACCTGCGGCTGAAGGACGCAAAGACAGAATCGGGCGGCTACTTTAACACTCCTGAAAGGCTAACGAGGACCTTGCGACAGCTTGTCCTCTATAGACAATCGTTGCAGTGACGGTTGCATGGATCGATTGAAGCCTTGTTCCAACGGGTCGGGCGGGCTTCGACTGCCTTTCGATCCAACTGTAACCGAATGATTTCACGGGCTGTGGTGGTTGCGCTGGCCGCTGTGAACGCGAAACGTATAATGCCCGGCACTGCCATTTCGAATGGCTCATAACGGAACCCACATGACACGACAGCAACCCATCGCCGTACTCGGCGGCGGCAGTTTCGGTACCGCAATCGCCAATCTGCTGGCCGAGAACGGTCACCACGTTCTGCTCTGGATGCGTGATCCCGAGCAGGCTGAGAGCATCCGGACGCTGCGGCAGAACCCTCGCTATCTAAAAGGTGTGGAGATTCTCAAGCAGGTGGAGCCGACCACCGACCTGCCGTCGACCCTGGATGCCTGCGAGCTGATCTTTGTCGCGCTGCCATCCAGCGCATTGCGCCAGGCGCTGCAGCCGTTCGCGAAGCAGCTTGGCGGCAAGATGCTGGTCAGCACCACCAAGGGTATCGAGGCCGATGGTTTCATGCTGATGAGCCAGATTCTCGAACAGATTGCGCCAGATGCCCGCATCGGCGTGTTGTCTGGCCCGAACCTGGCACGTGAGGTGGCCGAGCACGCGCTGACCGCAACGGTCGTGGCAAGTCAGGACGAAGCGCTCTGCCGCAGCGTCCAGCAGGTGCTGCACGGCCGCACCTTCCGCGTCTACGCAAGCTCGGATCGCTTCGGCGTCGAGTTGGGTGGGGCGCTGAAGAATGTTTACGCGATCATGGCGGGTATGGCTGCCGCACTGGGCATGGGCGAGAACACGCGCAGCATGCTGATTACCCGGGCGCTGGCGGAGATGACGCGATTCGCCGTGAAGCTCGGGGCCAATCCCATGACCTTTCTCGGCCTGGCTGGCGTAGGCGATCTGATCGTCACCTGCACATCGCAAAAGAGCCGCAATTTCCAGGTCGGCTATGCGCTCGGTGAAGGGCTCAGCCTCGACGAGGCGGTTTCCCGGCTGGGCGAGGTCGCCGAGGGCGTGAATACCATCAAGGTGCTCAAGTGCAAGGCCGAGGAGCTGCAGGTCTACATGCCGCTGGTCGCGGGTCTCCATGCCGTCCTGTTCGAGGGGCGTACGCTGGATCAGATCATCGGTGTACTGATGCGCGGCGAGCCGAAGACCGATGTGGATTTCATTTCAACCGACGGATTCTGAGCCGAGCGTAGGGGAAACCTTCATGAACCAATCTAACCAGGCCACGGACCGGGAGTCACTGATCCTGCGGGCCCTCTGGATGCTGATCTTCTTTTTCGTCTGGCAATTGGCCGAGCTGGCGCTGCTGGTGGTCGTGGTGCTGCAGCTGGTGATGCGCCTGGTCAAGGGGCACCCGGATTCCAGCCTGCAGGCGTTTGGCGACAGCCTCAGCCAGTACATCGCGCAGATCGGTCGCTTCGCCACCTTCAATACCGAGCGCAAGCCCTGGCCGCTGTCCGACTGGCCGACGCCCAGGCCGGCCGATGTGGAGCTGAGCAATCCGGTCCCGCCGGTGCCACCGGTCGAGCCGAAAGATCCCCAGCAGGGGCCGACTCCATGAGGCTATGGTTGTTGCGACATGGTGAAGCCGAGCCGCAGGCCCGTACCGATGCCGAGCGCAATCTGACCGAGGGTGGTCGACGTGACGTGCGCCGCAGCGCCACATTTCTGCGTGGCAAGCCGCTGCAGACGATTCTGGTAAGTCCGTTTCGGCGCGCACAGCAGACTGCGGACGAGGTACGCAAGGCGCTCGGCTTTGCCGGTCACTGCGAGACGGTTGACTGGGCGACACCGGAATCCGATCTTGCCGAGGCATTGCGCGAGCTGGACCTGCGGGGCGAAAGCGACCTGCTGCTGGTCACGCATCAGCCGTTTGTCGGCAACCTGGCGGGCTGGTTGATCAACGGTCATTACGCCGATCCGCTGCCCATGGCGACGGCTTCACTGGTTGAGCTGGAAGGCGAAGCGATTGCCGGAGGGCTGATGCGACTGGTTTCCGTGCATCACGTTGGTTAGGGTTGGGCGGCTCGCCTTGCACTTGGGGCGAGCCTGACCGCAGAACAATAACCATCAGGAGTACCTGTCTTGAGCATCTGGCACCGTCAACCCGACCTGGAAGCGCTTCACAGCACCCGCAAGAACACCATCAGTGATCTGCTGGATATACGCTTCGAATCCTTCGACGACGTCTCGATCACCGCAAGCATGCCGGTCGATGCCCGTACCCATCAGCCCTATGGTCTGCTCCATGGCGGCGCTTCGGTGGTGTTGGCCGAGACCCTCGGCTCGATGGCGAGCTATCACTGCATCGACACCAGCAAGTTCTACTGCGTCGGACTGGAGGTGAACGCCAATCATCTGCGCGGCCTGCGCAGTGGCCGTGTGACCGGCGTTTGCCGAGCGGTGCACCTGGGACGCTCGACGCATGTCTGGGATATTCGCCTGAGCGGGGAGGACGGCAAGCCCAGCTGCATTTCGCGGCTGACCGTGGCTATCGTGCCGCTGGACAAGGGCAACGGTGCGGGCTGATTTGCAGCCTGCCGTCATAGTGACCTGCTGATTGGCCTGAATGCCCTTCATTCGGCAGGCCTATGGCGATTGCCGCATGCCAGGGCCTGCCAGACAATGGGCGTTCAGTCTGTCCGGCAATGCCTTCATGTCCCAGCGTATCTTCTTCGCCCACGCCAACGGCTTCCCTTCGGCGACCTATCGCAAGCTGTTCGATGCCCTCGCACCCGAGTACGAGGTCACGCACATGGATCGTCATGGCCATGACCCGCGCTTTCCCGTTGACGATAACTGGAACAATCTGCTCGATGAGCTGTTCGAGCAGCTCGAACGCTTGCACGAACCCGTCTGGGGGATAGGGCATTCGTTCGGCGGCATGCTGCATTATCGCGCCGCGCTGCTGCGGCCCGAGTTGTATCACGGCGTCGTCATGCTGGATTCGCCGCTTCCGACCTGGTTCGATCAGACCGTCATATGGGCCGCCAAGCGCCTGGGCTTCATTGATCGGCTGACCCCGGCAGGGCGGACGCTTGGGCGGCGCGAGCAGTTCTCCAGCGTCGAGGAGGCGCGCGCCTACTTCGCCGGCAAGGCGCTGTTCAGCCACTTCGATCCGGAGTGCCTGGAGGCCTATATCGAACATGGTCTGGAACCCGCAGGGCAGGGCGTGCGTCTGCGTTTCGATCCGCAGACCGAAATCAGCATCTACCGCAGCGTGCCGCATCTGACGCCGGGCTGGCCGCCGGCATTGAAGATTCCTCTGGCCATGGTGCGTGGGCGCGACAGCCGTGTCGTGCTGCCGCATCACGCCTATCTGCTACGGCTTATGGCGCGCGGCGAGGCGCATACGCTGCCGGGTGGCCACATGTTTCCTTTCGAGCGGCCGCAGCAGACAGCGGACAAGCTTCGCGAACTGCTGGCCCGCTGGGGCACCCACGGCGAGCTTACCGAGGGGGTGGCATGAGCCTGGTGTTCGAGGAGGTGCGGCTGAGCCTGCCGCATCTGGAAGTCGCGGCGCACCTGTACGGTCCGGAAGACGGCAAGCCGGTTATCGCCCTGCATGGCTGGCTCGACAATGCCGCGACCTTTAGCCGGCTTGCGCCGCGCCTCAGGGGTTTGCGGATTGTCGCGCTGGATCTGCCTGGACACGGTCATTCCGAACATCGTCCCGCTGGTGCCGCCTACAACATCTGGGAATACGCTCATGACGTGCTACAGGTAGCCGAACAGTTCGGCTGGCAACGCTTTTCCTTGCTGGGGCATTCCATGGGCGCCATCGTTTCGGTGCTGTTGGCCGGCGCACTGCCCCAACGCATCGAACGACTGGCATTGATAGACGGCGTCATCCCTTACACCGGCGAGGCGGACAGCGCACCGAAGAAGCTTGGTGCGGCGCTCGAGGCGCTGCTTGCGGTCGACGACAAACGCAAGCCGGTTTACGCGAACTTCGTTCAGGCGGTGGAAGCGCGCATGAAGGGCGTCGGCGCGGTCAGCCGTGAGGCAGCCGAACTACTGGCCCAACGCGGGTTGATGCCGGTGCCCGGCGGCTATACCTGGCGCACCGATGCCCGGCTGATGCTGCCTTCGGCGATGCGGCTGACCCGTGCCCATGCGCTGGCGTTTGTCGCGCAGGTTGCCTGCCCGACTACTCTGGTGCTGGCGGAGCAGGGGCTGATGAACGAGCCGGAGCTGGTGAAGTTGATCGATGGCTTTCCCTTCGATGTGCAGCGGCTGCCCGGTGGACATCATCTGCATCTGGACGATGAGGCGGGCGCGGAAGCGGTGGCTGCGGTGTTCAATGCCTTCTTCTACCGCTGAGTGATGCCGGGCGTTTGCAATACTCTCTCGCAAAGCCTCGCTTGACTTGCTTTTGCCAACTGGCGAGGCTGGGAGGCAACGTTTCCAGCAGAGCCAGCGCAATGATCGATTGCTTCAGAGTCGCGACGGCCCCCGGCTGCGCCCTTGCGTTTGTCCCGACGGACCTCGGCTTGCCGCATTCGCTGAGTTTCGGCAAACAGCCACGGGTGACCCGTTGAGGAGTGTTATGCGAAGTGCATGGATCGCGGCATCGGTCTTGGTATCCACAGTTGCCGTGGCCGCGGACGTTACCGGCAGTGCCGATCTCGAGCGGCTGCCACGTTTTGCCCAGGCGCAGATCGTCGATTATCGGCAGTCGCAGGTGCAGGAGCGCATCTATCCCCAGGACTCCATCCGTCGCATCAGTGGCAACTTGCGCATGGCAGCGCAGGTGGTCGTTTCGGGTGAACTGACGGCAGTGACCTACCAGTTGCCAAATACGCATACCGGTATCGAAGCCTTCACCCAGGCCCGCAGCGAGCTGCTGCGCCAGGGCGCCGAACTGCTGTTCTGGTGCGAGGGTCGCGAGTGCGGTTCGAGCAGCCTCTGGGCCAACGCTATTTTCGGTAAATCCATGCTCTACGGTCCGGAAGCGCAGCAGGCGTATCTGCTGGCCCGTCTACCCGATGCCGAAAACGATCTGGTTGCCTTGTACGGGATAACCCGCGGCAATGGCAGACCTTATCTGCACGTCGAACAACTGCAAAGCAATGAACCCCTGGCTGCGGTACTGCCCACGGCAGCGACGCTGTTGCGGCAGTTGCGCAGCACTGGCGAGCTGCGTTTGCCACGCCTGGCAGACGAACCGACCGCCGAGTGGGGAGCTCTGCTCGCCAATGTGCTGAGCCTGGACAGCACCACGCGTGTCAGTCTGGCCGGACAAGGTGCGGCAGCCTGGCGCGAAGCGCTGATCGTCGAGCGCATCCGTGGCGGGCGGCTGGAAGTCGACGAGTCCCAGGAACCGGGCCTGGTCATTCGGCTATTGCGCTGATCCTGCGTAACGGCTGCAATAGCGGTTCTTGTTTCGCGCCCTGATCATGGGCGCGGCTCTAATTCCCAGGGTACGTTCACATGCTCAACAATGACCGCCTGTTGGCGCAGATTCTGCTGCTCGGGCTGCTGGCTGCGTGCCTCTGGGTGCTGGCACCGTTTGCCTCCGCATTGTTTTGGGCCGCCGTCCTGGCATTCGCCAGCTGGCCGGTCATGCGTCTGCTGACCCGCTGGCTGGACGGCAATGCCACATTGGCTGCCGGGCTACTTACCTTCAGCTGGATGGTACTGGTGGCGGTACCGCTGGTTTGGCTCGGCTTCAACATTGCCGACCAGATCCGTGAGGCCAATGCCTTGCTGCACGACCTTCAGGTCGAAGGGTTGCCGCCTGCCCCGACCTGGCTGGGCGAGCTGCCGCTGATTGGCGATACCCTTGTGGGCTTCTGGGATACCGTCGACGAGCAGGGTACGGCGCTGATCGCCAGCATCCGTCCGTACATCGGCCAGGTCGCGAACTGGCTGCTGGTGCGCAGCGCACGGATCGGTGGCGGCATGCTTGAGCTGGCCTTGAGCCTGGTGCTGGTGTTTTTCTTCTACCGTGACGGGCCCCGTTTGTCCGCATTCGTCCATAGCCTGTTGCACCGGCTGATCGGTGACCGCGCCGATCATTACCTGGAGCTCGTGGCCGGTACGGTGCAGCGCGTGGTCAACGGCGTGATCGGTACGGCTGCGGCCCAGGCGATCCTGGCCTACATCGGGTTTCTCATCGCCGGGATTCCGGGTGCGCTGGTGCTCGGCCTGCTGACGTTCGCCTGCAGCTTTATCATGGTGCCGCCACTGATCTGGGGCCCTGCCGTCGCCTGGCTGGCCTGGCAGGGCGACTACGGGATGGCGATCTTCCTTGGAATCTGGGGCATGTTCGTCATCAGTGGCGTGGACAACGTGCTCAAGCCCTACCTGATCAGCCGTGGCGGCAACCTGCCGCTGGTTGTGGTGCTGCTTGGCGTGTTCGGCGGCATCCTTGCTTTCGGTTTCATGGGGCTATTCCTCGGCCCGACCCTGCTTGCGGTTGCCTACAGCCTGCTGGGCGACTGGTTGATCAAGGAGGTGCCGACGATGCCCTCGCACGAGTCGCCGCTACTCCCGGGCGAACCGCGCGACCCACTTGGACAGTAAGCGAAGGCTCGCTCACTGTTCCTCTTCGTAGCGGATCAACGCGTCGTGGGCGACGATGCGGCCCAGTTCGATCAGCTCGGGGGCCTTGTAGAACTCGTAGAAGCGGCAGGCCCGCTTGGGAATGTTGACCAGCACGTTTGGCGGGTAGCCGGCGATCTTGTATTGCGCCAGTGACGACTGCATGACGTCGAAGCTCTGGTTGATCAGCTCCAGCAGCGATGCCGGGCCGGTGACGTCGATCACCGTCGCGCCTTCGGCAGACTTCGGTGCGCTCTGGCTGGTCGGCGCTGCAGGCGGTTGATCGCCGCGCAGCAGTTCGCCGGCACGAAGGTCGTCGAGCTCACCGGCCAGTTCAGCTTCGTCCTTGCGCCAGAACGGGATGTGCGAACTGATCGAGTTGACCAGTGAATCGAAGCGCCCTGGGCGCACCACCTCAGGCAGTGGATACTGCTTATGGTTGTTGGCGTTGAGGTTGACCGCGATGATCATGTCGCAGTGTGCCGACACCACCGGAACGATTGGCAGGGGGTTGAGCAGACCGCCGTCGACCAGCATGCGATTGCCTTGCATCACGGGCGTGAACAGGCTGGGAATGGCCGCGGAAGCGCGCATGGCCAGTTCCAGGCTGCCTTCCTGAAACCAGATTTCCTGCTGGTTGGTCAGGTCCGTGGCAACCGCAGTGAACGGAATCGGCAGATCCTCGATGCGGATCTTGCCGACCATGTCGCGGATACGACCGAAAACCTTTTCCCCGCGTATCGCACCGAGGCTGAAGCTCGGGTCAACCAGCCGCAGCAGGTCCAGGTAATCCAGGCTCTCGATCCAGTTGCGATACTCGTCGAGTTTGCCCGCCGCGTAGATGCCGCCGACCACGGCGCCCATGGAGCAGCCGGCGATGCAGGCAATTTCATAGCCGCGCGCTTCCAGCTCTTCGATCACGCCGATGTGCGCATAGCCCCGTGCGCCGCCCGATCCCAGTACCAGTGCAACTTTCTTACTCATGCGGTTCTCCCTGTGGCACTTGCGATAGCTTCATGCCTGGCCGGCGAGCCTGCAAGGGCTGATCCGTCCCGGTACCGTTAAGACTGGTGGGAGTCTGCGTCAATCGGCGAATGACGGGCGGCCTTTGCTACAATCGCCGCCCGTTTGTGCTTGTGCCACGAGAGAGCCCGATGAGCGAACCGATCCGCCTCACCCAGTACAGTCACGGCGCCGGCTGCGGCTGCAAGATATCGCCCAAGGTGCTGGACGTGATTCTTGCCGGCAGCGGAGCGCAGAATCTCGACCCGCGCCTGTGGGTCGGCAATGCCTCGCGCGATGACGCAGCGGTATATGGCATCGACGAGGAGCGCGGTGTGGTCTCGACCACCGACTTCTTCATGCCCATCGTCGACGACCCCTTCGATTTCGGCCGGATCGCGGCGACCAACGCGATCAGCGACATCTACGCCATGGGCGGTGATCCGCTGATGGCTATCGCGATCCTTGGCTGGCCGGTCAACGTGCTGCCGCCGGAAGTTGCCCGTGAGGTCATCGCCGGTGGCCGTGCCGTCTGCGATGCGGCGGGTATTCCGCTGGCTGGCGGGCATTCGATCGATGCGCCCGAACCGATCTTCGGCCTGGCGGTCACCGGTCTGGTGAACAAGCAGCAGATGAAGCGCAACGACACCGCCACCCCCGGCTGCAGGCTGTACCTGACCAAGCCATTGGGCATTGGCATCCTCACCACCGCCGAGAAGAAGGCCAAGCTGCGCGCCGAAGATGTCGGGCTGGCGCGGGACTGGATGTGCACGCTGAATACGCCGGGCAGCCGCTTCGGCAAGCTCGAGGGTGTTCGCGCCATGACCGATGTCACGGGCTTCGGTCTGCTCGGTCACCTGGTGGAAATGGCCGATGGCAGCGGGCTGACTGCTGAGATCGACTATGCGCGCGTACCGCGCTTGCCGGGCATCGAGTACTACTTGGAGCAGGGCTGCGTGCCTGGCGGTACCCAGCGCAATTTCGACAGCTACGGCGAGCGCATCGCCGCGCTCGACGAGCGTCACAAGCAGTTGCTCTGCGATCCGCAGACCAGTGGCGGATTGCTGGTGGCCGTGGCACCGGAAGGCGAGGCGGAGTTCCTCGCAGTCTGTGCCGAACTCGGCCTGAACCTGCAGCCCATCGGCCAGCTCGTCGAAGCGCGCGGCCATGCGGTCGAGGTCCATTGATGCGCAGCGATACCGAAGATTTCCGCCAGCTGTTCCTCAATGACGTCCCGATGATGGATGCCCGCGCCCCGGTGGAATTCGCCAAGGGCGCCTTTCCCGGTGTGGTCAACCTGCCGCTGATGAACGACATCGAGCGACAGAAGGTCGGCACCTGCTACAAGCAGCACGGCCAGAAGGCGGCCATCGAACTCGGCCAGCAACTGGTTTCCGGCAAGGTCAAGGCCGAGCGCCTGCAGGCCTGGGCCGACTTCGCTCGCGCCCATCCGAATGGCTACCTGTATTGCTTCCGCGGTGGGCTGCGTTCGCAGATCGTCCAGCAGTGGCTGAAGGACGAAATGGGTGTCGAATACCCGCGTGTCGTCGGCGGCTACAAGGCGATGCGCCATTTCCTGCTCGGCACCATCGACCAGGCTGTCGAGCAGTGCGACTTCGTGCTGGTGGGTGGCATGACCGGTACCGGCAAGACCGAGGTCCTGGCGCAGCTAGACAACAGCCTGGACCTGGAAGGCTTGGCCAATCACCGCGGTTCCAGTTTCGGCAAGCGTGCCACGCCGCAGCCGGCGCAGATCGATTTCGAGAATGCTCTGGCGATCCGCCTGCTGAAGATGCGCGCCGCCGGCATCAAGACGTTTGTGGTCGAAGACGAGGCGCGTCTGGTTGGCCGCTGTTCGATTCCGCTACCACTGTTCAATGGCATGCAGGAGTTTCCCCTGATCTGGCTCGAAGACAGCCTGGAAGGGCGCGTCGAGCGGATCCTCAAGGATTACGTGATCGACCTGTGCGCGGAGTTCATTGCCGAGCAGGGTGAGAACGGTTTCGCTGCTTTCGCCGAGCGTCTGCAGCAAAGTCTGGTCAATATCAACAAGCGACTCGGCGGCGAGCGTTATCAGCGCCTGGCATTGCTAATGGATCAGGCACTTGCGGAGCAGACACGCAGCGGCACGGTCGATCTGCACCGGGGGTGGATCGAGGCATTGCTCGGCGAGTACTACGATCCGATGTATGCCTACCAGCGCGAAAGCAAGGCCGGGCGGATCGAGTTCGCTGGCGACCAGCGATCGGTGGTCGAGTATTTGCGTAACCGGAAGGCGCAAGAGCGCCTTTAATTCCTGAAATGGCACACGAGGGATGATGCGATGAAAACCTGGCTGAGTTTACCTTTGCTGGTTGTGCTGTTGGCCGGCTGTGCCGGCAAGACCGCATACCGTGACAGTTGCGCGGCGGAGCTGGATGCGGCGTGGAAGGAGCAAAGCCTGGCGGAAGCCGAAGGCTTTGCCGGAACCGTGAGCTATTCCAAGGCGCTGGCCTTGCTGACCGGGGCCAAGACCCAGCAGCAGTTCGAGGCGTTTCGTGGCTGTGCCCAGAAAGCGCAGAAGGCCCGCTTCTATCTGCGCGAGTCACGGGCCGGGCGTTAAAAGCGGTACTCCAACAACCAGCCTGCCCCCGGGCGGGCTGGTCCCTTCGCGGCGTTTGGATCAGAGTGGCCAGCCGGCGCGTCGCCGCAACCACTTCTCCATCTCGACCACCACCAGTAACGCGGCTCCGGCGAGCAGGCAGATCCCCCAGCCAACCACGTCCAGCGATTGGGTAGCGAATAGGCGCTGCAACGGCGCCCAGTGGGTAAAGGCGAGTTGCAGGACGCTCAGCAGGACTATCATCCCCCAGACCATTGGGTTGTCACGCAGGCCGAAGCGGGCCGGCGCATTGATCTGCCGACTGCTGAACAGATAGGCGATCTCGCAGGCGACCAGTGTGTTCACCGCCAGGGTGCGACTGAGTTCCATGCTCCAGCCCAGCTGTTGTGCATAGACGAAGACACCGATACAGGCCGCGGTCATCAGCGCCGCCACCAGCAGCACTCGCCACATCAGTTGCGTGCTCAACAGCGCCGCGTTCGGGTTCCGCGGCGGCCGCCGCATGATGTCGGCCTCGCCGGGCTCGAAGGCCAGCGCCAGGGCAAGGGTTACGGCGGTGATCATGTTGACCCAGAGAATCTGTAGCGGGGTGATCGGCAGCGTCAGCCCCAGAGCAATGGCAACCAGCAGCACCAACGCCTCGCCACCGTTGGTGGGCAGGATGAACAGGATCGATTTCTTCAGGTTGTCATAGACCGTGCGGCCCTCCTCGACGGCATTGGCGATGGTGGCGAAATTGTCATCGGCAAGGACCATCTGCGCGGCTTCCTTGGCCACCTCGGTGCCCTTGATACCCATGGCCACGCCGATGTCGGCACGCTTGAGCGCCGGCGCATCATTGACGCCATCGCCGGTCATCGCGACGCGAGCGCCACCGGCCTGCAGGCGTTGCACCAGGCGCAGCTTGTGCGCCGGGCTGGTGCGAGCGAAGACCGTCGTATCGCCCAGGCGCGCGTCGAGCTCGGCGTCGCTGAGCCTGTCGAGTTCGGCTCCGGTGATCGGCGCGCTGCTGCCCAGACCGAGACGCCGCGCGATTGCCGCAGCGGTTTCGGCGTGGTCGCCAGTGATCATCTTCACCGCAATACCTGCCTGACGGCATTCGGCGATGGCGGCGATGGCTTCCTCACGCGGCGGATCGAGCATGCCGACCAGGCCGAGCAGGACGAAATCACCCTCCAGGTCCGCATAGTTCAGTTCATGGTGCGGCGCGCCGAGCGCGCGCACGGCCAGGCCGAGCATGCGCAGGCCCTGAGCGGCGCCCTCGGAAAGCACGGTATGCCAGTAGGAAGGGTTCAGAGGTTCGGCGCTGCCATCGACCAATTGCTGGTTGCACACCTCCAGCAGCCGTTCCGGAGCGCCGATCATGTAGATCAGGCCGTGGCCGGAATGGTCGTGGTGCAGGCTGGACATGCTGCGCCGTTCCGAGCTGAACGGGATGCTGTCGACACGTGGGGTGTGGGCTAGCTCGTGGGTCGCAGTCATCCCCAGCTTGCCTGCGAGGGTCAACAGGGCGGCCTCGGTGGGGTCGCCGGTGATGCTCCATTGCGAGCCGTCATGCAGCAGGCTGGCGCTGTTGCACAGCAGGCCGGCGCGACCCAGCGCGTGCAGATCACTGGGCTGGTCGATTGCGCAGGGCTGACCATTCTCGCCGCGAACCTCGCCGGTTGGTGCGTAGCCGACGCCTTCGATCTGATAACGGTTTGCCGCGGTGACCACCAGCTGCACGGTCATTTCGTTGCGCGTCAGGGTGCCGGTCTTGTCGGAGCAGATCACCGTCACCGCACCCAGGCTCTCCACGGCGGGCAGGCGGCGGATGATGGCGCGCCGCCGGGCCATGCGCTGCACACCAAGCGCAAGGGTGATGGTGAGGACCGCCGGTAGCCCTTCGGGTATGGCTGCAACCGCCAGACCGACCGCCGCCAGCAGCATCTCGTCGGATGAATAGCCGCGCAAACCGACGCCAAACAGGTAGGTGCCTAGCGCCAGCGCCAGAATGATGAAGGTGAGCACCCGGGCGAAGCGCGCCATATCGCCGAGCAGCGGTGTCTGCAGGCTGACGACCTCGCCGAGCATATGACTGATCTGCCCCAGCTCGGTTTTGCCCGCAGTCGCCACCACCACCCCGGTGCCGCTACCGGCACTGACCAGGGTGCCTGAGTACGCCATGCTGTAACGATCACCGATGCTGGCATCGCGAGCCACGGGCTCCACCTGCTTGCCGGTCGGCAGCGACTCACCGGTAAGGGCCGCTTCCTCGATGCGCAGATCGCGGCATTCGAGCAGGCGCATGTCCGCCGGTACCCGGTCGCCGGCTTCCAGCAGCACCATATCGCCAGGCACCAGTTGTTCGGCCGGAACGTTGAGCGTCCGCCCGCCGCGGCGCACCTTGCTGTCGAGCGTGAGCATGCGCTGGATGGCACGCATCGCCTGTTCCGCCTTGCCCTCCTGGATGAAGCCGACGATAGCGTTGATAACCACCACCCCGAAGATCACCGCACTATCCAGCCATTCACCCAGGGCAACGGTGACCAGCGCCGAGAGCAGCAGAACGTAGATCAGCAGGTTGTGAAATTGCAGCAGGAACCGCATAAGCGGCCCGTTGCGGCGCCGCCGTGGCAAACGGTTGGGGCCGAAGGTCTCGAGGCGCTGCTGCACTTGCTCGGTGGTCAGTCCGGCAGGCGAGGTGTCCAGCTGTTGGAGCGTCTGCTCGGCGTGTTGCGCATGCCAGCAACGTGAAGCGGGTGTGGACATCGGGTCCTCCTGTTGACCTTTGATCTGCTCAGCCTAAGCCGGGCTGCCATGCTGCGCATGGTGCTGGATCAAGGCCCGGGTCACAAACTCGTCACCGGGCGTTTCCTGTGCTTTGCCTGGCTGCGGCTGACCAGTAGCATCGGGACGACGAACAGAGGAGGTTTTGATGCGCACCCGATTGGACGCCTGCCTGCGAGCAGTCAATGAAGTTTTGCTCGGCAAGGAAGCGCAGGTCCGGCTGGCCCTGACCTGCCTGCTGGCCCGTGGTCACCTGCTGGTCGAGGACATGCCCGGTATGGGCAAGACCACCTTGAGCCATACGCTGGCGAAGGTGCTGGGGCTGGAGTTTCAGCGCATTCAGTTCACTTCCGATCTGCTGCCCGGTGACATTCTGGGTACGTCCGTGTTCGACAAGGACAGCGGGCAGTTCGTCTTTCATCCCGGACCGATCTTCGCCGAGTTGGTGCTGGCCGATGAGATCAACCGTGCCACGCCGAAGAGCCAGAGCGCACTGCTCGAGGCGATGGAGGAGGGCCAGGTCACCATCGAAGGGGCAACGCGCCCGCTACCCGAGCCGTTTTTCGTCATCGCCACGCAGAACCCCGTGAGTTCGGGTGGCACCTTCGCGCTGCCTGAATCGCAGCTGGACCGCTTTCTCATGCGCGTTTCGCTGGGTTATCCGGCCAAGGCTGCGGAAAAGGCGCTGCTGCTCGGCGAATCCCGGCGGGATCTGCTGCTGCGCCTGGAGCCGCTGCTTGAGCATGACGAGCTGCGCGCCATCCAGGACGCGGTTAGCCAGGTGCGTGCCAGCGACGCCCTGGTCGACTACGTGCTGCGCCTGGTGGAAGCCACGCGTACCCAACCGCAGTTCGCCTGGGGATTGTCACCACGCGGCAGTCTGGCGCTGCTCGCTGCGGCGCGGGCCTGGGCGTTTCTTGATGGCCGCGATTATGTGATTCCGGAAGATGTGCAGGCGGTGCTGCCGACCGTGGTCGGGCATCGCCTGCGTGAACGCGCCGATGCCACCGGTCATGGTGGCGGTGCGCTGGTGCAGTGGTTGCTGCGCGAGGTGCCAGCGCTGTGAGACGTGCGCCTGCTCGTTTCGGCGAGCCTTCACTATGAGGATACTGCCGCGTTTCCGTGACCGCTGGCTGCTGCGCCGGATACCGCCAGCACCCAGCGTGCGGTTGAATCAGCGGCGCATCTTCATCATGCCGACGGCGGTCGGGCTGGCATTCATCGTCGCCCTGCTACTGATGCTGCTCACCGCCATCAACTACCAGAACAGCCTGGCCTACGGGCTGACCTTTCTGCTTGGTTCGCTCTATCTGGTCACCATCCTGCACACCTGGCGCAATCTGGCGGGGCTGCTGCTGCAGGCGGGTGGCACAACGGCGGCGTTCGTTGGCGAACAGGCGCTGCTGCGTGTCCGCCTGGAAAGCGCAGGGCGTGCCTATCAGGCGGTGGCGCTCGGCTGGCCGACCAGTGGGTTGCGGTTGGTCGATGTTCCGGCGGGCGGTACCGTCGAAGTCGAGCTGAGCCTGCCAACCGAACGTCGCGGCTGGTTGCGGCCCGGTCGGGTGCGGGTGGAGAGCCGATTCCCGCTCGGCTTGCTGGTGGCCTGGAGCTGGATCGATCTGGAGCTGGCGGCGCTGGTCTATCCACAGCCGTCGGTGGCCGAACGCCCTCCGGGCCAGGGCGCACCCGAAACCGAAGATGAAGGCGTCCTGGCGCGGGGTGCCGGCGTCGATGACTATCAGGGGCTGCGTGTCTGGCAGCCGGGCGATGCGCGCCGACGCTTGCACTGGAAGGCCTATTCCCGCGGCCAGGGCCTGCTGGTGAAGGATTTCGCCAGCCTGCTCGGCAACGATCCGCTGCTCGACTTCGATACGCTTGAAGGCGATCCCGAGCGGCGTTTGTCGATGCTCTGCCACTGGGTTGTCGAACTGAGTGAACAGCAGCAGCCGTTCGCGCTGCGGCTACCGGCCGGGGTAATCGGACCCGACGGTGGACAGGCGCATCGGGATGCCTGTCTGCGTGCCCTGGCACTGCATGGGCTTGGCGAGGAGGGCAGCGCATGAGCGTCAAGCCGGGCATTCCCCGCAACAGCCTGATCTGGCTGCTGGTCGCGCAGGTGCTGGTGATCCTGCCGCATCTCACTCATCTGCCGTTGTGGATCATCGGCCTGTGGCTTGGCTGCGCGGCCTGGCGGATCCAGATCTTCCGCATGCGTGCACGCTATCCGCGCAGCTGGCTCAAGGCGCTGCTGATGATAGGCGCTGGCTTCGGCGTTTATTTCTCCCGCGGCAGCCTGGTCGGACTGGAAGCCGGGGTGGTGCTGCTGATCGCCGCGTTCATCCTGAAACTGGTGGAGATGAGTTCCCGCCGCGATGCGCTGGTGCTGATCTTCCTGGGCTTCTTTGCGGTGGTAACCAGCTACCTGTTCGAGGACAGCCTGCTCGCCGGGCTGTATAGCCTGTTGCCGGTCACCGCGCTGCTGGCGGCGATGATCGGCTTGCAGCAGAGCAGTCTGGTGACGAGGCCATGGCCAACGGTGCGGCTGGCCGGTTCCCTATTGCTGCAGGCCGTTCCGCTGATGCTGGTGTTGTTCCTCTTCTTTCCCCGTCTGCCGCCGCTGTGGTCGTTGCCGCAGGCTGGTGATCGTGGCACCACGGGCTTGGCCGATCACATGGCGCCCGGTGATATCGCTCGGCTGGGACGCTCCCCGGAGCTGGCTTTTCGTGTCAGCTTCGACGGCGACATTCCTCCTCGCGATCAACTCTATTGGCGCGCGGTGACCTTCGAGCGCTTCGATGGCCGGCGCTGGTCGCAGTCCTATGCCTCTCATCTGCCGCAGGAGCCGGAATGGCAGGCAGTCGGCGAGCCGCTTCGCTACAACGTCGTCATGCAGCCGAGCGGGCAGCCCTGGCTGTTTGCTCTGGATGTCGCTCAGGTGGCGCCAGGCCAGGCACAGCTGATGACCGATTTCCATCTGCAGCGCCGGCAGCCGGTCAACCAGCCGCTGATGTACCAGGTCACCTCCTGGCTGGATGCGCGCCGCGAAGCGGTCCGTGCGCCGGAGAGCCTTGGCCGGTCGCTGCAACTGCCAGAACGGGGCAATTCACGCGCGCGCGCCTGGGCCATGGAGCTGCGGCGCACCGCACAAGAGCCACAGGCGATGGTCGATGCGCTGCTCAAGCACTTCAACCGTCAGCCCTACCACTACACGTTGGAACCGCCGCCGGTGGGTGACGACATCGTCGACGATTTCCTGTTCGAGACGCGCAGCGGTTTCTGTGCGCACTACGCGGGGGCGATGACTTTCGTGCTACGCGCGGCGGGTATTCCGGCACGAGTGGTCGCGGGTTATCAGGGCGGTGAGGTCAATCCGGCTGGCAACTATCTTTCGGTGCATCAGTTCGACGCCCATGCCTGGGTCGAGTACTGGCTGGCCGAGCGCGGCTGGGTCAGCGTCGATCCGACCTTTCAGGTCGCGCCTGAACGGGTGGAGCAGGGTCTGGAACAGGCGCTGGCGCGTGAGCGAAGCTTTCTTGCCGACCAGCCGATGTCGCTGCTGCGCTATCGGGATATCGGCTGGGTGAATGCCCTGAGGTTGCGCTGGGACAGCCTCAACTATGGCTGGCAACGCTGGGTACTCAATTACCAGGGCGAGCAACAAACGCAGGTGTTGCAGCGTTGGTTAGGCAAACTAGATGCTCAGGCGCTCGGTCTTGGCCTTGTTGCGGTTCTGGCCCTGCTCACTGCTGTGCTGGCACTGTTCCTCTTCAAGCCCTGGCGTCGTGAAACGGACCTTCAGCAGCGCCTGTTCGGACGCTTCGAGCGGCTGTTGGCGCGCCACGGCGTCCATCGTTACAAAGGCGAGGGTGCGCGCAGCTTCGCCGAGCGTGCCGCGACCATGCTGCCCGGACAGGCGCCGGCCATCCGCGCGTTCGTCAGGCTTTATGAGGCGCAGCGCTACGCCCAGCAGCCCGGGGCCACGGATGAGCTGGCGCATAGCTTGCGTCAGCTTCGCCGAGCACTGCCGTGGCGTCTTCCGAAGCGGGCTGGGCGGTCCTGATTACCCATTACCGACATGGATGATTCGGCATTTCATCCGGCTGCTTCTGCCAGAGTGGTTCGCGTCGCCAAGGGCGGGCCTTTAACATCGCTCGCATAACGAACGATAA
Source organism: Stutzerimonas stutzeri RCH2 (assembly GCF_000327065.1). Lineage (NCBI taxonomy): Bacteria > Pseudomonadati > Pseudomonadota > Gammaproteobacteria > Pseudomonadales > Pseudomonadaceae > Stutzerimonas > Stutzerimonas stutzeri. The sequence continues at coordinate 2,624,539 of NC_019936.1, read as the reverse complement.
CGAGGTGGGTATGGAGCTTTGCGAGCTGCTGCAGGCGGTACGTGACAACCCCGGCAGCGTGGTGGTGCCGGCCAGTTGGGGACAGGGGCGTGCAGGTTTCGGTGGGCTGGTCGCCGCGCTTGTGTTCGAAAGCATGCGGGCCAAGGTGCCGGAGGGTCGCCCGCTGCGCTCGCTGGCCATTACCTTCGTCGGCCCGTTGGCGCTGGATGCGCCGGCGAGTTTCGAGGCCGAGGTGCTGCGCGAAGGCAAGGCCGTCAGCCAGATGCTCGGCCGGGTGATGCAGGACGGACAGGTGGTCACCATCGTTCAGGGCAGCTTCGGCGCGCCACGCAGTTCGGTGGTGGATGTTGCGGCAGAGCCGGCGCCGGCCATGCCTCCCGTCGAGGCCTGCCAGGAGCTGCCCTATGTAGCCGGTGTAACGCCGGAATTTACCCGCTACGTGTCGATGCGCTGGGGTATTGGCGGGCTGCCGTTCACCGGTAATACCTCTCGCGAAATGGGCGGCTGGGTGCGCCAGCGGGGCGAGCTGCCGCGTGAACCGATTACCGAGGCGCATCTGCTGGCGCTGGTCGACGCCTGGCCGCCCGCCGTGTTGCCGCATCTGAAAAGCTTCGCTCCTGGCAGCTCGCTGACCTGGACCATCGAGTTCATTCAGCCGATGCCCGATCTCGACAGCCACGACTGGTGCATGTATCGCGCCGTGATCGAGCACGCACGCGACGGTTATGGACACTGTGCGGCTGCGCTATGGACGCCAGCTGGCGAACTGATCGCCCTGAGCCGGCAAACGGTGACGGTATTCGGCTGACGGCGCGGCGCTGACGTGCAGCGCCGCGTGTTCCGTCGATGTCACTTGCGATCGGTGCGATAGATCTTTTCCGGGTTCATCTTCGGGCTCCAGGGCAGCCCGGCATTCTGCCAGCCGTTCTGCAGGCGAAAGCCTGCTTGCGGTCCTTCCTTGATGGCTGCGCCCTGGAAGCCATCGACGACATACCGCGCGTTGGGAAAGCCATTTTCGCGCAGGAAATCCGCACTGGGCTTGCCACGCTCGCTGCCCGAGCGGCACATGGTGATGATCTCGGTGTCGGTGCTCAGGCCACGCTTGTCGAGCTCGGCACGGACCTGGTCGAGGAACTGCGGATTGCGGTTGGTCTGGAAGGCGCCGCGCTCATCGTTCCAGGCGTCACGATCGACGAGCAGATACGGGACATTGACATCCACGGCGTCGGTAAAACCCACGAACATGATTTCCACCGGGTCGCGCACGTCGACGAAGAGCACATCAGCACCCTCCTGCTGGGCGCGAGCGTAGGCATCCTGTGGGGTCACCTCGAGTTCGACTGCATGCGCTGCGATAGCCATCAGGCTGAGGGACAGGGCGATCAATGATGATTTCATCTGAAGCTCCGGCAAGGGTGAATATAGGAAACCCGCTCATCATATACCTATGGGGGTATATGAGCCTGTGCGGCCGTTTCAGTGCTTTTCTTCCCAGCCAGTGAGCATTGCCCTGACGTGCTCGAGCGGTGTCCGCCCGGTTGTCGCCAGGTATACATGCACGATGAGGAAGATCAGCATCATGAACGCGCCTGCCGTATGCAGCAGCGCGACCTGTTGCAGATCAATCCAGGGCGAGAGCAGACCCTGTGCCCGCTCCCAGAAGAGATAGAGCAGCCCTGTCAGCCATAGCAACGGGCCGATCATCACCTTGACGAACAGATACGACAGGCGCTGCAGAGGGTTGTGCTTGCGCTCCACGGTGATTTTGTAAGGGTGTGGCGCGCCGATGAATATTCCGTGGACGTAGTAGCGCAACATGCGGTCGATGTTGCTCAGGGTAGGCGTGTATTGGCGCCACTGACCGGTGGTGAAATGCCAGAAGATGCCGAATACCCACAACAGCATCAGCAGCCAAGCGGATACCTCGTGGATTTCGACCGCGCTGCGGAAATCCACTAGTGCGTGGCTGCCATGGGCGGCGAACCCGCTGACCAACAGGGTGATGATCAGCGCGGCCTGCGACCAATGCCAGAAGCGTTCGAAACGGGTGAACAGGTACAGGCGCTCGCGCATGTCATTGACTCCTTCTGCGGCGCGAGAAAACGCGCAAGGCGGCATGCACGAAGACGCCCAGCAGGGCCACTCCAGCCAGGCCAAAGCCGATGCGATCGAGCAAGGGGCTGTGATGGTTGCCGGTCAACCAGATACCGGGCACGCCAGCGAGTCGGCTTTGCTGCCGGGTATGGCACTGCGCGCAATCGATTGCCTGTTCCTTCGGCGCAACCATATGGGTGATGGGCCACAGCATCGAGGTGTCAACGAAGTCGAACTTGCCGCTATAGGGCGCGCCGGAGGCGTCGGCACCTGCCTGCAGCGCCTTGGCCCAGTCGAAGTTGTACCAGAACGCCGTATCGTCCGGCAGCGCGGTATGCGGCACCAGTAACGTCAAGTGCTCGGTGTCGTATGGCTGGCGGCCATGGAAGGTTTTTACCGGCCAGATTCGCGCATCGGCAGCTCCCGGCACACCGTGAAAGCGGTTGATCGGGACGCGGCTGGTCGGGTCGATGACCGTGTCGGGTTGCACGTAAGTAACCCGGCCGTTAAACCAGACATAGTCCGGCACTACGTCCTCGCCGAGGATGAAGCTGCCCTTGCGGCTGTCGTACAGAACCTGACCACGTTCGTTGCGTGTCTGGTATGGCTTGCCGTCGGCACCCACCTTCCCGGCGCTGGACCAGTCCCAGGCCATCTTGGTAGGCACACCACCACGGGCGAAGGTCGGAATATGGCAACTCTGGCAAGCCAGCACGCTGGTGTGATCATTCAGGCGTCCGGCGTGCAGCAGATTCCCCTGATGCGGTTTGTCGCCATGGCAGGACTGGCACGTCGAGCGGTTGCGCTCGCTACGCTGACCTCGGGTGGCTGCGCTGTGCGGGTCGCTGGCAGTCACGTTGATGCGACTGCCGGCAATCCGGTGCTCTTCGGCGACATGGCAGGTTGAGCAGGCGAAGTCGAGTCCATCGACGGCCATGTGTACGTCCAGCTCAGGTGACGGCGAATTGAGTGACGAATCGAGATCGCCGTGCTTAACGCCGTCGCCACCGCCGCCGTAGTAATGGCAAGTGCCGCAGGTGCGCCGGCTGGTGGCGCCGACCTGACGCGCCACCGCGGCCAGGTCCACGGGCTCGACGAACTTGCCTGAGCCGGGTGCGGTTTCGCTACGCACCAGCGGTGGATGGCCGGCGAGACCTGCAAGCTTCAGGTAGTTGCCGGTGTTGTGACAGGCGAGGCAGTCAACCTTGCTCTCGTCGGTGAAGTCGAAACTGGCATCTTTCCAGCCGTAACCAATGTGGCACGACTGGCAGAACGCCTCGTTCGAGCGGTCGCCGATGCAGAAGCCATTGAGCATGGTCTTCTTGCCCAGGCGCTGGCCGGTATCCGGGTTGAGGTAATCCCAGGTCCAATGCCGTGTCGCCATGATCTGGCTGGCGGCCTTGCTATGACAACTCAGGCACGCCCGTGTGACCTCTTCGCCGCTGGCGAACGGACCCTGCAATGCCTCGAAGAGGGTGTGATCGGCGGTGGATGCTTGCGCGAAGCCGCCTAAAAGCAGAAGTGGCGCTAACAGCAGGGCGGTGATGCACTGGCGGAATGCTCTCATTTGCCTCTCCCTTGCTGCATGGCAGCGGCCCTCGGTTCCAGCATAGGTCACCCCTGGCAATCTGCTATTGCAGCCATTGCGGCTTTAGCAGCATGACGATGCCCAAGGCGAGCATCACCGCGCCGCTGATGAGCTTCAGCGTGGCGCCAGAACCTTGCGTAAGCTTGCGGCTGCTCAGCGCGAGTACGGCGATGGCGACCATCAGTGCGTCGTCGGCGATATAGCCAATGATGTAGAGACCCAGATAGGCGTGGTGGGCCAGTGCGCTCAACTGCTGCTGGGCCAGGACTGCGGTGTAGATCGCCGGCAGGCCGGCGGTACACAGCAGCTCGACGAAATTGACCACGACGGCCAGCAGCGCAACGCTGCCGAGAGCGGGCAACAGGCTCCGGGTTTGCAGGATGCGGCGTACGCGCGCATACAGCCCCGGCTTGGCGCTGGCGGGTATCGAAAGCGTGAAGCCGCTTTCTGGGCGCAGCCCGTCGCGCAGGTTGATGAAGCCGATCAGCATCGCCAACAGCGCCAGTCCGGTGACGACTAGCGGCGATACGCCAACGAACAGAAACAGGTTCAGCCAGGCCGCCATGAACAGGTAGTACACCGCGCCGCTGATCAGCACGAAGGTTCCCGCGATTGCAGCCATACGCCTTCGATCCTGCAGACGAACCAGTAGCGACAGCAGAAACAGCAGTACCCACATCGCGCAGGGGTTGAAACCATCCAGCAGACCGAGGGCAAGGGTGAATGCAGGCAACCCAAGACGCTCAAGGCTGAGCGTGCCGAATAGCGTGGATTCAACCGTGCCCGGGCGCTGGACGCGTTGCTCGATCAAGGCGAGCAGCCTGGCGCCGCTGTGCGTGGCGTCGTCAAAGCCCACCAGCAACTGATCACCGATGACGAACGTCGGCACTGCCGGGGGCCAGGCGCCGGCTTCACGGGACAGGTGTAGCAGATCGGCGCGCGCGGCAGGATCGTGATCGACTTCCCGCAGGCGAATCTCCAGCTCCGGATGCTGCGTGGACAGCTCCGCGAGATAGACCTTGGCTGCGCTGCAGTGCGGGCAGCCGTCGCGGACGAACACCTCAAGCACCGTTGCGTCGGCGAAGACAGGAGCGCTGGCCAGTAGCCCCAGAAGCATCAACAGAGCCCCGCGCAACACGACGTGGTACATGAGCGTGCTTCCTGGTGCTGGCCAAGCCGCCGGCGGGGCGATGGCACATGGTTTGCGAATCCACGTCCATCCTCGACCGTCTTTTTCCGGTCAGCAATGATCTGTAGCAAGGTTGCGCGGTGTGAGCGGCCGTGGCGCAGCAGGGTGGACTAATCTCTTAATCAGCGTCATGGAACCGGACCTGACAAGCGGACAGAATCAGGCACCGGTGAGACAGGCTGTGCCGTGCTGTTTGCCGTCCTACCAGCGGAGATTTTGGCGATGAAGATCGAGCGATTCGAAGACCTGATCGACTGGACACGCGACACCCATGCCATGCTGGCGCGTTGCATGGCGCGCTGTTCCGACAAGCACGAGGAGACCCGAGCCAAATGGCTGCTGGTCTATATTGCCGACCACGAGCGAGCCCTGGCAGAAACGGTCGACAAGATCGAGAAACATGCCGACCCGAAGGCATTGCACACCTGGATCTACGACTACCTGACGCGCAATCCGGTGTTGCGCAATCAGGCCTGCAAGGCTTACGACACCATGACGGTGGAGGAGATCTCGCTGGATATCTTCACCATTCACAACCAGGTGATCGATCTCTACCGCTCCCTGGCCCGCCGTGCCGAGATCGATGGTGCCCGCAACCTGGCCGAGGATTTGTTGCAGCTTGAGGAGCACGAAACCATGCGACTGGCCCGCCAGGTGAGCCGTATTCACGAAATGTAGTGGCCATACGGCGTAGCGGTTGAGTTTGGCTGCGATGCTCACTCGCGCGGAGGTTGCGGGCAGCGTGTGCGGAGACTGCTCATCCAACCGCCACCTAATCGATTCGTTACAGTTGAACGATGTGCCTGGAAATCCCCGATGCTTGTCCAGGCATGATCCCGTCGACAATGCCCCTCGGAGCGGCGCCTTTTCCCGCATACTGCGTGCCGTCAGTCAGCACGGGTTACGGTTGCATATCGATGGTGTCGTTTTCCGGCTATCTCGGCCTTTTTCTTGCGGCGTTCGGTGCTGCCACGCTACTACCCATGCAGTCCGAGGCGGTACTCGCCGGTCTTCTCCTTTCGGAGCGGTATACGGTCTGGGCGTTGGTTGCCGTGGCCAGCCTGGGCAATGTGCTGGGCTCGCTGGTGAACTGGTTGCTCGGTCGTTACGTCGAGCACTTTCGCCACAAGCGCTGGTTTCCGGTCAACGAGCGTCAGCTGGCCAAGGCACAGCACAGCTACCACCGCTACGGTCGCTGGACCTTGCTGCTCAGCTGGGTGCCGATCATCGGTGATCCGCTTACGCTGGTCGCGGGTGTCATGCGCGAGCCGTTATGGAGCTTTCTGCTGATCGTCACGTTGGCCAAGACCGCACGCTATCTGATCGTGATGGGACTGACGCTCGGCTGGATGTGACGCAAGGGCTGACAGCACGACCGTGCCTGGTCGATCATGCAGCATCGACAACAGGCAGGAATCCGCGCGGCATGATCATCGAGGCGCAAACGACAGCAGACGCAGCGGTCGGCACGGCCAGTGCCAGCCGGGACAGCATCAGCGTCCGTTTGGTGGCCGAGGCACTGCTCGGTTTCGTCGGGCCGCGGCTGAGCGGCGAGCATCTGCTGGAGAAAATCGGCCTCGACCCCGCTTGCCTGCAAGATCCCGACGGCCGCATGGACGTGCGCGACTACTCGCAACTCTGGCTGCGCCTGGCGCGGCATTTCGATGATGAATTCTTCGGCATGGATCCGCGCCGGCTGCGCTCGGGCAGCTTCGTCTTTCTCAGTCGCAGCTGCCTGCAGCAGCCCACTCTGGAGAAAGCGCTTGTTCACGCGTTGGAGTTTCTCGGCCTGGGGCTGGAGAACCTGCGTGGCAAGCTGATCCGCAGCCAGAGCCTGGCCGAAGTGGTGCTGCGCGAGCGTAACGCCGAGCCGGCTCGCGCCTTCTGCTATTTCACCTTCTGGATGCTGCTGCATGGGCTGGCCTGCTGGCTGGTAGGGCGGCGCATCCCGCTACTGGCGGTCGAGCTGCGCTGCGCCGAGCCGGACTACACCGACGATTATCGCGTGATGTTCTCCGACAACCTGCGGTTCGGCCGACCTTCGACGCGGATCATCTTCGCCGCCGAAGTGCTCGACCTGCCGATCCGTCGCAGCGAAGCGGAGTTGCGTGCCTTTCTCGCCGAGGCCCCGGCGAACATCCTAGTGCGCTACCGCGACCATTCCAGCCTGGCCAGCCGCATCAAGCAGCACCTGCGCAGCCTGCCTGCCGAACGCTGGCCGGACAGCGAGACGCTGGCACAGACCCTGTGCATCTCGGCCTCGACCTTGCGTCGCCGGCTGGCGGAGGCGGGGCAGCCTTATCAGGCCATCAAGGACGGCTTGCGCCAGGAAATGGCCACCGAATGGCTGGCCGACGCCGCCATCAGCTATGGCGAAATCGCCGAGCGGCTGGGGTTTGCCGATGTCAGTTCGTTTTACAAGGCGTTCCGCAAGTGGACAGGTATCAATCCCGGGCACTACCGCAACCTGATTCTGGCGCCGGCGCGCGCCTGATAGCGCGTTGTTGGGCGTGAAGCCCTCCAGCTGTCCTCACGCCTTTAGCGATAGCAGCATGATTGCCTTTTGCCATTGGCCAAAACGGTCAGGCAGGTTGAGAACATCGACCATTGCCGCACCCGTGTCGCTGTCCAAAGATAACCCCGGCTTCGCACCGAATAACAACAAGCACGGGAGACAGCCATGCAGATTCGCGACAAGGTATTCCTCATTACTGGCGGCGCCTCCGGCCTTGGCGCTGCGGCGGCGCAGGCGCTGGTCGAGGCGGGCGGCAAGGTCGTGCTCGCCGATCTGGACGAAGCCGCGGCCAACGCCACGGCACAGGCGCTCGGGCCTAGCGCCCTCGGCGTCGCCGCCGACATTCATGATGAACAGGCCGCGCGCCATGCCGTCGCCACCGCGCGCGAACATTTCGGCGGGCTGCACGGGCTGGTCAATTGCGCTGGCGTCGCCGGTGGCGAAAAGGTGCTCGGGCGCAATGGTCCGCACAGCCTCGACGCTTTCAGCCGCATCGTCGGCATCAACCTGATCGGCAGCTTCAACATGCTGCGCCTGGCCGCCGAGGCGATGGCCGAGAACGCGCCAGACGCCGATGGCGAGCGCGGCGCGATCATCAATACCGCATCGATTGCCGCCTTCGACGGGCAGATCGGCCAGGCTGCCTATGCCGCGTCCAAAGGCGGTGTGGTGAGCATGACCCTGCCGGCCGCGCGCGAGCTGGCGCGCTTCGGCATCCGCGTGATGACCATTGCGCCCGGCGTATTCGAGACGCCGATGATGGCCGGCATGACCCAGGAGATCCGTGACTCGCTGGCCGCCGGCGTGCCGTTCCCGCCACGCCTGGGCCATCCGGCCGAATACGCCGCGCTGGTGCGGCACATCTTCGAGAACAGCATGCTCAACGGTGAGGTGATTCGCCTCGACGGCGCCTTGCGCATGGCCGCCAAGTAAAGGAAGCAGAGATGAAAGATGATCCGATCGTAATCGTCAGCAGCGCGCGTACGCCCATGGGTGGTTTCCAGGGTGATCTGCTGGGCATGACGGCACCGCAGCTCGGCGCTGCCGCCATCCGCGCGGCGGTGGAGCGCAGCGGCCTGCCGGCCGAGAACGTGCAGGACGTGCTGATGGGCTGTGTGCTGCCCGCCGGCCAGGGCCAGGCGCCAGCGCGCCAGGCGGCTCTGGGCGCCGGGCTGACCCGCGCCACCACCTGCACCACAGTGAACAAGATGTGCGGCTCGGGCATGCAGACGGTAATCATGGCTCACGACCAGTTGCTCGCCGGCAGCGCGGAAATCGTTGTCGCCGGCGGCATGGAAAGCATGAGCAACGCGCCTTATCTGCTCGATCGTGCCCGTGGCGGCTATCGCATGGGGCACGGCCGGGTGCTCGACCACATGTTTCTCGATGGTCTGGAAGACGCCTACGACAAGGGCCGCCTGATGGGCACCTTTGCCGAGGAGTGCGCCGACGCCTTCGGCTTCACCCGTGAGGAGCAGGATGCGTTCGCGCTGGAATCGCTGCGACGGGCCCAGGCGGCAATCGCCGAAGGGCACTTTGCCGATGAGATCGTCGCGCTGGACGTCACTCAGGGCAAACAGCAGCGGCAGATCCGCGATGACGAGCAGCCGCCCAAGGCGATGCCGGAAAAGATTCCCAGCCTGAGACCAGCGTTCCGCGAGGGCGGCACGGTGACTGCGGCCAACTCCAGCTCGATTTCCGATGGCGCCGCCGCGCTGCTGTTGATGCGACGTTCCGAAGCCGAGCGCTGGGGCCTGCAGCCACAGGCGGTGATCCACGGCCACGCGGCCTACGCCGATGCGCCGAATCTGTTCACCACCGCGCCGATCGGCGCGATCCGCAAGCTGATGGAGCGCACCGGCTGGTCCACCGGAGACGTGGATCTGTTCGAGATCAACGAAGCCTTCGCCGTGGTCGCCATGGCCAGCATGCGCGAGCTGGGTCTGGACCACGCCAAGGTCAACGTCAACGGCGGTGCCTGTGCGCTCGGTCACCCTATCGGTGTGTCCGGTGCGCGAATCCTGGTGACGCTGCTTGCCGCATTGCGCAAGCGCGGCCTGCGCCGTGGCGTGGCGGCGATCTGCATCGGCGGCGGCGAAGCCACCGCGATGGCCGTCGAACTGATCTGAGGAGGCACCCATGCTGCCCAATGAAGATCAAAACGCGATCGCCGAGATGGCCCGCCAGTTTGCCCAGGAGCGGCTGAAGCCTTTCGCCGAACAGTGGAGTCGCGAGCATCGCTATCCCGCCGAAGCAATTGGCGAGATGGCCGCGCTCGGCTTCTTCGGCATGCTGGTGCCGGAGCAGTGGGGCGGCAGCGATACCGGCTACCTGGCCTATGCCATGGCGCTCGAAGAGATTGCTGCCGGTGACGGCGCCTGCTCGACCATCATGAGCGTGCACAACTCGGTGGGATGCGTGCCGATTCTGCGTTTCGGCAATGAGCAGCAGAAGAGTGACTTCCTCACTCCGTTGGCCCGTGGTGAGCAGATCGGCGCCTTTGCGCTGACCGAGCCGCAAGCGGGCTCCGACGCCAGCAGCCTGCGCACCCGCGCCCGTCGCGACGGCGATCATTACGTGCTCAACGGCGCCAAGCAGTTCATTACCTCCGGTAAGCATGCCGGCACGGTGATCGTCTTCGCGGTGACCGATCCGGACGCCGGCAAGGGCGGTATCAGTGCCTTTATCGTGCCGACCGACAGCCCGGGTTATCAGGTGGTGCGGGTGGAGGACAAACTCGGCCAGCACGCGTCGGATACTTGCCAGATCGCCTTCGAGGACCTGCGCGTGCCGGTGGCCAACCGGTTGGGCGAGGAGGGCGAGGGTTATCGCATTGCCCTGGCCAATCTCGAAGGCGGACGCATCGGCATCGCCGCCCAGGCGGTCGGCATGGCGCGCGCGGCGTTCGAGGCGGCGCGTGATTACGCCCGGGACCGGGAAACCTTCGGCAAGCCGATCATCGAGCATCAGGCCGTGGCGTTCCGCCTGGCCGACATGGCGACCCAGATCGCCGTGGCGCGGCAGATGGTGCATCACGCCGCCGCGTTGCGCGAGGTCGGCCGGCCAGCACTGGTGGAGGCTTCGATGGCCAAGCTGTTTGCCTCGGAGATGGCGGAGAAGGTCTGTTCCGCGGCGATCCAGACGCTCGGTGGCTACGGCTATCTGGCCGACTTTCCGGTGGAGCGCATCTACCGCGATGTGCGGGTTTGCCAGATCTACGAAGGCACCAGCGACATCCAGCGCCTGGTCATCTCCCGCAACCTCGGAGGGCCGGTCTGACCTGAACCAGCTGCGCCTGCGTGCTTTACGGCGCATCGATACATGATTTCAGTGGTGCCGGTAGAACGCCGTTTCCTCGACCGGCACTTGCACAATAAAAACAAGATAGAGGTAGGAAACATGCAACCAGGATTGATGCAGAACGCCCCGCTGCTGATCAGCAGCATCGTCACCCACGCCGCGCGTGCGCACGGTGATCGCGAGATCGTCTCGCGGCTGGTCGATGAACCCCTCTGGCGTTATGACTACGCCTGTCTCGCCGCCCGTTCGGCGCAGGCCGCCAGCATGCTCGGCAAGCTCGGCATCGGCCCCGGCGACTGCGTGTCGTCGCTGGCCTGGAACACCCACCGCCATTACGAGCTGTTCTTCGCCGTGCCCGGCATCGGTGCGGTGCTGCATACCGCCAACCCGCGGCTGTCGGACGAACAGATCGTCTACACCATCAACCATGCCGGCAGCCAGGTGCTGCTGTTCGACAGCAGCTTCGCCGCCTGCGTCGCCCGGTTGCGGCCGCGGTTGGGCAATATCCGCCATTTCATCGAGCTGGCCGCGCAGCCAAGTTCCGGTCTGCAGGATGTGCTGGGTTACGAGCAACTGATTGCCGCCGAGCAGCCGCTGGACTGGCCGCAGTTCGACGAGAACGCCGGCGCGGTGCTCTGTTACACCTCCGGCACCACCGGCGACCCCAAGGGCGTGCTCTACAGCCACCGCTCGGTGGTGCTGCATGCGATGGCCGCCGGGCTGTCCGGTGCGTTCGGCCTGTCCGCCTTCGATTGCATCATGCCGTGCTCGTCGCTCTATCACGGTACTGCCTGGGGCATTCCGTTCGCCGCGGCGATCAATGGCTGCAAGTTCGTGCTGCCATGCGACAAGATGGACGGCGCGAGCCTGCAGGAACTGATCAAGACCGAGGGCGTGACCCTGTCCGGCGGCGTGCCGACCATCTGGACCATGTACCTCGCCCATCTGGAACGTAGCGGTGAGGATTCCGGCAGTCTGGCGCGGCTGGTGATCGGCGGTTCCGCCGTGCCGCGGGCGATGGCCGAAACCTTCCAGACCAAGTACGGCGTCGCGGTCTGCCAGCTCTGGGGGATGACCGAGACCAGCCCGCTGGGCGTGGTGGCAACGCCGACGCCCAAGCTGGCCGAACGTGGTCAGCAAGCGACCAACGACACCATCTGGACCCGTCAGGGCCGCCTGCAATTCGGTATCGAACTCAAGATCGTCGATGAAGAAGGGCGTGAGCTGCCGTGCGATGGCGTCAGTTCTGGCAGCCTCAAGGTGCGCGGCCCCTGGACGGTCGAGCGCTACTACCGCAGCGAAAAAAGCGCGCTGGATGAGGATGGCTGGTTCGACACCGGTGACATCGCCACGCTGGATGCCGATGGCTTCATGCGTATTACCGACCGCAGCAAGGACGTGATCAAGTCCGGCGGCGAATGGGTCAGTTCCATCGATATCGAGAACGTCGCGGCGGCCTGTCCCGGTGTGAAGGTGGCCGCGGTGGTCGGCGTGTTCCACCCCAAATGGGAGGAGCGCCCGGTACTGGTGATCGAGCCGCACGCCGACGCTGAGGTTACGGTCGAGACGATCCTCGCCCATCTGGAGCCGAACATCGTCAAGTGGTGGATGCCGGATGCGGTGATCTTCGACGCGGTGCCGCTGACCGCTACCGGCAAGATCGACAAGAAGGTGCTGCGCGAGCGCTATCGTAATCATCTGGTCGAGAACCAGCCCAGCGCCGTGAACCAGTAACGCCTGTTACCCATACGCGCTCCGTGCTTCGGTGCGGGGCGCGTCTGCGTGCGTGTGAATCTAGGAGATTTGCCATGAACGAACACGACGATGCCCGTAGCGGACCGCTGTGCGGCCTGCGCGTGCTGGAGTTTGCCGGGATAGGCCCAGGGCCGCACTGCGCGATGCTGTTGGCAGATATGGGCGCCGAAGTGCTGCGCATCGAACGCGAGGGTGGTAACGGCTGGCCGAACCCTGTGGTCGATCGTGGGCGCAAGACGCTAACGCTGGATATCCGCAGCGAAGCAGGGCGTGCGCGCTGCCTTGAGCTGGCGCAGACCGCCGATGTGCTGATCGAAGGCTTCCGCCCCGGCGTGATGGAAAGGCTCGGGCTCGGGCCGGAGGAACTGCTGCAGCGTAATCCGAAACTAATCTACGGACGCATGACCGGTTGGGGCCAGACTGGCCCGCTGGCCAAGGCAGCTGGTCACGATATCAACTACATCGCACTGACCGGTGCGCTGGCGGCAATCCGTGGCGAGAGTGGAACCGCGATACCGCCGTTGAACCTGGTTGGCGATTTCGGCGGCGGCTCGTTGTATCTCGCGGTCGGCATTCTCGCCGCGTTATGGGAGCGCGAGCGCTCCGGCCAGGGCCAGGTGATCGATGCGGCGATCGTCGATGGCGTTTCGTCGCTGATGACCTTCTTTGCCGGTCTGCTACCGAGCGGACGGATCGACATGCAGCGTGAGCGTAATCCGCTGGCTGGTGCAGCACCTAACTATCGATGCTATCGCTGCGCGGATGGCCGCGAGATCGCCATCGGCCCGCTGGAACCGCAGTTCTGGCGAGAATTGCTCGAGCGCATCGATGCGCCGGAAGCGCTGTGGGCGGGTTGCGAGGATCCTGCTGGATGGCCAGCGCAGGCCGAACTGCTGGAGCGCCTGTTCATTACCCGTACCCAGGCTGAATGGTGCGCCTTGCTGGAGGGCAGCGACGCATGCTTCGCGCCGGTGCTGGAGCTGGGCGAAGCGCCTCAGCATCCACACCTGCGTCAACGAAGCGTTTACCAGGAACTCGATGGCATTGCCCAAGCAGCACCGGCCCCACGTTTTTCACGTACCCCGAGCAAGGCCAGGCAAACCTCGCGCTGCCTTTCGGACGAAGGCTGGGAGTAAAAGGGCAGGTGATCAAGCGTGCTTCGACAGGCCAAGAGAGATATTCAATAGCACTTGAAAGGCATGGCATTTCAGCCGGTTTAACTTATAGCAGCTGGGCGCGTGTTTTATTGGACGCGCAGTCAGGAAATCGATTCCACGATATACAACGCTTATGTTGCTACTCGGCCGAAAGTTATGGCTGTACCCGACCAAAGTCGGGTGCACGCCCTGTAATCCGCGGGCTAGACGTGCCGCACGTCGGTTTGGGTTGCTACTTGGCGTCAGCTGACTACTATGAAAACGAGGCTGCTTATTACAACAAAAACGGGGAGTCAGACGTCATGAATAATAATGCCGAGCAACAAGTAGTTGCACTTGAATTGTGCCGGTTCCTGGCCCACTGCATTGCCGCGATCGTTGTCGTGGGGATGCTCTTCGTGGCCCTCGTCGGATCCTGGCATGCTGCCCTCAGTGTTGGGGTTGTTCCACTGCTGGCCATCATGGCCTGCGATTATCTAGCCAGACGCAAGGAAACTGCTGTGCTTACAGCAGACGCCTGATACGACTCAGGCGCTAACCAGCCGAAGAACCTTCCTATGCCTATCGAGCGATCGACACCCTGACAGTGAATCATTGCCGGGGTGTCTTGCGTTGGGGCTCCGCCAGCCAGTCAATTGCCGGTTTTCCTTCAGCATCGCGCTTTCGCCGAATCAGACGCACAGGCGGTTACCCAAAGGTGTTACTCCTTTCGTACAGCGTAACGGCCGCTGAGGTGCGCGGTAACGAATCAGGCGCGGATTTTGTGCGGCGTCTGTGTCACGAAAACGCAACCTATTGAAAAATAACGGTTTATGAAAACTGGCACGGCGAATGCTTTCTAATCGGCACAACAAGAACAAGAAAGCACACCCAATAACAAGAACAACACGTAGCGACTCCGACACAATAAAAACAAGCAGGTGGGAGACGTAGCAAACTGATTCTTTTGGAGAGGAATTGCCCGACAGGTTTCCTGTCGACCGGACCGAGAAAAATAAAACTGCCTTGAGGCAGCTCCAGAACCGGTTGAGCCCGTGAGGGCAGTGGCAACATCAGCGACCAAAATAATCCGTTTGTTCTTTATGTCCCTTATGGGACTGCTATTCGGACGATGTCCGACCGGGCTACCAACAAAAACAACAAGCCCGTAAGCAGAAGAAGAACAAAGCAACACGCCCTGAAGGGGAGCCTTATGGCTCCCCTTTTTATTTGCGGCGTACTGGTTCCGGACATTGCCGGAAACCATTGGTGGCGAACAGGGAGCTGACTGGTAGTCGCGGCAGTTGCTTGGGCTGGTGGAGCGCACGCCTGGCGGCGAGCGCATGGCGCTAGCAGGCGATCTGGGGTAAAGCCGGGCTACCAATAAAGCCAGGCAGCCGGCGACCAATCTTGTCATGGTCGCACTGACTGCAGGCTTGTCCTGATTTCAAGGGGGCCCTGCTCGGCAGGACGGGAAAACGCCTTATAGCGCGTAGTTCGCCAGCTCCCGCGCGATCAGCAGGCGCTGGATTTCGCTGGAGCCCTCGTAGATCTGCGTGATGCGGGCGTCGCGGTAGTAGCGCTCCACGGGGTAGTCCTCGAGATAGCCGTAGCCGCCATGAATCTGTACCGCCTGCGAACAGACCTTCTCCGCCATTTCCGAGGCGAACAGCTTGGCCTGGGAGGCTTCGGACAGGCACGGCAGACCGGCGCTCTTCAGTCTTGCGGCATGCAGGATCAGCAGGCGCGCGGCGTTCAGCTGGGTCTGCATGTCGGCAAGCATGTTGGCGATGCTCTGGTGCTCGGCAATCGGCTTGCCGAACTGCACCCGCTCGCGGGCGTAGAGCAGGGCGGCCTCGAAGGCCGCACGGGCGATGCCGAGAGCTTGCGCGCCGATGCCGATACGCCCGCCTTCGAGGTTCGACAGCGCAATCGCCAGGCCCTTGCCGCGCTCGCCAAGCAGGTTGGCCTCCGGGATTCGGCAGTCGCTGAGCGAGACCCCGCAGGTGTCCGAGGCGCGGATACCCATCTTGTGTTCGCTGCGCTCCACCGCGAAGCCGGGGGTGTCGGTAGGCACCAGAAAGGCGGAAAGGCCTTTCTTGCCGAGTTCCGGATCGGTGACCGCAAACACGATGGCCAGCTTCGACCGCTTGGCATTGCTGCAAAACTGCTTGCTGCCGTTGAGTACCCAGTGCCCATCGACCAATTCGGCGCGGGTGCGCAGGTTGTGCGCCTCCGAGCCCGCCTGTGGTTCGGTGAGGGCGAAGCAGCCGATAGCGCGACCGCTGGCCAGCTCCGTCAGCCATTCATCCTTCTGCGCCTGCGAGCCGTAGTTCAGCACCGGGCCGCAGCCCACCGAGTTGTGGATGCTCATCAGCGCGCCGGTGGCGCCATCGCCGGCGGAGATTTCCTCCACGGCCAGCGCGTAGGCGACGTAGTCGATATAGCTGCCGCCCCATTCTTCCGGGACGACCATGCCGAGCAGGCCAAGCTCGCCCATCTGGGCGACCAGGGTGTCATCGATCCAGCCGGCCTTTTCCCAGGCCTGTGCATGCGGAGCGATCTCGCGGCGGGCGAAGTCGCGCGCCATGTCGCGGATCATGCGTTGGTCTTCGCTGAGTTCGAGGTCATGCATTGCGCGTTCTCTTCTTGTTGTTGTGCTGCAAAAGAGGTTCAGGCCGTGGCGCTGCGACGTGCCTTGCCGGTTGTGGCCTTGAAGCCGTCGAAGAACGCCTGCACGCGTTCGGGCGTGACCTCTGCCAGCGTCGGCGGATTCCAGCGCGGCGATTTGTCCTTGTCGATGATCAGCGCGCGCACGCCTTCCATGATGTCGCCCTTGGCGAACCATTGACGATCCAGGTGCAGCTCCAGGGCGAAACAGTCGGCGATCGGCAGCTCGCGGCCGCGTCGCAGCATCTCCAGGGTCACGCACATGGCCAGTGGTGAGCGACTGTCGAGCACCTTGACGGTTTCCTCGGCCCAGTCGGCAAATTCCGGACGCGTTTCGGCGGCCAACGAGGCGCGAATCGCGACCACATCGCTCTTACCGAAATGCTCGTCGATGGCCTGATGCAGTGCCTTCAGTTCAGAGCCAGGGAGCTTGTTGCTGCCCAGGGTCGCAACCAGCGTGCGCAGCGCTTCCTGCGGATGGACCGACCAGCTCATGCGGTCGAGGCAACGATCCAGTTCGGCGATCTGGTCGTGGCTGACACACCAGTCGGCCAGGCCGACGTGCAGCGCATCGGCGGCGCGGATCTGCAGGCCGGTGACGCCCATGTAGGTGCCAAGCTCGCCCGGCAGGCGTGAGAGGAAATAGCTGCCGCCGACATCCGGGAAATAGCCGATGCCGACTTCCGGCATACCCATGCGCACACGCTCGGTGACCACGCGCAGCGACGCACCCTGGACCAGGCCCATGCCGCCGCCGAGGACGAAGCCGTCCATCAGCGCCAGCAGCGGCTTCGGGTAGGCGTGAATGTACTGGTCGAGGGCGTATTCCTCCTCGAAGAAGGTTTCATGCTCGGTATCGCCGCGCTGAAAGCTGTCGTACAGCGAACGGATGTCGCCGCCGGCACAGAAGGCTTTCTCGCCATTGGCGCGCAGCACCACGGCATGAATCTGCGGATCGGCCGCCCAGGCGCTGAGCTGCTGTTGCAGCAGACGGACCATTTCCAGGGTCACCGCATTCAGCCCGGCCGGGCGATTGAGGGTGAGGTGACCGACGTGGTTGCGTACGGCGGCCAGCACGGGGCGTTCGGTTACACTCATGGTCAGGTGTCCTTGCGGTACTGGTTGATGATCGCCGAGAAATCCAGGCCGCCGTGGCCCTGGGCGCTGAAGCTCTGATAGAGCTGCTGGGCGAGGGCGCCGAGGATCACCGGCTGGCGCACTTGCTTGGCGGCCTCGGTAGCCAGGCCGAGGTCCTTGAGCATCAGGTCGCTGCCGAAGCCGCCGCTGTAGCCGCGTGAGGACGGAACGTTGTCCAGCACGCCGGGGAAGGGGTTGTAGGTATCCGAGCTCCAGCAACGACCGCTGGATGTGTTGATCACGCCAGCCAGGGTCTTGGCATCCATGCCCAGCGCGACGCCCAGCGCCATCGCTTCGGCGACGCCGATCATGGAAATGCCCAAGAGCATGTTGTTGGCGACCTTGGCCACCTGGCCGTTACCGGCCGCACCGCAGTGCACGATGTTCTTGCCCATCGCCGCGAGGATTGGCTGCGCATGGTCGAAGTCCGGATCGCTGCCACCGACCATGAAGGTCAGGGTGCCGGCCGCGGCGCCGCCGGTGCCACCGGAGACCGGCGCGTCGAGCATCGGGTTGCCATGCTCGGCAGCGGCCTTGGCCACTTCGCGCGCGCTGTGCGGGTCGATGGTGGAACAGTCGATGAGCATCACACCCGCGCGGCTGTGGGCGATCAGGCCGTTCACCCCCAGGTACACGCCCTTAACATGGGCGGCGGCCGGCAGCATGGTGATGATCAGCTCGGCGTTGCCCTGGGCGATGGCGGTCGGGGAATCGACCGGCAGCGCGCCGGCGCCGACCAGATTCTCCACGGCCGCGGCGTTGAGGTCGAAGACGCTGAGCTGATGGCCTGCCTTGAGCAGGTTGTGGGCCATGGGCGCGCCCATGTTGCCCAGACCGATAAATCCGATATGCATGGCGTGTTTCCTCTTGTTGTTATGGCCAGATGCGGCTTAGCGATTGGTGAACTCAGGCTTGCGCTTCTCGCTGAACGCCGCCATGCCTTCTTTCTGATCGGCAGTGGCGAACACCGCATGGAACACGCGACGCTCGAAGCGGATGCCTTCGGCCAGCGTGGTTTCGAAGGCGCGGTTGACGCTTTCCTTGATCATCATGGTGGCCGGCAGGGATTTCTCGGCGATCACCCGGGCGGCCTTGAGGGTTTCCTCCAGCAGGCTTTCAGCCGGGAACACACGGGCGACGAGACCGGCACGCTCGGCTTCGGCGGCGTCCATCTGGCGACCGGTCAGGCACATGTCCATGGCCTTGGCCTTGCCCACGGCGCGGGTCAGGCGCTGGGTGCCGCCGATGCCCGGCAGTACGCCCAGGTTGACTTCCGGCTGGCCGAAACGGGCATTGTCAGCGGCGAAGATCATGTCGCAGAGCAGCGCCAGTTCGCAGCCGCCGCCCAGGGCATAACCGGCGACGGCGGCAATCAGCGGCTTGCGGCGGGTGGCGATGCGGTCGGCGTCGGCGAAGAAGTCATCCAGATAGATCTGCGGATAGGTCAGCTCGGCCATTTCCTTGATGTCGGCGCCAGCGGCGAAGGCCTTGGCCGAGCCGGTGAGCACGATGCAGCCGATCTGCGGATCAGCCTCGAGCTGGCCCAGCGCCTGGTTCAGCTCGCTGATCAGCTGGCCGTTGAGCGCGTTGAGCGCCTGCGGCCGGTTGAGGGTAATCAGCGCGACGCGCTCCTGGATGTCGACGAGCAGGGTTTCGAATGTCATTTCAGCGTCCTTGAGGGCCGGCGCGTCCGCCGGCCCGATGGGTGATGTCACTTCAGGTTGATGGTGGTGTTGACCGGGCCGCCGACCTCGTTCTCATCGAACCAGCGTTCGGTGATGGTCTTGGTCTGGGTATAGAACTGCACCACCTGCTTGCCGTACGGGCCGAGGTCGCCGAGCTTGGAGGCGCGCGAGCCGGTGAAGGAGAACATCGGCACCGGCACCGGGATCGGTACGTTGATGCCCACCTGACCCACGTCGATCTCTTCCTGGAAGTGCCGCGCCGCGGCACCGGAACGGGTGAAGATAGCGGTGCCGTTGCCGTTCGGGTTGGCGTTGATCAGCTCGATGGCTTCGTCCATGGTCGCTGCCGCCATGACGCAGAGGACCGGGCCGAAGATTTCTTCCTGATAGACGCTCATCTCGCGGGTGACGCCGGAGAAGATGGTCGGGCCAACGAAGTTGCCGTTCTCGTAGCCGCTGACGCTCGGGTTGCGACCGTCCAGTTCCAGCTTGGCGCCTTCGCGCACGCCGCGTTCGATCAACCCGCTGACGCGATCCAGCGCTGCGCAGGAAACCAGCGGACCGACATCGGTGCCGGCCTCGACACCGGCGTTGACCTTGAGCGTCTGCGCCTTGGCCACCAGATCGGGAATCCAGGCCTGCGCCTCACCCACCAGCACCACCACCGAGAGCGCCATGCAGCGCTGGCCGGCCGCACCGAAGGCGGCACCGGCGAGGTTGTTGAGGGTCTGCTCCTTGTGCGCATCGGGCAGCACGATGGCGTGGTTCTTCGCGCCCATCATGCACTGCACGCGCTTGCCGGCCTGACTGGCGCGGTTGTAGACGTGGGTGCCGACCTTGGTCGAGCCAACGAAGGACACCGCCTTGATATCCGGGTGGTCGCAGATCGCATTCACCACGTCTGGCCCGCCGTGCACCACGTTGAGCACGCCCGGCGGCACGCCGGCTTCCAGCGCCAGTTCGCACAGGCGCATGGTGACCATCGGGTCCTGCTCGGAGGGCTTGAGAACGAAGGTGTTACCGGTGGCGATGGCCATCGGGAACATCCACAGCGGGATCATCGCCGGGAAGTTGAACGGGGTGATGCCGGCGCAGACGCCCAGCGGCTGCAGCAGGGTATAGGTATCGACACCGGCGGCGACGTTGTTGGCCAGCTCGCCGAGCTGCAGGTTGCCGATGCCAGCGGCGTGCTCGACCACTTCCAGGCCGCGGAACACGTCGCCCTCGGCATCGGCCAGGGTCTTGCCCTGTTCGGCGGTGAGGATCGCCGCCAACTCCTTCATGTTCTCGCGGATCAGCTGCTGGTACTTGAGGAAGATGCGTGCGCGCGCGCCGATCGGTGTCTTGCGCCAGGTCTTGAAGGCTTTCTGGCCGCTGGCGACGGCGCGGTCGATTTCCTCAGCGGTCGCGAACGGCACGCGGGCCAGGACTTCCTGGGTCGCCGGGTTGACGACATCGCGCCAGTCCTGGGTGGTCGATTCGATAAATTCACCGTCGATCAGCAATTTGACGGTAGGAATGGAGCTGGACGTTGTCATAAGGCTCTCCGCCTGAGAAGGCACTGTTGTTGTTATGGCTCGCGGACGGCTGCGACCAGTTGCAATGAATGTAGCAATGCAAAAAACCACATTACAATGCGATCGACTGCAGAGTCGCTCTGCATAAATGCACAGGAGCTGATGGAGGCTTCAACCATGGACTGGGACAATCTGCGTTATTTCCTTGAGGTCGCTAGGGCAGGGCGGCTGACGACCGCGGCGCGCCGGCTCGCTGTCGACCACACCACCGTGTCCCGTCGTTTGCAGGCGCTGGAAAAAAGCATGGGCCTGCAGCTCTTCCTGCGTGAGCCGGGCGGTTACAAGCTCACCGAAGCCGGGCGCAACCTGCTGCCGAGAGTGGAAGCGATGGAAAGCGCCAGTGTGGCCATCGAGCACTCGTTGCCGAGCATGGGTGATGGCCTTTCCGGGCAGGTGCGCATCGGCGCCACGGAGGGTTACGGCACGGTGATGCTTGCCGGTCAGCTCACCGGGCTCAGCCGCCGCTATCCGCACCTGAACATCGACCTGCTGGCGCTGCCGCGGGCGGTGCGCCTGTCGCGCCACGAGGCGGATATCGTCATCACCCTGGAACGCCCGGAGCGCGGGCCGTTCATCATCACCCGGCTGACCGACTACGTGCTGCGGCTGTATGCCTCGCCAGCCTATCTCGACGAACACCCGCCGATCCGCAGCCGCGAGGATCTGGCTGAGCACCGCTTCGTCAGCTACGTGGATGATCTGCTGTTCAGCAAGGAGTTGCTGTTTCTCGATGGCATCGCTGACGCCCGCTCCATCGGCCTGCGCAGCACCAGCCTGCTGGCACAGCAGGAGGCGGTGGCGATGGGTGCAGGGATCGCGATTCTGCCGGCGTTTTCCGCCGACGCCGATCCACGGCTGCGACTGCTGCTGCCCGAAGAGGTCAGCTTCACCCGCACCTTCTGGATGTTGATGCCGATCGAGTTCAAGGACCTGGCGCGCATGCGCACGACCTGGGATTACCTCAAGGAGATGGCGCAGCAGAACCAGGATCGTTTGCTGGGCCAGTAGTTATCGCTGGCCGAGCTGTCCAGAGAAGCAAGACGGCGCTGCGAGAGCGCCGGGAGATTTGCGCGTCAGCCGTGTAGCGGCTGTGCGCAGGCGGCACATCATTGCGGCGCCGCCCGGTCGATCAGACGCGGGGCGTGGTACGGCTTTCGTTGCCCATGGGGGTGGAGTCCGGCATCTGCACGCTCGTATCGGTGAAGTCCGAACTGTGCACTTCGGAATCCATCGGCATATGGCTGTAGCGCTGGCTCGGCAACGCCGGTTTGCTTTCCATCTCCGCGAGCATGCGCTTGGCCTCGCAACGACCGCTGATGCCGCGGACCAGGGCCATGCCGCCCATCGCCAGTTCTGCCAGACCGAAAATCCCGCCACGGCGCAGACCCTTGCCCATCAATACCAGGCCGCCGGCCAGCGACGCGGCGCGTTCCCAGCCGTGGACGTTCTGTGGGGCGGTTTTGTCGAACATTTGCTTGATCATGACGCGGCATCCTCTATGCGGGGGGTTTATAGATGACTGCGGCGTGCGGGTAGCGTTCCGGCTGTTCATCGCTGCCAGAGAATGAGCGACAGCTCCAGCGGCACGGCGAGGCCCAGTACGGAGCTGGGTATCACTCGCGCTGTGTAGTCGGCCGGCGGGCGTTGAGTTATCACGTCACCTTGGAAGGTGGCGTATGCGCCGTCGTGGTGCTGGAGCGTCAATGCGTGGACGGCAGCTGGCTCGCCCCCCTGCGGTTCGGCGAACAGCTGCACGGTAATCTGCTGCGGCTCGATGCGTCCAAGATGCAGGCGAACCTCGACATGATGGATGTCGCTCTCGCTCCGCCATTCAATCTGCTCGAAGGCCAGTTCGTGCCAGTAGCTGCGCAGACAGGTGATCTGGCGTGACAGCGCCGATGCCGAGGCCGAACCATCCGCGCAGCGTTGCCGGTAGGCAGTGGCCAGCGGAAGGTAATAGCGCTCGGTGTATTCGCGCACCGTGCGATCGGCGGAAAAACGCTCCACCAGTTCGCTCATGCTGCGGCGCATGCGTTTTACCCAGGCGGCCGGGATCTGTTGCTCATCACGTCTGTAGAAGCACGGCACCACCTGCTCTTCGAGCAGCCGATAAAGCTGTTCGGCGTCAGCCGCATCATGTTCGGGTTCATGCTCTAGGCCATCGCCGACGGCCCAGCCGAGATCGGCGGCATAGGCTTCGGCCCACCAGCCGTCGAGCTGTGAAAGGTTCAACCCGCCGTTGGCCAGAACCTTCATGCCGCTGGTGCCGCTGGCTTCCCATGGGCGGCGCGGTGTGTTCAGCCAGACATCGACGCCTTGCACCATGTGCCGGGCGATGCGCATATCGTAGTCCTCGAGAAAGATCACGCGTCCGGCGATGTCGGCTCTGGCGGCGAACCGTTGCCATTCGCTGAGCAGCGCTTGCCCGGTGCGGTCGGCAGGGTGTGCCTTGCCAGCCACCAGCAGCTGCACCGGATAAGCGGGATGGGTGAGGATGGCTGCCAGTCGCTCCGGATCCTGCAACAGCAGATTGGGGCGCTTGTAGCTGGCGAAGCGCCGGGCGAAACCCAACGTCAAATGTTCGGGATGCAGGCGCGAGCCGGCAACTTCAATTTCCGCTGGCGACGCGCCATGCACCGCGAGGCTGCGGGCCAGATGGCTGCGTACGAAGGCAAGCAATTCGCCACGCGCGTACTGGCGAATCTGCCATAGCCAGCGATCGTCGACTCGCGCCAGTAGCTCGTCCACCGAACCCTGGTCGGTTCCGCGCCAGGGGATATCGTCGCCATGCAATTCATACCAGTGCGCTTCGGCGTCCGGTGAAACCCAGGTCGGCAGGTGGATGCCGTTGGTGACATGGCCGACAGGTACGGATTCGATTGGCCAGCGTGGGTACAGCTCGCGAAAGATGTAGCGGCTGGTGCGGCCGTGCAGCTGACTGACGGCGTTGACCGCGCCGGCACCGCGCGTCGCCAGGTAGGCCATGTTGAATGGCTCGCGCGGGTCCTGCGGTTGTTTGCGTCCCATTGCCAGCAATGCCTGCAGTGAAATGCCCAGTTCGTACTCGGCATAGCGCTCTAGATAATTGCTTACCAGCTCCGGCGGAAAACGATCGAATCCGGCCTCGACAGGGGTGTGGGTGGTAAACAGATTGCCTGCACGCGTTGCGTTGAGTGCGACGGAGAACGAGACACGCTCTCTGGCCATATGGCTGCGCGCGCGCTCCAGCACCGCGAATGCAGCGTGACCGTCGTTCAGGTGAAGCACATCAGGACGCAGCCCGGCGGCTTCGAGCAAACGCCAGCCGCCGATGCCCAGAACCAGCTCCTGGCGCAGGCGCATTTCATTGTCACCGCCGTAGAGTTCGCTGGCGATCAGCCGTGCTATGGGCGGGTTTGCCGGATCGTTGGTGTCCAGCAACAGCAGGCGGTTGAGGCCGACCGTGGCCTGCCAGCCGCGCAGCCAGATCTGCAGCCCGGGGAGCTGAATGGCCAACCGCAACGGGGCGCCGTCTGCATCGAGCAGCGGTTCGATAGGCATCTGCCGGGTGTCGTTGACCGGATACAGCGCCTGCTGGTGAGTATCGGGGCCGATGCTCTGGCGGAAGTAACCGTGCTGCCAGAGCATGCCCACCGCGGTGACCGGAACGCCGAGATCGCTGGCAGCCTTGAGCTGATCGCCGGCGACATTGCCGAGCCCGCCGGAATAGATCGGCAACGCCTCGCTGAGCATGTACTCCATGGAGAAATAGGCGACCCGCGTGAGCGTTTCGCCGCAATTCTGGCTGGCGAACCACGTTGGCCGTTCCAGGCGTGCCTGCTGAGCCTCAACGATGCCTTCCACCAAACGATGGCATTCGGCGCGTTGCAGAATGGCTTCCAGTCTCTGCTCCGGCACCGTGCTGAGAATCAGGCTGGGGTTGCGTGTGAGCTGCCACAGGTCATTGTCGATCAGCTGCCAGAGGTCATCGTTCTGGCTGGTCCAGCGGATGGACTGGTCGAAGGCAAGCCGACGCAGGGTTTCCGGTGTGATGGCGGGGCGTTCGGGTGCGGGAGTCAATGCAGCCTCTCTCTTTGGGACAGGGAAAGCTATGCCGTCCAGCATAGCTTTCCCTATTGCGGCTAGCCGGGCTGCGCTCAGCGTTGCGGCTTGGCATCCGGTTGCGGTACATCGCTCGGGGTGACGGGTTCCTCGTCGATGGTTTGCTCGGCCTGCTGTTCGTCCTCGCGATCGGCTTCGAGGCCATGTTGCTGCTCAGTGTGCTTGGGGTCGTACTGCAGTTCGATGAATACCGGGAAGTGGTCGGAGCCAATATCCGGCAGGCGCAGCAGGCGGATGAAGCGGAAATGCGCGCTGTGGAAGAAGTGGTCCAGCGGCCAACGCAGGAACCAGTGATGGGCGTGGAAGGTGTTGTACATACCACGGCCTACGCGCGGGTCGAGCAGCCCGCTGATCTTGCGGAACAGGCGCGTGGTGGGCGACCAGGCGACATCGTTGAGATCACCACTGACGATGATCGGGTCATCGCTGCGTTGGATGCTCTTGGCGACCACCAGTAGCTCCGCGTCGCGTTCGGTGGATTCTTCGTTCTCCGTCGGGCTGGGTGGTGCAGGGTGCAGAAAGTGCATGCGCACCGCGAGTTCGTCGCTGACGCGCACTCGGGCATGCATGGATGGCACGTCGTCTTCCACCAGAAAGCACAGCTCCGGCTCTTCCAGCGGCAGACGTGAAAAGACATGCATGCCGTAAAGGTTGTCCAGCGGGCAGCGGATGCTATGCGGGTACTCCTCGGCGAGTTGCTCGAGCTGCGCTTCCCACCACTGGTCTGATTCGAGGGTCACCAGAACGTCGGGGCGATGCTCGCGGACCAGCGCCAGCAGCCGGTCGGACTGCCGATTCGGGCCCAGCACATTGGATGACATCACTCGGATGCGCGGCCCTGTGGCATCTGGCTCCGCCCGGCGCACCTCGTTGCTCCAGGGGCGGGTGTAGGGCACGACCCACGCGAGCTGATAGACCAGACACGCGCCGGCCAGGGCGGAGATCAGGTAATGCCAGGGCTGGCTGTAGTCCAGCAGCATGCCCTGAGCGACGAGCAGGGCGGCCAGCAGCGCGCCGAGCTGCAGGCGTGGAAACTCCCATACGCGCACCCACCAGCCGCGATGCCGCCACAGCGGCAGGAGCGTGACGAGCACAAAGAAGCCTGTGGTGACCAGCAATATCCCTTCGAGCATGACGTTTCCCATAGCGGCCGATCGATTCGGCAGATGCCCTTGCGCTGCGGATGGTGCAAGGGCCGAGGTATTCGACAGGCAAACAGGCAAAGCAGCTCAAAGGAAAGCGGATGATCACGTTCACATCAGGCGGGGTGCGGTGAGCGACTGGCCATGTAGCCAGCCGCATCGCCGCTGCGGCATCACTTGTCGGCCGACAGCATGCCGCTGGTCAGTGCCGGCAGGTGCTCCGGCTGGCAGAGCGTGCTCTGGCCTTGCAGATAGGGCAGCAGGATCGGCGCCATGCCCTTGAGGGTCTGTACCGGCAACGCCGAGGTGAAGCGGAAGTTCTCCGCGCCGCGCCCCGGAACATAGGCCGTCAGCGTGCCGAAGTGACGGGGTCCGAGATAGAAGACGAACGTGGCCGTGCGGTTCAGCGCCAGCGAGCTGATTAACCGCCCGCCTGCGCCAACGCTCTGGATACGGTTGTCGCCGGTGCCGGTCTTGCCACCCACGCGCAACGCGCTGCCGTCCTCCTGCACGAAGCTGCCCTGCAGGCGCCGCGCCGTGCCGCCTTCGACCACATTGGCCAACGCATCCTGCAACGCGCGGGCGACCTCAACCGGCATCACCCGCTTGCCATCGCCGGCGACGAAGCCCATGCGCGTCTCGTAGGGAGTGCCTTCGGCGAACTGCAGGTTATCGATGCGTACGCTGGGCAGGCGGATGCCGTCGTTGAGGATGATGCCCATCAGCTCGGCCAGCGCGGCCGGTCGGTCACCGGAGCTGCCCAGCGCCGTGGCCAGCGAAGGCACCAGGTTGTCGAATGGATAGCCCAGCCGCTGCCAGCGCCGATGGATGTCGGTAAAGGCCTCGACCTCCAGCATGATGCGAATCCGGCTGTCGCGTGCGCTCTTGTGCCGACTGCGGAACAGCCAGCCATAGACCTCCTGGCGTTCGGCGCGGCTATCGGCAACCACTTCGGAAAGCGTCGCCTGCGGGTTGGCGATCAGGTAGCCCAGCAGCCACAGGTCGAGCGGGTGCGTGCGGGCGATGTAGGCCTGATCAGGCAGGCTGTAGGCGCCAGGGCCGTAGCGCGTGTAAAGCGCATCCAGCTGCTTGTCGTTGAGGTCGGCGTCTGGCAGATGCTGCTTGAGAAAGCGATCGAAGACCGGCCGCTCGGCATCGGGCATCAGATAACGATGCACCGCGGCCAGGCGTACCGGCGTCGGCCGCATGCCCTGCAGGAAGGTTTCGATGCGCTGCTCGGCCGTCTTGTTGCGGTACTTTTTCCAGAAACGCTGCAGAAATACCGAGCCCTCACGATCGGCGAAGCGGGTCAGGTACTCCTGGCGACGCGGGTCCTTGTCGTCGTTCAGCAACTCGGCGCTGTTG
This sequence comes from Stutzerimonas stutzeri RCH2, assembly GCF_000327065.1. NCBI lineage: Bacteria > Pseudomonadati > Pseudomonadota > Gammaproteobacteria > Pseudomonadales > Pseudomonadaceae > Stutzerimonas > Stutzerimonas stutzeri. The sequence goes on along the minus strand of NC_019936.1, from coordinate 2,597,285 downwards.
ATGGTTTCGTGGGTGCTGTAGCTGACCAGGTCACGCATCAGACGCACGAACGGCAGGTTGATCGATTCGCGCAGGGACTCGCGCACCGTGGGAATGCGCCCATCGTCCTCGCGGCGGAAGTTGCCGAAACGGTGCATGCCGGCGCCGGTGAAGAAGCGTTCGGCAGGGCTGGCCGAATAGCGCCGCTCCAGCGCTGCGTCGAGCATGCGATCGAGGCTGCGGTCGCTGTGCGTGGCCAGGTAATCGATGGCCCAGCGGCTGAGATTGGCCTTGGCGCCGATCTTGCGCAGCTCGGCCGGGGTGAGGTCCGAGTAACGCTGATGCAGCTCGGCGATGACTTCGAGATAGGTCGTCAGCACGCGCAGTTTGGCGGTCGAGCCCAGCTCCAGCTTGCTGCCTTCGTTGATGTCGAATGGCTGGTTGGTGTTGTCGGTCTGCACCCGTACGCGGAAGCCTTCCTCGCCACGCTCGAACAGGGTGAAGCTGTAGCGCACATCGGCGGTTTTCTCCGGCGACAGCATGCGGTCGCCGAACAGCCCAACCGTTTCGGCAAATGCCGGATCGGCCAGACGCACCAGATACTCGCTGACCTGCGCCTGCAGATCGCCCTGCAATGGGGTGCTGGCGGTCAGGTCCAGCCGGTCCAGGTCGTAGAGCGGCAAGCCGAGCAGGCCGGCAAGGCGCATTCGCGCCACAGTGATGCCTTTGGTGGCGTCCACGGTCTGAATCGCCGAGTCACGGCTCGGACTGCGCGCGACGATACGTTGATTCAGCGCTGCGTCGCGCAGGTTCGCATCGATGATGCCGCCGTTGGCCAAAAGGCGGATGTGGCTGTCGGTCAGCGCTGCCATTTCCTCGCGGCCGGCACCCAGGTAGTAGGACGGTCGCCGTTGTGCGATCAGCAGCGATAGCACCTGACGCAGCGCCAGCCCACGGGCTTGCGGGTCGACAGCGTCGCCGCTGCGCGGATCGAGCAGGCGATTGAATTCGCGGAAATCGGCACCGAACCAAAGTCGCAGGCCGTCGGCAATGCCATGCACTTCGCCATGCCCCGGCGCGGCCGAAAGCGGCACGCTGTTGAGATAGTCGCGCACGATGCGCTGGCGCGTGGCAAGCGTCTGCGGGCCCTCACGGTAGGTACGCACACTGGCGGAAACCATCTGCCGGATCTTCTCCTGCGGGTCGCCGGTACGGCCTTCCGGGGAGTGCCGGTATTTTTCCACCTGCGTCGCCAGGGTGCTGCCGCCAGCCGCCTGGCCGCCCAGGCCGAGACGTTTCTCCAGCTGGCTGATCGCTGCCTTGGTAAAACGCGGCCAGTCCACCGCTGGGTTGGCGTTGGGACGGTCGGTATCCAGCAGCCCGCGGTCCTCGATGAACAACAGACTCATCACCACCAGCGGCGGAATGTCCTCGAAGCGCTCGTAGTACTGCCGCGGGTAGCTGTTGGTGTACAGCGGTGCGCCGCGGCAATCATTGATCGCCAGCCCGGCCTTGGACTCTTCGGGGTAAGGCGGGAAAAATCCCCGGCTGGTGTAATCCAGCAAGGCTCGCGAAAAGCGCGCCTGTTCCTCGACCCGGAAGTTGCGCTGCGACAGCTGCTCGATGAAACGCGGCAGGTCCACATAACCCAGCCGGCGATCGAACGGGCCATCTTCGGGAAACTGGATGCGCGGGCTCGGCCCCGGCATGACGGTGTAATCCAGGTCAGCCGCATAGCGGCTTAACCAATGGGCCTGCCACCGCGAGCTTTCCAGCTCCTGCCAGCCAAGGTAACCGCCACCAGCCAGCAGTGAAATGCCGACGAGCAACGCCAACCGGCGCGCCACTTTGCGGCGACCTTTAGCAGTTTTACGGGATGGTTTAGGGGTGGGGGCGCGCTTGTTACGCCCATCCTGGGATGTCTTGTCGGACCGCCATACTGCGCCCATGTGTGCCTGGCTTCCTAGCAGTTCTCTGCGACAAGCATAGTCGGCGCGCAAGGCTTAAGCGATGTCCCTTTGACGAACGGAGCGGCTCAAGAATGCCCTTGCGCGGACTGTGGTTGCCTGGCATTGCCATCGCTCGCTACCGTAGCGCGGGTCAGCAGCGAAACCGATGAGTGCCGGACGATGCGCAATGCACATGAGCGATAGGGATTGGGTCAGGCGCCCGCACGAACCAGGCCGGTTTGAGCGGCTGGAAGCCTATTTCGCCGGTTACGGATTCGCCCCTCATCGCCACGATACCTATGCCATCGGCTGTACGGTGTCTGGAGTACATCGTTTCAACTATCGCAAGTGCGCGCGCAACAGCCTGCCGGGCGATACGTTCGTGCTGCATCCGGACGAGCTGCACGATGGCGAAGCCGGCAGCGAAGCGGGTTTCCGCTACCGCGCCGTATACATCGAGCCTGCTTTATTGCAGGGCCCGCTGGGCGGCCAGCCACTGCCCTTCATCGACGATGGCGTATCCCGCGATCCGCGCCTGCAGCGAGCCATTGGTAGCCTGCTGCAGTGTCTGGACAGGCCACTCGAGGGATTGGAGGAGCAGGATGCGCTGTACGACCTCGCTCAAATCATGGCCAAGGTCGCGCGGACAAAAGGCCGGCGCCGCAGTGTCGATTTCCGGGCGGCCGAGCGAGCCCGGGATTACATCCACGAATTCCTCACTCAGCCCATCAGCCTCGATGAACTGGAGCGGGTGTCAGATCGTGATCGCTGGAGCCTGTCGCGGGACTTTCGCGCGCTGTTCGGCACCAGCCCCTATCGCTATCTGACGCTGCGCCGGCTCGATCAGGTCCGTCGCCTGCTGCTCGGAGGAAGCGCGCCGAGCGATGCCGCGTTGATCGCCGGCTTCGTCGATCAGAGCCATATGAGCCGCCAGTTCAAGCAGGCCTACGGCCTTCCCCCCGGGCATTGGCTGCGGTTGATTCGCCGACCCTGAGCCCGCTCGCCTGCACGATCGTGCAAGACGTCTCCGGGTGTTGTCACCGAGACTGGGCGAAACAGGCATGTGCAGCGGGGTTCCAGGTGACCGACGCAACAGAGGACTTCGATCGGCCTCAAGGGCGCCACGCGGCGAGTCTGGCTGCATATAGACGTGCGCTGCCGGCCGCGCTTTCGCTCATCCCGGTAGGCATGCTGTTCGGCGTACTGGCGGCGCGCTCCGATTGGGCGTGGTGGGAGGTGCTGCTGGTCGGTTTGCTCGGCTTTACCGGCAGCGGTCAGTTTGCCGCTTTGCCGCTCAGCGAGGGTGGCGCAGGCTTTTTCACCCTCTTGCTGGTCACGGCCTCGATCAACAGCCGTTACGTGCCCACGGCGCTCACCACGGTAGACCGCCTGCCGGATCGAGCATTGAATCGCGCCTGCGGTGCGCACATGCTCGGCGACGAGGCATACGCCTGCGAGCGCGACGACGATGGGCCCAGCGTGGTGTTGCGCATTCGCCTGATCATTTTTCTCGCCTGGGTACTGGCAGGTGTGCTGGGCGCATGGCTGAGCCGCGTGCTACCTACAGCCTGGCTTGGCGACGATCTGAATCTCGCTTTCCCGGCGAGTGCTGTGTTGCTGTATCTGGCGGTGTCGCAGCTCAAGAGCCGGATCGGTTCGCTGCAGCCTGCTCGGCAGGTTGGGTTGATGCGGATCGCATTCGTTGTCGCAGGGGCGAGTGGGCTGATCCTGCTGCTCGGGCCTGTGTATTTCTGGGTGCCTGGCGTGCTGCTGGCGACCTGGTTGCTGGGCAGGAGTCGCTCATGAGCGATGCAGCCCTGGTCGCCCTTGCGGCGCTTTCGGCTACCAGCGTGCTGGTGCGTATCGTGCCGGCCTTCGTTCGCCTATCGCTGGGCGCGCGAGGGCTGCACCTGATCGGGCAGGTGATGCCGGTGGCTGTGTTCGCCAATCTCGCGGTGTATGTCGTTTACAGCGAGATCGGCAGATCGCCCGTCGCGGGCGGGCTTGCTCTGATGGCCGTCGCGGTGCTGGCCGTGCACGGTCGCATCGGCTTGATAGGCGGTACGCTGCTCGCGGCTGCCATCTACTACCTGCTGGGCAGTTACCTCGCCTGATACGGGCTCAGAACCAGCGATCGTTACGTTTGCGGCCGCGGGTCAGCGTCGGCAGGATCAGGCCGACCAGCAGCCCGGCGCCGGCGATGCTGCCGCCGTAGACCATGTACTGCATCAGCACCTGCTTGTTCTCGTCGCCCAGGCGCGCCTGGGTGGAGCGCAGCTCCGAGCGGGCTTCGGTCAGTTCGGTTTCGAGGGCGACGCGGCGGGCGTCCAGTTCGTCGATCAGGGCTTTGCGCGAATCCAGGGTTTCCTGCATCCCTTGCACGCGTACCTTCCAGCTGTCGTCGATAGTCTTGAGTTCTTCACTCAGCTCGGCGACCTGCTGTTCGAGCTGCGGCAGGCGCTCGGCCTGGCCGGGTACTTCTTGCAGTTCCTTGCTGGGAATCCAGACGTTGCTGCCGGATTCCGAACGCACCTGGCTGTAATCGCCCTGGGTGCTGATCAACTCGACCTTCTGTCCCGAGGTCAGGGTGCCGACGATGCGGTAGCCGTCGGTGGGGCCACTGCGCACGAAGGTATTCAGGCTGTCGCTGACCCAGCGCGTGTTGCTGGAGGGCTCCTGAGCATTCACCGGGCCCGCCATGAACAAGGCGCCAAACACGCCGACGCCGATGAGCTGGCGCGACCTGGAACGAGCGAGACGGGAGAGCAAGGCAGAAAGATGAAGAGATATGGACATGAAAAGTTCGCGTTATTGGAAGAACGATAAGCCCATGGGTGAGGGCGGTGGGTCGGCCGTATCCGCGAGATGATTTGGCGGATACCCGACGGCGGGTACGGGAATGCAACGGGCGAACCCGCTAGCCGCCACTATGGGCCCAGCGTGCAAACGGCACGAAAAGCATGGCGCTCCATGGCGGGCATCAGCTGACTGACAGTCCTGTCGGGGGAAAGTTCAGGGCGGGTTGCACGGGACGTCAGGTGATCATTGCTGGCTCGTGCCGCCGATCGTGGCGCGGCAAAAGCTGGGGCGTGCCAGTCGTCGTCCCGAGGGCGGGGCCGCATGCGGTAGGGTCCGGTGTGCGGGTTGCAAGGCCGAAGCAAACCGCCGTTCCTCGGCTTTGCGCGGCTGGCGCGAGTGCAAAATCCCGACAATTCTGCTCTGATTACCGGCACCTTACGTCAAGGGGATTGGTCCACCCCTGATCGAAACGTTGGAAGAGGAAGCGGCCCTGGAAAATCTTACTCGAGAGGAGCTGATGGCGGAGGTGGTGCGCCTGCGTGCCGCGTTGGTCGACCGCTCCACGGAGGACACCCAGGTCCGTTATCGACTGGCCTCCAACGTTACCAGCGATGCGGTCTGGGATTGGGATCTCGATGCCGATCAGGTGCTATGGAACGATGCGCTGGAACTGGCCTACGGCCATTCGCTGGCAAATGTCGACAGCTCCGGGCAGTGGTGGCTGGACCATATTCACCCGGCAGATCGCGAGCGTATCCACCAGTCAATTCATGCCGTCATCGACAGCGGCGGTACGACCTGGACCGACGAGTACCGTTTTCAGCGCGTGGATGGCTCCTACGCGGACATCCTCGATCGCGGGCATGTGATCCGCACCGTGCAGGGACGGGCGGTGCGGATGATCGGCGCGATGCTCGATCTGACGCGCGTGCGTGCCGCCGAGGCTGCGCTGCGTCAGAGCGAGGAGCGCTTCAGCGCCATTCTGGAAACCATCGAAGCAGCCTTCGCGATCGTGCAGGTCAAGTTCGATGCCGATGATCGTCCCGTCGATTATCAGTTCGTCGAGGTCAATCCCGCGTTCGAGCGGCAGGCCGGCGTGGACCTGCGGGGCAAGTGGGTAACCGAGTACGCGCCGGAGCTGGAACAGTTCTGGTTCGACACCTATGGCCACGTTGCCAAGACCGGCGAGCCGGCGAATTTCGAGAGTTTCGCGCTGGCCTTCGAGCGCTGGTTCGATGTGCGGGCAGTGCGTGTCGGGGACCCTGCCGACCGAAGAATCGCCATTCTGTTCAACGACGTCACCCAGCGCCGCGACGCGGAAAATCGCCTGCGCATCAGCGAAGCGCTGGCGCGCGAAAACATCCAGCGCGTTCAATTGGCGCTGGCGGCTGGCGCGATCATCGGCACCTGGAACTGGGACCTGCCGTCCAACCAGTTCACCGTGGATGACGGCTTCGCCCGCGCCTTTGGCCTTGACCCGGCGCTTGGCCGCGAGGGGCTGAAGCTCGAGCAGATCATCGCAACGGTGCACCCTGAGGACAGGGAAGGTCTGATCGCGGCCATCGACGATGTCATCGCTCGGGGCGGTGCCTACGCCCATCAATACAGGGTTCGCCGCGCCGATGGCCGGTATTACTGGATCGAGGCGAACGGTCGCGTTGATCACGCGCCGGCCGGCACTGCCCTGAGCTTTCCCGGCGTATTGATCGACGTGGAGGACCGTCGCTCCATCGAGGCCGAGCGAGACCGCGCGACTGCGGCATTGCGTGCGCTCAATGAGACGCTGGAGCAACGTGTCGCCGAGCGCACCGCAGAGCTGATCCAGGCCGAGGAGAAGCTGCGCCAGTCACAGAAAATGGAAGCGGTCGGCCAGCTGACGGGCGGCCTGGCGCACGACTTCAACAACCTGCTGGCCGGCATCAGCGGCGCGCTTGAACTGATGAGCATGCGGATTGCCCAGGGCCGGCTCAACGACATCGACAAGTACATGCTGTCGGCTCAGAGCGCGGCAAAACGGGCTGCCGCGCTGACCCACCGACTGCTGGCGTTCTCTCGTCGCCAGACGCTCGACCCGCGGCCGGTCGACGTTAACCTGCTGGTGGAAGGCATGACCGAGCTGATTCAACGTACGGTCGGGCCGAGCATTCGGCTGGAAACCATCAGTGCGCCGGATCTGTGGCCTGCATCGGTGGATACCAGCCAGCTGGAAAATGCCATTCTCAATCTCTGCATCAATTCCCGCGATGCGATGCCGGACGGTGGGCGCATCACCATCGAGACGGCCAATCAGTGGCTGGACTCCGATGCGGCGCAGGCCAACGATCTGCCGGCTGGCGAATATCTGTCGTTGACCGTGACCGACACTGGCACAGGGATGACGCCCGGTGTTATCGCCAAGGCGTTCGATCCGTTCTTCACCACCAAGCCGATCGGTGAAGGTACCGGCCTCGGCCTGTCGATGATCTACGGCTTTGCCAAGCAGTCCGGCGGCCAGGTGCGAATCAGCTCGGAGGTCGGCAGAGGCACAGCGATGTGCATTTATCTGCCGCGCCATCTAGGTGAGACGGGGATTGGCGCTGTGGTTCCGGCGCAGACAGCGGCGGCGCTGACGGGCTCCTGCGGGACGATCCTGATCGTCGATGACGAGCCCACGGTGCGTATGCTGCTGATGGATGTACTCGGGGACCTGGGCTATACGCTGATCGAGGCTTCCGACAGCGTTGCCGGGCTGAAACTGCTGCAGTCGGATGTGAGCATCGACCTGTTGATCACCGATGTCGGTCTGCCCGGTGGAATGAACGGAAGGCAGATGGCCGACGCCGGACGAGAGGTCCGCCAAGAGCTGAAGACGCTGTTCATCACTGGTTACGCAGAAAGCGCGGCACTGGGTAACAGCTCGCTGGGAGTCGGGATGCAGGTGTTGACCAAGCCGTTCTCGATCGACGCGCTTGCCGCTCGGGTGCTTGAGCTGCTGCGGGGCTAGGCCTGTGAAGCAGGGCTTGCCAGTTGAACAAACGAATGAATAGGCATAGCCTCCCGCTCCTGTTCGCGGACCGCCGGCCGGTTCGCTGCCATTTTTCGGATCTGTTGGCGCGGGTCGAATGAAATCATTGCTGCACCCAGGCAGGGCCGTTGCTCTCGTTTTCCTGTTCGCCATCCTCTGCGGCACAGCGCTGCTCTCATTACCCATTGCCCATGCCAGCGGCGAGACCGGCCCGTTGCTCGCGGCCTTCTTCACCGCGGTCTCGGCGGTCTGCGTTACCGGTCTGGTGGTGGTCGACACGGGCACGTACTGGTCGACCTTCGGCCAGGTCGTGATCATGGTGCTGTTCCAGGTCGGTGGCTTCGGCATGATGACCCTGGCAACTCTGCTGGGCTTGCTGGTCAACCGATCGTTCCGCTTGCGTACCAAGCTGGTCGCGCAAGCCGAGTCCCATGTACTGGGGCTGGGTGATATCAGCAGCGTGGCGAAACTGGTGCTGGTCGTTACGCTGGTGATGGAGCTGGTGGTCATGCTGTTGCTGACCCTGCGCCTGCATCTGTCGTATGGCCTTGGCTGGGGCGAGGCCGCCTGGAGCGGCCTGTTCCATGCCGTATCGGCGTTCAACAACGCCGGTTTCTCCATCCACGGCGACGGCCTGGTGCGCTACGCCACCGATGGCTTCATCCTGCTGCCCGTCATGAGCGCCATCATCATCGGCGGCATCGGCTTTCCCGTTCTCAACGATCTGCGCCGGCGGTGGTCGGACCCGCGTCACTGGTCGCTGCACACCAAACTGACGCTGTCGGGGACGGCAGTGCTGCTGCTGGGTGGCTTCATGACGGTGCTGCTGTTCGAGTGGTCCAATCCGGGCACGCTCGGTCCCATGGCCTGGGTCGACAAGCTTCTTTCGGCAGCCTTCGTTTCGGTTTCGGCGCGTACGGCCGGTTTCAATGCGATCGATATCGGCGCGCTGACCCATGAGAGCTGGGCGTTGCACTATTTTCTGATGTTCATCGGCGGCGGCAGCGCCGGTACTGCCGGTGGGGTGAAGGTCGGAACCGTCGCCATCCTGGCGCTGCTGGTGATCGCCGAGATCCGCGGCAGGGCCGACAGCGAGGCGTTTGGCCGCCGGGTCGGCAGTTCGGCCCAGCGCCAGGCGATCACCGTGCTGGTGCTCGGGAGCGCCATGGTTGTGTTGGGCACACTGGTCATCCTGCGCGACACCGACATCCCTACCGATCAGGTGATTTTCGAAGTCATTTCCGCATTCGGCACCGTCGGTCTGTCCACCGGTATCACCGCCGATCTGCCGGAGACCAGCCAGCTGATGCTCACTCTGCTGATGTACGTCGGCCGGGTCGGCACCATCACCTTGGCCGCATCCCTCGCACTGGGCGAGCACCGCATGCCTTACCGCTATCCGGAGGAACACCCAATTGTTGGCTAAATTGTTGTTTTCAGAGCAATTTTCGTTCTCTAAAGGCGACAGCGTAGTAGTCATCGGGCTGGGGCGGTTCGGCAGCTCGGTGGCGCGCTCACTGACGCGTCTGGGCCATGACGTGATGGGCATCGATCAGGCCGCCGAGCCTGTGCATACCTGGGCCGATCTGCTGACCCACGCGGTACAGGCCGATTCCACCAATGTCATGGCGCTGCGCCAGCTCGGCGTCGCCGATTTTCCCCACGCCATCGTCGGCATCGGCTCCGACATGGCAGCGAGCCTGATGACGATCATGGCGCTGACCGAACTGGGCATCAAAGACATCTGGGTAAAGGCCCTGACTGCAGAGCACGGGCAGATAGCGCTGCGCATCGGGGCGCATCACGTGGTCTATCCCGAGGCGGACATGGGCGAGCGGGTTGCCCATCTGATCTCCGGACGGATGATGGACTTCATCGAGTTCGACGACGGCTTCGCGATCGCCAAGATCCATGCCCCTGAGCGGATTCACAACAGCACGCTCGCCGCTGCTGGAGTCCGCGAGACGTTCGGCGTGACTGTCGTCGGACTCAAGCGCGCCAACCAGGACTTTCAGCATGCGACGCCCAGTACCCAGGTGCTGCCAGGCGATCTGTTGATCGTTTCGGGGCCGACGCACGATATCCAGCGTTTCGCCGGGCAGGGGCGCAAGGGAAGCTGAAGCTTGTCTCCGTTAGTGCGGCAGCCGAGAGGCGACTACGCTTCACGGGCGGTCGAGCCACGGCCCTGAAGTCGGTGGCTTGGCCGCGGCGCTTTCAGCACTGACGGAGGAGACGCAAGGTGAATTCATTAGCCGGTGGCTGCCTGTGCGGCAGCGTGCGGATCGTGACGGCGGGGGAGCCCTATCGGGTCGGAGTCTGTCATTGCCTGGACTGTCGCAAACATCATGGCGCGCTGTTCTATGCGGCTGCGGTGTTCCCACAGGACGCGGTAACCGTCGAAGGCGAGACGGCCGAATATGCCGGGCGGTATTTTTGCCCGCACTGTGGCTCGTCGGTTTTTTCCCGCTTCGCCGATGAAATCGAGGTGCATCTCGGCGCACTGGATGCACCTGACCAGCTGACGCCGACCTATGAATGCTGGACCGTGCGCCGCGAAGGCTGGCTGCCGCCGTTTCCCCTCAGCCGCCGCTACCCGCACGATCGCGACGACTCCAGCCGCTTCGAGTGAGCGTCATTGGCCGCTGGCGATCAGCGGCTGCTCGGTCTTCTGCGTATTTGGCAGCACGCGAATCGCGATGAATTTCGAAGTCGGCGTGTGGCTGCGCTCGCCGAAGCTCTCCAGCGGCACCAGCGGGTTGGTTTCCGGGTAATAGGCGGCGGCCTGGCCGGGCGGGGTGTCGTAGGCGAGCAGGGTGAAACCGCGCACGCGGCGCTCGATGCCGTCGTCCCACAGCGAAATCAGATCGACTTGCTGGCCGGCTTCCAGGCCCAGCCGCTGGATGTCGGCGGGATTGACGAACACCACCTCGCGCATGCCTTTCACCCCGCGATAGCGATCATCCAGGCCATAGAGCGTGGTGTTGTACTGATCGTGGGAGCGCAGCGTCTGCAGGATCAGGTCGGCCTCCACGCCGCCGTGGCGGGCCTGCTCAGGCAGCAGATCGGTCGGCAGCGGGTGCGCCTTGAACTCGGCTCGGCCGCTGACCGTATTCCATTCGCGCCGGGCAGCGGTGTTGCCGAGGTAGAAGCCACCAGGACGGTGCAGGCGGTGGTCGAAGCCGGCGAAACCCGGGATGGTCGCCGCGATCAGCTCGCGGATACGGGCGTAGTCCTCCACCAGCCAGAGCCAGTCCACCGGACGATTGCCCAGTGTGGCGGCGGCGATGCCGGCGACGATGGCCGGCTCCGAACGCATCTGCGCCGACAGCGGCTCCAGCTGGCCCCGGGAGGCGTGGATCATGCTGAACGAGTCTTCCACGGTGACCGCCTGCGGGCCGCAGGCCTGGCGGTCGATATCGGTGCGACCGAGACACGGCAGGATCAGCGCGTCGCGGCCCATGGTCAGGTGGCTGCGGTTGAGCTTGGTGCTGATCTGCACGGTCAGCGCGCAGTTGCGCAACGCCTGCTGGGTGCGCGGGCTGTCCGGCGTGGCCTGGGCGAAATTGCCGCCCAGACCGATGAACACCTTGACCTGCCCGGCGAGCATGGCCTGGATGCATTCCACGGTGTTGTAGCCGGGCTGGCGCGGCATCGGCATATCGAATTGACGCTGCAGTGCATCGAGCAGCGCCATTGGGGGCCGCTCGTTGATGCCCATGGTGCGATCACCCTGCACGTTGCTGTGGCCGCGCACCGGGCAGGCGCCAGCGCCGGGCTTGCCGAAGTTGCCGCGCAACAGCAGCAGGTTGGCGATTTCCTGGATGGTCGCCACCGAGTGACGGTGCTGGGTGATGCCCATCGCCCAGCAGACGATGGCCTTTTCGGCATTGCGGTAGATCGCGGCCGCGTGGCGAATGGTTTCGCGGTCGAGCCCCGACTGCTGCTCGATCAGCGCCCAGGGCGTGGCTTCGACCTCGGCCAGATAGGCGTCCAGCCCGTGGCTGTGCTCAGCCAGAAACGCGTGATCGAACACTGCCGGTGCGCCGCTGGCCTGGGCTTCCTGCTCCCACTGCAGCAGGTACTTGGCGATGCCGCGCAGCACCGCGAGATCGCCCCCGAGATTGGGTCGCAGGTAGGCACTGTGAGTCGGCGCGTCCTGATTGGCGAGCATCTCGATGGGCTTCTGCGGGTGCTGGAAGCGCTCCAGCCCGCGCTCGCGCAATGGATTGAAGCAGACCACCTGAGCGCCGCGTTCCACCGCCTGACGCAATGGTTCGAGCATGCGCGGATGGTTGGTGCCGGGGTTCTGGCCGAGAACGAAGATCACATCGGCGTGATCGAAATCCTCCAGCGTCACCGTGCCCTTGCCGACGCCGATGGATTCGGTCAGGGCGACGCCGCTGGCCTCGTGGCACATGTTCGAGCAGTCGGGAAAATTGTTGGTGCCGAAGCTGCGACCGAACAGCTGGTAGAGATAAGCGGCCTCGTTGCTGGCCCGACCGGACGTGTAGAAGGCCGCCTGGTGCGGACTGTCCAGGCCGTTCAGGTGTCGGGCTATCAGCGCAAAGGTGTCGTCCCAGCTTATCGGCAGGTAGCGGTCGCTGGCGGTATCGTAACGGACCGGTTCGGTCAGTCGGCCCTGGTATTCGAGCCAGTAATCGCTCTGCTCACGTAACTGGCTGACGCTGTGGCGGGCGAAGAACGCGGCGTCCACGCGACGCCGAGTCGCTTCCCAGTTCACTGCCTTGGCGCCGTTCTCGCAGAACTTCACCGCGCCGGGCTCGGGCGAATCACCCCAGGCGCAGCCGGGACAGTCGAAGCCGCCATTCTGGTTGGTACGCAGCATGGCGCGGATGTTCTTCAGCGCGTTGCCACTGCCGAGCCAGGCGCTGGCGACGCTGCGCAGGGCGCCCCAGCCGCCAGCTGGGCCGGCGTAGGGTTGGAAGCGGGTGGCGGGATGGAAGCGGGACGTGCGACTCATGGGTGGCATCCGTTCTGTTCGTGCGTCGCAGGCGCCGGGCTGTAGACCCGAGGCGCGCTGTGGTGGGGCAGGTGAATGAGGTTGAGGTGGTGCCGACGCGCCCACTCGACGGTCAGGTGGGTCGGCGCGGACAGACTGACCAATGTGCCGATGCCGGCGCGCACGGCCTTGTGGATCAGTTCCAGGCAACGGCTGGTGACCACGACGAAGCCTTCGCCCGGTGTGCGGCGTTGCAGCGTCAGCGCGCCGATCAGCTTGTCCAGCGCGTTGTGCCGGCCGATGTCCTCGCGACAGAGGGCGATCTCTCCATTGCCGTCGACATACAGCGCCGCGTGCAGCGCACCGCTGTCGCGGGCCAGCAGCTGGGCACTGGCGATGCGCTGGCGCAGCTCATGGAAATGCCCTTCGGGTGGCAGTGCTGCCGGCTGCAGCGGCACCAGCAGCGGCAGTGCCTGCTCCAGCGCATCCACCCCGCAGAGTCCGCAGCCGCTGGTGCCGGCGAGCTGGCGACGCTTCTGCTTGAGTGTCCAGAACGCCCGCGGGCTGATCTGCAGCTCGGCGCGGCGGGCGCTGCCGTCGCCGAGCAGGCGCAGGCCACGCAGGTCATCGATTCGCTCGATCAGTCCGCCAGCGAGGCTGAAGCCGACGACGAACTCTTCCAGATCCTGAGGGGTCACCATCATCACGGCGTGGTTCAGACCGTTGTAGCTGATGGCCAGCGCGCATTCCTCGGCCAGCAGCGCAGCGCGCGCATCGTGCGGTTCAGCGAGATCAGTGGATTTCAGAGTGGCGTAGAGCATGGCGGCTGCCTGCGACAGGTCGACGCAGGCAGCCTAGGAGTGCCGGCGGCGGCCGTCCAATCGCTATGTCTGATGGCGTGATCGATGGCGTCGATCACGAGCACCTTTCATCGCCGTTGCAACAGCTCGCGGGCCTCGTTGAAACAGGCCTCACCCAGTGCGGAGCGTGGAGAGTCGCGCCGCAGGATCAGCCCCAGTGGCGCGAGGGTGCTGGCGTTGTCGATGGGCGTCAGCGTCAGTCCGCTGTCCAGCGCCTCGAGTCCGCTATCGAGCGGCATGATTGCGCAACACAGACCGGCGCCCACCGCCTGCAGCAGATGATGTACGGCATCCGTCTGCAGCCGCGGTGCCAGACTCAAGCCACGGCTACGCAGCGCATGGTCGATGGACTGGCGAAAGTGCATGCCGCCGGTCAAAAGACCTAGCGGAAGATCGGCGAGGGCTTCCCAGCGCAGCGATGGCGCGTCGAAGCGAAAATGGCGCTCGTTATGCAACAGCCCCATGCGGGTTTCGCCGAGCGGCAGGCTGGTGAAATGCGCCTCGTCGAGGCGCTCCAGATACGACAGGCCGAGATCCAGCAGATTACGGCTGAGTCGCTCGAGAATCTGCTCGCTGCTGAGTGCGAACAGCTCGAAGCGCAGGCTGGGGTGACGTTCGCCGAAGGCCTGCACCAATTGCATCGGGTCGAAGCCAGCCAGGGGTACCACGCCCAGACGCAGCGTGCCGACCAGCTGACCGCGGAAGGACGCTGCCTCGGCCAGCAGACCGTCCTGCGCCGCCAGCAGGCTACGCGCCCACGCCAGGATGCGTTCGCCTTCGGGAGTGAAGCCTTCGAAGCGCTGGCCGCGGATCACCAGCTGCAGACCGAGCTCGTCTTCCAGGCTGCGCAGGCGCATCGACAGGGTCGGCTGGGTGACATGGCAGCGTGCCGCGGCCTGGCCGAAATGACGCGTTTCATCCAGCGCCACGAGAAACTTCAGCTGTTTGATATCCATGCCCGCTCGCCTCGAAGGTAGTGCGGGCGGCACCTTAGCACGCCGTCAGGGAGCGTCGAACAGCGGTTGCAGGCCGCTGGGCACCACGCCGGTCCAGCGTTTGAAGGCGCGACGGAAGTTGGTGGTGTCGTTGAAGCCGAGGTGCCTGGCCACGGCCTCGTTACCCAGGCCCTGGCTTTGATAGAGGTAGAGCGCAACGTGCGTGCGCACCAGATCGAGTTGCTCCTGAAAATGCGTGCCGTGCTTGGCCAGCTTGCGCTTGAGCGTCGCCGGGCTCATGGCGAACGCGACGGCGACGCGCTCCAGGTTCAGCGGCTCGCGGATGTGGTCATGCAGGTATTGGTAGAACGCATCGAGAAAGGCGCAGGGACCTTCCAGCGCGTCGATCTGCTGCTGGCTCGCCTGTTGTGCGACCTGGCCAACGGTCGCTGAGGCATCCGGCCAAGGCTGATGCAGATATTCGCGGGGCAGGCTGAGCAGGGTCAGGTGGCGGTCGAACTGCAGCGCGTCACCCAGGTGCACCCAGTACTGCTCGACATGGCGCGGTTGCGAGTAGGCGAACTGGAAGCGCCACGGCAGGCGCAGGCCGCTGCCGCGCTTGCACAGCGCGACGATGGCGGTCAGGTGCGCTTCGATGAGAAACCGTTGGTGGCGGCCGGCGCTGCCATTGTCCAGCCAATAGATGTGCAGCTGCTGCTCGTCCAACAGCAGCCTTGGCGCCAGCAGCGGGCAGAGCAGGGCGCGGAACTGGCAAAGACGCTCCAACGCCTGCTCGAGGTTGCAGGCATTTGCCAGCGCCAGGCTGACATCGCCGTAGTGCCCGGGCAGCAGACGTTGGCCGAACAGAAAGCTGCTGTCCGCAGCACCCAGCAGACGCTCGGTATTGCCGATGAGCGTCAGCAGCTGCTCCGGGCTGACGCGGGCGCGGCCACTGGCGACGTCCTCGTAGAACAGCCCACTGCCGCGCAGCAGTGCATGGCTGTCGATGCCACGTGACAGTGCCAGGTCCAGCAACACCGCTGGCTGGTGGTGTGCGGCGATGAAGCGGGTGTCCCAGTCGTACCAGCGTAACGGGCTTTCCATGGTCGCCTCAGGCGCAGCGTGGCAGGGACTGCTTGGCCTTGGCCAAGCCGAGGTTGAGGCGTTTGAGCAACTGCTCGGCATCGTCGTCGAAGGCCATCACCACCGCGGTGCTGGCGCGCAGATGCAGGCGCTCGCCGTGCTGGCGGGTCTTGTGTGCGAGGCTGGCGACGGCGGTCTGCAACTCCTCGGCGAGCTGCCGCGCCTGTTGTTCGGCGGTATCGGGCAGCAGCACGACGAAACGATCACCCGCCAGGCGGCAAAGCAGATCCTGATGGCGCAGGTTGAGTACCAGCAACTGCGCCACGGCCTGCAGCACGAGGTCGCCTTCGTCCTGGCCGTAGCGCTGGTTGACCCGGCTGAATTCGTCGAGGTCGACCGCCAGCAGCGACAGCGGCCGCTGCTCATCAGTGGCCTGACGCAGGGCGAGGTCGAGTTGACGACGCAGGTACTCGGCGGTGCCCAGCGGGGTCAGGTTGTCGAACAGCCGGTGCTCACGAAAAAGGCGCTCGCGCTTGTGCATCTGCGCGTTGATGGCGCGCTGTTCCTGGTTCAGGTGGTAGATGCCGAACGTCAGCAGGATCAGGCCGACCGGCATGGGCGCGGTTTCCAGCCAGTTGTCCCAGGCGATGTTGGCGGGGATCTGGATGAACTCGTCGAGCAGGTCCATCCACCAGGAAAAGCAGATGCAGGCCAGCCCCAGCGCCAGCAACCGCGTCACCCGGCCGGCCGGGCGGCTGTGCAGCAGCATGATCAGCCAGGCGAGGGCGAGGGCGGCGCAACCGCCTTCACCGACCACGTCCATCCAGTCGATCTCGCCCCAGGATTTGACCGTGCCGACGGCGAGCAGCAGCTGCAGGCCGACGTTGGCGGCCAGGGCGAGGCCGAGGAGGGTGAGAGTGTGGAGTTTGAGGAGGGATTTCATGAGGTCTCCGTGGCGAGGATTCGCGCCAATGCGTGAGGG
This sequence comes from Stutzerimonas stutzeri RCH2, assembly GCF_000327065.1. Lineage (NCBI taxonomy): Bacteria > Pseudomonadati > Pseudomonadota > Gammaproteobacteria > Pseudomonadales > Pseudomonadaceae > Stutzerimonas > Stutzerimonas stutzeri. The sequence goes on along the minus strand of NC_019936.1, from coordinate 2,580,734 downwards.
CACGGAAACAGATGGATGTGACGGTTGGATGAATGGGGTGGGGGTTGAATTGGCTCAGGGTTTTTTTGGTTGATTGGACAGTTTGGTGGGGGCTCGGGAATGTGGTTTGTCCTGATGGATCGGATCAGTTCTGGACGAGGTGCTTGCTGCATCGAGTCGATGCCGATTGCCGAGTTGCCTGGCGATTTAGGTTTCGCCCTGCTGGGCGAGTCCCTTTTGGCAGTCGCCCGGATGGCCGGCCCCCCAAAAGGAACCAAAAGGTCTTGCCCCACCATCCGGGTCTCGCTGCGCTCGACTCCCCTCGTTCCATCGCTGCTCCGAGGGCCGGCGTACAAGGGCCATCCATGGCCCTTTACGCCTTTCGCGGCATCCATGCCGCTCACTCCCCTACGCAACGATTGCACTCGGCCTCCTGAAAGGGGCGATTGGCGTTGCTCGTTAGTCCGTGCAATGTCCCGAAGCGGCGCGGTATCAACTGGTTTGTTGGATCCCACGCTCCGGTGCTGGAGGTCAAGCTTCGGCTTTCCAGCGCCATGATTGGAGCAGGCTCTCCTCGCAGGAGCTTGGACCGGATTGCACGGAACGTCTCCCCCCGGCTTTTACTTGCAGTGATCATCAGGCGACACCTGTCGCCCCTTCAGGAGGGTGAGTGGAATCGCTGTGCAAGGGGGTGAGCCGCATGGATGCGGCGAAAGGCTTAAAGGGCCATGGATGGCCCTTGTAAGCCGACCCCTGGAGCAGCGATGTAGCGAACGGACCCCGCGCGTAGCGCGGGGCCGTATGCAGGGGCAAAGCGTTTTTGGTTACTTTTTCCGCGTCTGGAAAAAGTGACTCGCCCAGCAGGGCGAAACAGAAACTGTCGACCCCTTCGAAAAACGGCTCTGGCGCGCAGTCCGCCCTGAAAACAGGTCATATCAGCTCAATCCCGCTAGCAAAATCCCCGAAAACCTCCTGTTCCAAGCCCTCGCCGAACCTCCTGTCACAGAACCGCCATATCCCCCGCCTACCGTCCGCTGCAGTTCCGGGATGGACCCGGTAAACACCGTTCGGGGGATTGTTCATGAGCACATACCGCAGCGGCATCCGCCATGCAGGATTCCGCATCAGCCTGCTGGCCCTGGCTGTCAGCGCCGGTTCGGCGTGGGCCGAGGAGCCGCTGGTCATGGAGCACGTCGAGGTCATCGGCCAGGCCGTCAGCATCGACGAAGCACTGAAGGACCAGCGCAGTTCCGACAGCGTCAAGAGCGTGGTTCACGCCGACGGCATCGGCCAGTTGCCGGACGACAACGCCGCCGAAGCGCTGCAGCGCATTCCGGGCATCTCGGTCGAGCGCGACCAGGGTGAAGGGCGTTTCGTCAGCGTGCGCGGCATCGCGCCGGACCTGAACAGCGTCACCATCAACGGCACTCTGGTGCCCTCACCGGAAAGCAAGCGCCGTGCGGTGGCCCTCGACGTCCTGCCCTCGGAGCTGGTGCAGTCGTTGTCGGTAGTGAAGACCCTCACCCCGGACATGGACGCCAACTCCCTCGGCGGCACCATCGAGGTGGAGAGCTTGTCCGCCTTCGACCACGACGGCCTGTTCTACAGCATCAGCGGAGAAGGCAGTTACGACGAGAACGTCGAGAAAACCAGCCCGAAATTCTCCGGTGCGATCAGCAACCGCTTCAGCCTAGGCGATGGCGTTGACAACTTCGGCGTGGCCGCGGCCATCAGCTGGCAGGAGCGTGACTTCGGCTCCGATAACGTCGAAACCGGCGGCAAGTGGGATTTCGCCGACGATGGCGCGCGGCTGGAGGAGTTCGAGCAGCGCGACTACGAGATCAACCGTGAGCGCACCGGTTTCGGCTTGAACTTCGACTACAAGCCGGACGACGTCAGCAGCTATTACCTGCGCACCCTCTACAGCCGCTTCAAGGACACCGAGACGCGCAACGCTGCCGGCGTGGAATTCGAAGACGCGCAGCTGCCCGGCGAGACCGGAGAAGCCGAGGGCTGGCGCGAGCTGAAGTCCCGCGAGGAAACCCAGACCGTCCAGTCCTATGTGTTCGGCGGCGAGCGCATGATGGGCCTCTGGACGCTGAGCGGTCAGGTCGGCTACAGCCAGTCCCGCGAGCGCAATCCGGGTGGCATCGCCGGTGCGACCTTCGAAGGCGACTTCGCCGACGCCGGTTTCTCCAGCAGCCGCAAGCCGCGCCTGACAGTGGATTCGTCCTTTTACGATCCGGCTTCCTTCGAACTGGACGAAGTGGAATGGGCAAAGAGCGACACCCGCGACCGCGAGAAGAACATTCGCCTGGATCTGGCGCGCGACTACGACATCCAGGGCTACGCGGCGCAGGCCAAGTTCGGCGGCAAACTCAGCCGCCGGCACAAGGACAACGACAGCGAGGTCTGGGTCTACGACGATTTCGATGATCTGACCCTGGCCGATTTTCAGGGCGGCAACGTGGACTACGCGCTCGGCCGCTTCGGCCGCGGCATCAGCGCCTCGGCGATCAAGGGCGCGATCGCCGGGCTGGACGCCAGCGAGTTCTACGACGAGGAGGAGTCGCGCATCAATGACTTCGACATGCACGAGGACATCAACGCCGCCTACCTGATGAACACGGTGGACGTTGACCGCTGGCGTGTCATCGCCGGCCTGCGCTACGAGGGCACGCGCTTTCGCGCCAAGGGCACCGGCATGCGCGACGATCAGTTCGAGTCCATTTCCAGCAGCAACGACTACCACCACTGGCTGCCCGGCCTGCACGTGCGCTACCAGCTGACCGACGACACGCTGATCCGCGCCGCCTGGACCAACAGCGTCGTACGCCCGACCTTCGGCCAGCTGGCGCCCGGTTTCGTCATCGATGGCGACGACGCCGAGTTCGGCAACCCCGACCTGAAGCCGCTGGAGTCGGTCAACTACGACCTCGGCATCGAGCACTACATGGGCCGCGCCGGCGTGGTGTCCGCCTACCTGTTCTACAAGGACATCGACAACTTCATCTACAACACCGACCTGGCCGGCACCGGCCAGTGGGCCGCGTTCGACGAAGCGCTCAGCTTCCAGAACGGCAGCAGCGCCAAGCTCTATGGGCTGGAGCTGGCCTACTCGCAGAAGCTCGACTGGTTGCCGGCGCCATGGAATGGGCTGCTGTTAGGAGCCAACGCCACCTTCAGCAAGTCCGATGCGGACATCGAGGGGCAGGGCATGCGCCGCAGTATCGACCTGCCGAACCACTCCGATACGGTCGGCAACCTGATGCTTGGCTGGGAAAACGACCGGCTCAACCTGCGCCTGGCCGCCAACTACAAGTCCGACTACCTGTACGAGGTGGCTGGCATCGACGACAAGGCCCACGACCTGTACGTCGACGATCAGCTGTTCGTCGACTTCAAGGCCGGCTACTTCATTACGCCGAGCCTGCAGCTGACCTTCGAGGCGCTGAACCTGACGGACGAGTCCTACTACGTCTACGCCGGACACCGCTCCTACAACGCCCAGTACGAAGAGTACGGCCCGACCTACAAGCTCGGCCTGACCCTGACTCACTTCTGACCCCTTGCCGCTCCGGTGCCCGCCGTTCCCCTTTACGGCCGGGCACCGGCTTGCGGCACCTGAATGGATATCGCATGAACGCATTACCCAAACCCCTGCTGCTCGGCCTGTGCATCACCCTGGCCGCCTGCCAGTCCGCCGGTCAGGACGAGGCGCCACAGAGCACGCGGCTGAGCATCACCACGCCGGCGCAGGCGGGCCTCGAATACGCGCAGCTGCTGGCCGGCAATGGCCCCTGGGCGGATGCCGAGCGCGTCCAGCTGGACCAGCAGGGCCTGCGCCTGCTGGACCAGACCGGCAACACCCTGGCCCAGCACAGCGGGCGTTTCGAGGGCCTTGACCATCGCCTCGAGCGTCAGGGCCTGTTGCTGGCCACCGTGGAGCGCAAGCGCCAGCAGGCGATGCTGATCGGCCTGGATGACAACCGGACCTGGAGCCAGCCGCTGTATCTGCCGCGTACCGCGTTTGCCATCGAGGGGCTGTGCCTGTACCGCGACAGCGCGCGCAACGACTTCGTGTTCCTGCTCGGCGAGGAAGGTGTCGGCGAGCAATGGCTGGTGGGCAGCCAGGGCCGCCTGCTCGGTGAAGCACGGCGCGTGCGCGGGCTCAGCCTGCCGCCGCAGAGCACCTTCTGCCAGACCGATGACATGGCCGGGCAGCTCTACGTCAACGAGGAGAACGTCGGCTTCTGGCGCTACCCGGCGGATGCCGAGGCGCCGCTGCAGCGTGAGCCGGTCGATCTGGTCAAGCCGTTCGGCGCGCTGACAAAGGTGGCGGCTGGCATGGCGTTGGTACCGGGTGGTCTGTTGGCCCTGGATGCCGAGGCGCCGGCGCTGCACCTCTATCGCCAGAGCGAATCGGGTTGGCAGGCGGACGGCGTGCTGCCGCTGGACGGCCTCGATGAGCCGGAGCGCATCAGCGCGCGTCGCACGTCCGAAGGAGTCGAACTGCTGCTGGCGGACGAGCAGGGCCTGCATCGCGCCCAGTTGACGTGGCAGCCACAGGCACTGCCGCATCCCGAACCCATCGTCAGTCTCGCGGCAGCGGTGGAGACCGGCCCGGTGCCCAGTCTGGGTGACGCCGCCGATGACCCGGCGATCTGGGTCCATCCGCGCGATCCTGCGCAGAGTCGCGTGCTCGGTACCGACAAGAAGGGCGGGCTGGTGGTGTACGACCTGGAAGGCCGCCAGCTGCAAAGCCTGACCGTCGGCCGGCTGAATAACGTCGATGTGCGTAGCGGCTTCCGCCTCGGCAGCATGCGCGTGGACCTGGCCGTGGCCAGCAACCGCGATCACAACAGCCTGCACCTGTTCGCCATCGACCGCGCGAGCGGGGTGCTCCGCGATATCGGCCAGATCGCCACGCCGCTGAGCGATATCTACGGCCTGTGCATGTTCCAGAACCGCCAAGGTGTCACCTACGCGATCGCCAACGACAAGGACGGCACCTTCGTCCAGTACCGCCTCGATGGCCAGTCCGGCCAGCCGCAGGGTGAACTGGTGCGGCGCTTCAAGCTGGACAGCCAGCCCGAGGGCTGCGTCGCCGATGACCGTGGCGGGCGGCTGTTCGTCGGTGAAGAGGACGTTGCGGTCTGGGTGGTCGATGCCCGTGCCGAGGTGCCGGCAGCGCCCGAGAAGGTGATCGGCGTCGGCGGCCCGGTGTACGACGACATCGAAGGCCTGGCGCTCTACCACGGCGAGGGTAGCGATTACTTGGTGATCTCCAGCCAGGGCAACGACAGCTACGTCGTGCTCGACGCCCAGGCGCCGTATGCCGTGCGCGGTGCGTTCCGCATCGGCCTGAATGCCGAGCGCGGTATCGACGGCGCTTCGGAAACCGACGGGCTGGAGGTCACCTCGGCGAATCTCGGCGGCATCTGGAGCCGCGGCATGCTGGTGGTGCAGGACGGCCGCAAGCGCATGCCCGAAGGCACGCAGAACTACAAATACCTGCCCTGGTCGGCCATCGCCGATGCGCTGGGTCTGGATTGATGTCATCGCCCGGTAACCGACCCGCCATCCAATAGCAGCTGCCCATGCGGGCAGGAGGAAACGACTCATGCAAACGACTCTCGAGCACATGTCCGTCTGGGGCCTGATCAGCGAGGCCAGCCTGGTGGTGCAGGCGGTGATGGCGATCCTGGTGCTGGCTTCGGTCTCCAGCTGGTACCTGATCATCCGCCGCAGTGCCGCGCTGCACCGCAGCGAACGCCTGCTGCGCAGCTTCCAACAGCGCTTTCGCCGGGGCGGCGATCTCGCCCAGCTCTACCGCGAAGGGCAGCAGCAACCGTTGCCGGAGGAGGCCGCGTTGCAGCGGATCTTCCTCGCCGGTTACGGTGAGTTCGCCCAACTGCAGCGTGAAGCGGGCATCGCCCCGGATGCGATCGCCGAGGGCGTGGAGCGCAGCCTGTACGTCGCCATCGCCGAGCAGGAGGAACGCCTGGAGAACGGCCTGCAGTTCCTCGCCACGGTGGGGTCGGTGAGCCCCTATATCGGCCTGTTCGGCACCGTGTGGGGCATCATGAACTCCTTCCTCGGCCTGTCGCAGGTGCAGCAGGCCACGCTGTCCACCGTCGCGCCGGGCATCGCCGAAGCGCTGATCGCCACGGCCATCGGCCTGTTCGCGGCGATTCCCGCGGTGATGGCCTACAACCGCTTCGCCGCCCGCGGGCAGACGCTGGTCGGCCGTTACTACGCCTTCGGCAACGAGCTGCAGGCGCGCCTGCATCGGCGCCTGCACGCTGCTTCGCCCAGCGTCGCCGCAGCCGCCTGAGGAGGTTCGTCATGCTAGTCAGGCCACAGCACAAACACGGGCCCAAGGCGGAAATGAACGTAGTGCCCTATATCGACGTCATGCTGGTGCTGCTGGTGATCTTCATGGTCACCGCGCCGATGCTGGTGCAGGGCGTCAAGATCGAGCTGCCCAAGGTGGCGGCAGAGGCACTGCCGGTTGAGAACGAGCGGCAGATCCTCACGCTTTCGGTGAAGGCCGACGGCGGCTTCTACTGGAACCTCGGCAGCGAGCTGGACGTCGAGCACCAGACCGACAGCGCCGTCGACCTGGCCGAGCTGCAGACCAAGGTCGGCGCGGTCATTGCCGCGCGAGGCGACACCCAGGTCTACATCCGTGCCGACGAGGCGGCGGACTACGGTCGTGTGGTCGCCGGTATCGCCGAGCTGCAGCGCGGCGGGGTGGTCAACCTGGGGCTGATCACCGAGGCGCCGGCGGCTGCGGGGCAGGAGCGATGATGGCGCTCGGCTTATCGGCGCCGCCCGCGCCCGCGGTTACACAGCGCCAATGGAGCGGCGCCGCCGGTGCGGCGCTAACCACGCTGGGCTTGCATGCCGGGCTGTTCGCCCTGCTGCTGACCAGCTGGACGCCGACGATGGACGCACCGGTTGCCACCCAGGTGATGCAGACCCAGCTGATCAGCTTGCCGCCGCCGGTGCCAGTACTGCCCGAACCGCCGGTTGCGGAACCGGTCGAAGCGCCGCCACCCCCCGTTCAGGTCGAAGCACCACCACAGGTGGAGCAGGCCGACCTGGCCTTCAAGCGCGCCGAACGGGAGCGCGAAGCCGAGCAGCAGCGCAAGCAGCAGCTGGAACGTCGCCGTGAGGAGCAACGCCGCCGTGACGAACAGCAACGTCGGGAGCAAGAGCGTCTGGCCGAGCAGGCACGGCTGGACGCGCAGCGCCGCCAGGCCGAGGCAACGGCCCGGGCCGAAGCGGCCGAGCGTGCCCGGCAGGCGGCTGCCGCCGAAGCCGCCAGCCGCCAGTACCTGCCGATCGCCAAGAAGCCGCCGGTCTATCCGCAGCGCGCGTTGGATTCGGGACTGCAGGGCGCCTGCACGGTGAGTTATACGGTGGACGTCCAGGGACGGGTGCGTTCGCCCAAGGTGGTTGGTGACTGCCATCCGCTGTTCATCCGTCCATCGCTGATCGCGGCCCAGAGCTTCCGCTACCAGCCGCGCATCGTCGATGGGCGGGCGGTGGAGGTGGCCAACGTGCAGAACACCTTTCATTACCGCATCGAGTGATGCAGTTCAGTCATTCAGGATTCGTTTCGATGAGACAGGATTTCAGCGATTTTCACGCCGGCATCGCCGCCCATGACGACCAGGCGATCAACCCCAGCCGCAACGCGCCGCTGCAGGATGTCATCGACCAGCGCCGCCGCGGCCTGCTCAAGGGCGGCCTGGGCCTGGCCGGCATCGCCTTTCTCGGCGGCGGTCTGGCCGGTGCCCGGGCTGCTGTCGGACCCACGCGATTGATCGGTTTTCAGGGTATTCCGGCCCAACTCGACCTGCATTTCGACCGTGTCGAGGTGGCGCCGGGGTACAGCGCGCGGGTGTTCTTCTCCTGGGGCGATCCGGTGCTGGCCGATGCGCCGCAGTGGCAGGCCGATGCCAGCGATGACTGGCAGGCGCAGCTCAAGCAGGCCGGCGACAACCACGACGGCATGCATTTCTTCCCGTTCCCCGACGCGCCGGACAGCCGCGGCCTGCTGGTGATCAATCACGAGTACGTCAACCCGACGCTGCACACCGACGGCATGCGTCTGGAGGAAGGCCGGCGCCCACTGGAACAGGTGCGCAAGGAGCAGGCGGCCCACGGTCTGAGCGTCATTGAAGTGCGCAACGATGCCCAGGGCCAGTGGCAGCGGGTATTGCCGTCGCGCTACAACCGGCGCCTCAGCGCGTTGACGGAGATGGCCATTTCCGGGCCGCTGGCCGGCCATCCGAGCATGAAGACCGCCGCCGATCCGGATGGCCGGACCGTTCTGGGCACGCTGAACAATTGCTCCAGCGGCTTCACCCCCTGGGGCACCTACCTGGTCTGCGAGGAAAACTGGCACAACTACTTCGTCAACCACGACGCCGACGACCTCGCCGCACGCGTCTCGCATAACCGCTACGGCATCGCCGGCAGCGGCATGAGCAAGCTCTATGGCTGGGAAACCGCCGATCCGCGCTTCGATGCTACTCCGCAGGCGGATCAGCCTCACCTCGGCTATGTCAACGAGCCGCACCGCTTTGGCTGGGTAGTCGAAGTAGACCCCTTCGATCCGAAAAGCACGCCAATCAAGCGCACCGCATTCGGCCGCTATTGCCGGGAATGCTCGGTGTTGTCGCTGGGCGATGAAGGCCGCATGGCCTTCTACTCGGGCGACGACACCAAGGGTGAATACGTCTACAAGTTCGTGCCCAGCGGTCGCTTCGTGGCCGGGGCGGACGCCGACAACCGCCGTCTGCTGGATGAGGGCACGCTGTACGTTGCCCGCTTCGACGCCGACGGCAGCGGTGAGTGGCTGGCGCTGGTGCATGGCGACCACGGCCTGACCACAGAGAACGGCTTTCCCAGCCAGGCCGAGGTGCTGCTCAACGCCCGAGCCGCCGCCGACCGCGCCGGCGCAACGCCGATGGACCGGCCGGAATGGGTGGCGGTTCACCCGCGCAGTCGCGAGGTCTACGTGACCCTGACCAACAATGACGGTCGCGGTGCCAAGCAGCCACTGGACAAGGCCAACCCGCGCCCCAACAACCTGCACGGGCAGATCCTGCGCTGGCAGGAAGAGGGCGGTGATCCGACCGCCACGCGCTTCGAGTGGGAGGTCTTCCTGCTCGCCGGCGAGCGCAGCGGGGCGCGGGACGCCCAGGGCAACCCGGTGGCGGCCAATCTGATCGGCACCATCGATGGCGACTGCTTTTCCTCGCCGGATGGACTGGCGTTCGACCGTGATGGTCGGCTGTGGATTCAGACCGACTTTGACGACGACCAGCCTGCCATGCAGGCCATGGGCACCAACCAGTTGCTGTGTGCCGATCCGGTCACGCGCGAGGTACGACGCTTTCTGGTAGGACCGCGTGGCTGCGAGATCACTGGTATCACCTGGAGCCCGGACCATCTTGCCATGTGGATCAACGTGCAGCATCCGGGGCTGAGCTTTCCGGCCAGCGACGGTCAGTCACGCCCGCGCTCATCCACCGTGCTGATTACCAAGGACGATGGCGGCGTGATCGGCAGCTAACCGCATTGCCGGCGATGCGGAGCGAGACCTGGCCCGGATGGTCTCAGGCCCGACGGGCGCTCAGTTGCTCGACGGCATCGAGCAGTTCGTTCTGGCTGAATGGCTTGGCCAGCCGGCGCAATGGCAGTGCCGGGGTGGCCGAGGGTAGCTCGGCATAGCCGGACACCAGCAGTATCGGTAGCTGCGGGCGGGTTTCGCGGACCACTGCGGCCAATTGCGCGCCGCTCATCAGCGGCATCGCATGGTCGGTGATGAGCATGTCGACCTGGTTGGTGCGCAGCAGGTCCAGGGCCTCGCCGGCCGAGCGTGCGGTCAGCACGCGATGGCCGGCCGCTTCGAGCATGCCGGCAGTGCCGAACAGCACCAGTTCGTCGTCGTCGACCGCCAGCAGAGTCAGGGCATTGGCGACTTGGCGTTGCTTTTCCTCAGGCGTCGAGCTGCGCGCCGGTGCAGACGTTTCTTCATCGTTATCCAGCGCCGGCAGCCAGATTTCCGCCGTGGTGCCCAGGCCTGGGCTGCTCTGCAGCATCAGCCGCCCGCCGGACTGTTCCGCCAGTCCGTGCACCATCGACAATCCGAGACCGGTGCCCTTGCCGACGCCCTTGGTGGTGAAGAACGGCTCGACGGCGCGCTTGAGCGTCACTTCGTCCATGCCGGTACCGCTGTCGCTGAGTGCGAGGCAAACGTAGCGACCGATCGGCAGGCCGTTCTGTTCGCTGGTCAGCGCGCATTCCTCAGCAGTGATCAGGATGCGTCCTTCGCCGGCCATGGCATCGCGGGCATTGGCGGCAAGGTTGAGCAGGGCGGTCTCCAGCTGATTGGGGTCGGTCTTGACCCGTGCCAGTTGCGGCGGCAGTTCGACCTCCAGCTGTATGGTCGGCCCGAGCGAGCTGAGCAGCAGCGCGCGCATGTCTTCGATCAGCACGGGCAGGTCGATCGCGGTCTTGTGCAGTTCCTGCTTGCGCGCGAAGGAGAGCATGCGCGCAGTGAGCGAGGCGCCGCGCTCGGCACCGGCCCGGGCGTTGTCCACCAGACGCAGCAGCGCCGGGTCGGGCGGCATGCGCCGGCGCAGCAGTTCCAGGCTGCCGAGCACCGCCATCAGCAGATTGTTGAAGTCGTGGGCGATACCGCCGGTGAGGTTGCCCAGCGCTTCCATCTTGTGCAGCTGCTGCAGCGTCTGTTCGGTGGCGACGCGTTCACTGATATCCAGCGCCTCCGGCACCAGGGCGACGACGTTGCCGTCCTCGCCGAGCACGGGGCGCATGGAAAAGTCGAAGATGCGTATGCCGCCCGGCATGTTCAGGCTTATGGTGACGTGCTCGGTGTCACCTGCCGCAACGTGCTGGGTCATGGCCTTGATCGTTTCCGGCATGCCGGGCGTGGCGGCGAACCAGGGCGACGCCCAGAAGGGCGTTCCCGCCAGCTGGTGAAAACGCGCGCCGATGCCGGCCAACGCCGTGGCGTTGACGTAGAGAATCGAGCCGTCCGGCGCCAGCATCGCCTTGTACAGGTGGGAGGTTTCCAGCACCGCGCGAATGTTGGCTTCACTGCGTGCCAGGGCTGCGGTGCGCTCCGCTACCTTGGCCTCCAGCTCTTCCAGGAAACACTGCTCGCGCTGCCTGACCGCCGCCGCCGAGCGCACGCGCTCGATATGCGCCCAGGAGCGGTCGGTGACTTCCGTCAGCAGGGCAAGTTCGTAGCCGCTCCAGACGCGTGGTTGACGGTCGTGTATCGCCATCAGTGCGGTCAGCCGACCTTCCTTTACCAATGGCAAGCAGATGGTGGCGGCGATGTCGAGTTGTTGGAACGTGGCTGCCTCGGCGGGCGGCAGCTGCGCGCAATGATCCTCGATGATGAAGGCCTCGCCGCTGCGTAGCTTGCTTACGGCAAGTGCGCCAAACGCGGCCAGGCGATAGCGACCGACGATGCTGACGCACCCTGGCGCCGCCCAGTCGCCGCGGATGGTGAAGCCGTCCTGGTCGGGGTCCATGTCGGCATAGGCGCAGCTCGACAGTCCCAGATGCTCGCCGAGCATGCGCGTGGTTATGCTCAGAATGGCGTCGGCGTCGACGCTGCGCGCGGTCTCCTTGGCGAGCGCATCGAGAAAGCGCAGGCGTTGTTCGTTCTCGCGCAGCGCCTGTTCGGCCTCGGCGCGCTCGGTCACGTCATAGCCTTCGACGAAGATCCCGGCAACATTGCCATTCGCATCGGTCACCGGCTGGAAGACAAAGTCCAGCAGGCGCTCTTCCTCTGCCTCGCCTTGGATGCGCTGCAGGCCGACGCGGATACCGGAGCCGACAAAGGCCGTGCCGCTGCGGTAGACCCGGTCGAGAATATCGATGAAGCCCTGGCGCTCGACCTCCGGTAGCGCTTCGCGTACTGGTTTGCCGATGACGTCGCGTTCGCCCACCACCCGCAGATAGGCCGGGTTGGCCATCTCGAAAACGTGTTCGGGGCCGCGCAGCATCGCCATCAGCCCCGGTGCCTGTTCGAACATCTCTTGCAGGCGTGCCTGCTGGCCCTGCAGCTCTCGTTCGGCCAGTACCCGTTCGGTGGTTTCCACGACCAGCGCGATGACACCGGCCGGCTGCGCCTGATCGTCGAACACCGGCGAGTAGTCCAGATTCATCCAGGCACGCTCAGGACGGCCGTTGCGGTACAGCACCAGCTCCTGATCCTTGTACGAAAGCGTGCCGCCGGCCAGGCCGACCTTCATGACGTTGTCGTTGAAATCGGCGACTTCCGGCCAGCCTTCGCGCACCTCCGAGCCCAACAACTGCGGGTGCCGGCTGCCGGCGAACACGGAATAGGCGTCGTTGTAGATCATGATGCCGCGCTCGCCCCAGAGCAGCACGATGGGCGTCGGCGAAAGCAGCAGCATGGCGGTGACGGTCTTCAGGCTTGCCGGCCAGCCAGCCAGAGGCCCCAGCGTCGTTTGCGACCAGTCGAAGCGACGAATCAGTGCGCCGAGTTCGCCGCCGTCGGGGAGGAATACATGGCTTGAGACGTCAGGCGCGGGGTGTGCTGCTGGGTCCATCAGTAGCGATCCGTATCCGGTGTGAGGGCAGGGCAGGGTTATCCAGATCAGAGCTGGTTCAGCTCGGACAGCCGATTGTCCAAGAAGTCGTGCCGGCGATGCAGGCGATTGATGCCTCCATTCGCTGCTGTTCGTCCTGGCAGCGGCCAGGGTACAGGGAAAAACCCGTACCATATCAACGATATGCAATGCCCACGGTGATTTCCGATGCTTTCTGCCGTCAAGCGCTACAGGGCCCTGGTCGCCGGGGTGCTGCAGCGCTGTTTTCCACGTACCTCGGCCCATCTGCGCGAAGAGGACGAGTTGTTGTTTCGTCGCTGGGGCACTGCGCCCGGCAAGGCGAACAAGGCTGCGACCGCCAAGCGCAAGGGCAAGCCTGCAGCCAAGGCCAAGCCGAAGAGCAAGTCGGAGGGGCCGGCTCGCGCTGCTGGCAAGCCGCGCGGGACGGCAGCGCAGGGGATCTACGCCGCGGCACAACTGAAAGTGGATGACGCTCAGGTCCAGGCCATGCGCGAGCGCGTCGAGCAGGCGGTGGCCGCCGGCATCATCAGTGCACCGTCGGAAGAGCAATGGGCGATGATCCTCAGTCGCAGCCCGGTGACGCGAATCTTCGCCGGCGCCGGTTCCGGCAAATCCACCACCTTGTTGCTGCGGGTGGTGTTCATGCTCTGCCACATGGGCATCGAGCCCGGACGCTTGACGGTCATCTCGTTCACCAATGCCTCTTGCGCGCAGCTGCGCGAACAGTTGGTGCGCGTGCTCGGCTTCTGGCAGGTGCCGTTCGATGCGCAGCAGGCGCGCCAGTGCGTGCGCACCTTCCACTCGGCCATGGCGCAGCTGGCGCGCGAAGTGCTGGAGCGACCGGTCTGGTTCGAGCAGTTGGACGACAAGGCCGCCGCGGCGGACGAACCGGATAACCCGCTGGCCACCGCACGCCTGCGTCCGGCGCAAGTTCGCCTGCTCAAGCAGGCCTATCAGCAGTGTTACGCCGAACAAGCGACATTCCGTGAGTTGGTGCATCGACTGCTCGACCTGCCTGCGCCGCAAACCGAAAGCGAACAGGGCAAGCGCGCTGCGCTGAAAGCGCCCGGGGACACCTTCACCCTGGCCGGCGAGTTCACCCCGCTGCCGCTGTACGAGGCCTTCTATGCCCAGGCAGGCTTTATCGAGAGCATCGGCATTCGCATTGATCAGCTGCAGCCAGGCAAGCTGCAGTGCGCGCCGCGCGAGCGGGATTTCGTCGAAGCGCTGGTGAGCTTCCATGGCTACTTCAGGGCCGCGCTGCGTGAGCAGGGGCTGATGACCTTCAACGAGGCTTTCCAACAGCTCACCGAGCGCCTGGCCTCAGGCTCGGATATGCCGCAGGCCTGCCTCGTGCCGTTCGAAAATTTGCTGATCGACGAATTTCAGGACATTTCCCCGCAGATCGTCCAATGGCTGCAAGCGCTGCATCGCCAGCTGGCGCGACAGAAGAGCAGCCCAAGCCTGATGGCTATCGGCGACGACTGGCAGTCGATCTACGGCTGGCGCGGCAGTTCGCCGGAGTTGTTCATGGACTTCGACAAGTACTTTCCGCGGCGCGGCGCCAAGGGCAGCGAGACGCTGCTGCTGGAAACCAACTACCGCTCCATCGAGCCGGTGATCCGCGATGGCGAGGCGGTGCTGGCCGGCGTGCAGTTCAAGCAGGCCAAGACCAGCCGGCCATGCAAACCGACGCAGCCCGGCGACCACGGGGTAAAGCTGGTCACCGGTTTCGAGCTGAACAAGGGCCTGCCGAAGTTGATCGAGGCGATCACCGCGCAGTGCGCCCATGTGGCCGAACGGCAAAGCCGCGAACGCACCGCGGTGCTGCTGTTAAGCCGGCGCAACGAGCCGTTGCGCACCATTCAGGCGCAGCTGGACCGCAAGCTGCCGGTCAAGGCCTATACCATCCACCGTGCCAAGGGGTTGCAGGCCGAGGTGGCGATCATCGTCGACGACTGCGCGCCGGTGCAGCCGCACCCGCTGCGCAATGCGCTGTATGCCTACTCGGGCTTTTTCCGCAACAGCTATGACCAGGCCATGGCCGATGAGAGTTTGCGCCTGGGCTACGTGGCGATCACCCGCGGCGTCAGCCGGGTGTTCTGGTACACGCGCAAGGCCCAGGGCGCCACCGAGCGCCTGGCACGGCGTGGCTAGGGCTCAGCGCAACAGCAACAAGACGACTGTCACCGCCAGCAGCAGTGACAGGCCTTTCCAGAACAGCAGCGGGTTGCGCTCCAGCAGCGGTGGGCGGGCGCGGTTGAGAAACGCCGGATTGGGCTGGCGCAGCTCGAAGACGAACTCCGACAGCTCGGCATAGCGCCGGGACGGATCGGGATGCAGCGCCTTGCCCAGCACTTCGTCGATCCATGCCGGGATATCGCGCTGTGCATGGCGCAGCGGCTGATAGCACAGGCGTTTTTGCGCTGCAGTGGTGCGAGCCCTGGCGACGTCGGCGCCGTAGGGCAAGCGACCGCTGAGCAATTGATAGGCGATCACCGCCAGCGAATACTGATCCGAACGCGGCGTGCCGGCCTCGCCGAGGAAGTATTCCGGCGCGGTATAGGCGGCGGTGCCGAGCAGGTTGTCCTGCGTGCCCGGTGCGTTGCGTTCGGCCAGCCCGGCAACGCGGGTCGAGCCGAAGTCGATGATCTTCAGCGTGCCGGTGGCGTCGATCATCAGGTTCTGCGGGCGCAAGTCCTGATGCAGCATCTCCAGGCGGTGGAAGGCGCGCAGGCCGCGGGCGATTTGCTCGACGATGCCGCGCACGGTTTCCAGGTCCGGCTGTGGATGGTCGAGCATCCACTGCGTCAGCGTCTGGCCGTCGATGAACTCGCTCACGGTGTACAGGTAGCGGCGCTGCCGCGGCGGCGGGCAGGCCTTGACCACGTGAGGATTGTCGAGGCGCCGGGCGATCCACTCTTCCAGCAAAAAGCGCTCCAGATAGGCCGCGTCGCCCCGCAGATCGAGCGAGGGCGTCTTCAACACCACGGTGGCGCCGCTGGCTTCGTCGACGGCCAGGTGCACATGGCTGCGGCTGCTGACGTGCAGCTCACGGACGATGCGATAGCCGTCGAACTGCATGCGCGGCTCCAGCAGCGGCGGCAGCACCAGCTCACCGAGCTGCCGCTGCACATCGTCGACGGCCTGCTCCGGCAGGCTGTCGATGCGCACCAGCTGTGCGGTGAGGTTGTCGTCGCTACCGTTGGCCAATGCCCGCTCGACGATCCGTCGCGCCGCCAGGTCGAGGTCGTCGCCATGCTCGGCAACGAGCTGCGCCACCTCCCGCGCGCCGATGTGCTCGTAGACGCCATCGGTGGCGAGCAGGAACAGATCGCCGACCGCCAGCGGCAGAGTGCGGTAGTCGATCTCCAGGTGCCGGTCGATGCCGAGCGCGCGGCCGAGGTAGCTGGTGTCCGCCGACACGCGCACACGGTGATCCTCGGTCAGCTGTTCGAGGTCGCCGTCGCGCAGTCGATAGATGCGCGCATCGCCGACGTGGAACAGGTGCGCGCTGGCCGACTTGAGCACCAGCGCGCTGAAGGTGCAGACATAGCCTCGGTCGCGGTCATAGCGGTGCGGGCTGTGGCGGGTCTGCGCATGCAGCCAGGAATTGATCGCCACCAGCACCCGCTGCGCCGACTGCTTCACCGACCAGGCGTCGGAGGTGCAGAAGTAGTCGGAAAGAAAGCTCGCCACCGCGGTTTCGCTGGCGACATGGCTGACCTCACTGCTGCTGATGCCATCGGCCAGCGCGATGGCGATGCCCTTGCTGGCGAGCTGAGCGTCAGTGGGCACGCAGGCGCCGTGAAAGTCCTGGTTGGCCGGCTTGCACCCGCGGTCCGAATGCTGGCCGAGGGAAATTGCGAGTTGGCTGGGTATCTTCATCTGCGCAAAAGCCCCGGCGCGCATGCGAACCGGGGCCCTCGTTCACTCCAGGGTCAGTAGACGGCGCGCTTGGGGGCGGTGCGCACGTGGGTGGTGTAGAGCGTCAGGCCGGTGAAGGCCAGGCCGCCGACCAGGTTGCCCAGTGCGGTGGGGATCTCGTTCCAGACCATGTAGTCCATCACCGAGAAGTCGCCGCCCATGATCATCGCCGAGGGGAACAGAAACATGTTCACCACCGAATGCTCGAAGCCCATGAAGAAGAACAGCATGATCGGCATCCACATGGCGATCACCTTGCCGCTGACCGAGGTGGAGATCATCGCGCCGACCACGCCCATCGAGACCATCCAGTTGCACAGCATGCCGCGCAGGAAAATGGTCGCCCAGCCAGCCGCACCGAACTCGGCGTAGCCCAGGGTGCGTGACTCGCCGATGTGCGAGATCTTCTCGCCGATCGGCCCCGGCTCGGTGGAAAAGCCCATGGTGAAGACGAAGGCCATCATGAAGGCGACCACCAGCGCACCGGCGAAGTTGCCGAGAAACACCCAACCCCAGTTGCGCAGAATGCCATTCACGGTCACGCCAGGACGGCGGTCGAGCAGGGCCAGCGGGGTGAGCATGAATACCCCGGTGAGCAGGTCGAAACCCATCAGGTAAAGCATGATGAAACCCACCGGGAACAGCATCGCGCCGACCAGCGGCGAGCCGGTCTGCACGGTCACGGCCACCGCGAACACCGCGGCGAGGGAAAGAATGGCGCCAGCCATGAAGGCGCGGATCAGCGTGTCGCGGGTGGACATGAAGATCTTCGATTCGCCGGCGTCCACCATCTTGGTGACGAACTCGGAGGGGATGATGTAGGACATGTCAGTCTCTCTGAATGGCAGTAAGGGGCCAGGCCCCGACGGCGGTCGTGGAGCACTGGCTGAACGATGTGATTTGCTGGCGAATCGAGTTCATGTTCGCGGCCAAGGCCGCTCCCACGGATCGGTACGGTTTGACAGCAGGGAGCCGCGTGAGTGATGGGCGGCAATCAGCCGACGGCGATTTGCACCACGTCACCCTCCAGGCGCACCGGCCAGACGCGCAGGCTTTGTTCGGGGTATTCCATGCAGCTGCCATCGGCGAGGCGGAAATGCTGCTTGTACAGCGGTGAGGCGATCACCAGTTCACCCTTGATGTTGCCGACGATGCCGCGGCCGATCACGTTGGCGCCGGACTTGGGGTCGCGGTTGTCGATGGCGAACAGCTGCTCGCCTTCGGCGTTGTCGGGCAGGTGGAACAGCGCCACCTGAGCGCCTTCGTGCCAGGCGACTACACCGGAGTTGGCGACCAGATCATTCCGGCTGCACAGCGCCTGCCAGACCGCTGGTGCGGTGGAACGGGAGTCGAGACGAACGACGTTGGACTGGCTCATCAGAGCACCTCCTGGGTGAGGGGAATCAGGTGAAGTTCGCTGGCGCGCACCGGCCGACGCTGGCCGCGTTCCTTGACGAAGTGGATATCGGGATCGCCGCGCCGATCATTGACGAAGGTGCGGAAGCGCTTGAGCTTCTCCGGGTCGTTGATGGCGTTGGCCCATTCGCATTCATAGCTGTCGACGACGTGCTGCATCTGGCTTTCCAGTTCGGCAGCAAGGCCCAGGCTGTCGTCGAGGACCACGGCCTTCAGATAGTCCAGGCCACCTTCCAGGCTTTCGCGCCAGACCGAGGTACGCTGCAGCTTGTCCGCGGTACGCATGTAGAACATCAGTACGCGGTCGATGGTGCGGATCAGCGCTTCATCGTCGAGGTCGGTGGCGAACAGTTCGGCATGCCGCGGGCGCATGCCGCCGTTACCGCAGACGTAGAGGTTCCAGCCCTTGTCGGTGGCGATCACGCCGATGTCCTTGCTCTGTGCCTCGGCGCATTCGCGGGTGCAACCGGACACGGCGAACTTGATCTTGTGCGGCGCGCGCAGGCCCTTGTAGCGATCCTCCAGGCGCAGCGCCATGCCGACGCTGTCCTGCACGCCGTAGCGACACCAGGTGCTGCCGACGCAGGACTTCACCGTGCGCAGGCTCTTGCCGTAGGCGTGGCCGGTCTCGAAGCCGGCGGCGATCAGCTCGCCCCAGATGTCCGGCAGTTCGTGCAGCTGGGCGCCAAACAGGTCGATGCGCTGGCCGCCGGTGATCTTGGTGTAGAGGTCGTATTTCTTCGCCACCTGGCCGATGGCGATCAGCCCTTCGGGGGTGATCTCGCCGCCCGGGATGCGCGGCACCACCGAGTAGGTGCCGTTCTTCTGCATGTTGGCCATGAAGGTGTCGTTGGTGTCCTGCAGCGGAATCAGCGCCGGATCGGTGATCGGCTGGTTCCAGCAGGAGGCGAGGATCGAACCCACCGTCGGCTTGCAGATGTCGCAGCCAAAATGGCCGCGGCCGTGCTTGGCCAGCAGCTCGGCGAAGCTCCGGATGCCCTCGACGCGGACGATGCCGTAGAGCTCCTGGCGGGTGTAGGCGAAGTGCTCGCAGAGGCTCTTGTCCACCGCCACGCCACGCGCGGCCAGTTCGGCATCGAACACCAGCTTGAGCAGGGCATTGCAGCCGCCGCAGCCGGTGGCCGCCTTGGTTGCCGCCTTGAGTTCGCCGAGATCGGTGACGCCGGCATCGACCTGGCAGCACACCGCGCCTTTGCTGACGTTGTGGCAGGAGCAGATGGTCGCGCTGGCTGGCAGGGCGTCCGGGCCAAGGGTCGGAGCGCCCTCGGTCTGCGGCAGGATCAGCCCGGACGGGTCGGCCGGCAGCTTGATGCCGTTCTGTGCGTACTGCAGCAGGGTGTCGTAGTAGCTGTTGTCACCCACCAGCACCGCGCCGAGCACAGTCTTGCCATCGGCGGATACCACCAGTCGACGGTAGCTGGCACTGGCCTCGTCGATGAAACGGTAACTGCGCGAGCCGGGTGTAGCGCCGTGGGCATCGCCGATGGAACCGACGTCGACGCCGAGCAGCTTGAGCTTGGTCGACATGTCGGCGCCGTAGAAGGGCTCGTGCGGTTCCTCGGCCAGCTGCGCGGCGACGCTGCGGGCCATGCTGTAGCCAGGCGCGACCAGGCCGAACACGCTGCCGTTCCAGCTGGCGCATTCGCCGATGGCGAAGATTGCCGGGTCCGAGGTGCGGCATTCGCTGTCGATGACGATGCCGCCGCGCTGGGCAATCTCCAGCTCCGCGACACGGCCGAGGGCGTCCTGCGGGCGGATGCCGGCGGAGAACACGATCAGGTCGGTTTCGAGGAATTCGCCGTCGGTGAAGTTCATCCGCCAGGCGTAGTCCTCGCCGGCAACGATCTCCTGGGTGGCGCGCGACAGGTGCACGCCAACGCCGAGCGACTCGATGCGCGCCTTCAATGCCGCGCCGCCTTCGCCGTCCAGCTGCACCGGCATGAGGCGCGGGGCGAATTCGACGACATGGGCTTCCAGGCCGAGCGACTTCAGCGCGTTGGCTGCTTCCAGCCCGAGCAGACCGCCGCCGACCACGACACCGCGACGGGCATTGGTCGCGGCGGCGCGGATGGCGTCGAGATCATCAAGGGTGCGGTAGACCAGGCGCGCACTGCCTTCGGCACCGGTTATTGGCGGCACGAAGGGGTAGGAACCGGTGGCAAGAATCAGTTGGTCGTAGGGCTGGCGGCCGGCGCTGGTGATGACCTCCTTGCGCTCGCGGTCGATGCCCAGCACCTGCACGCCCAAATGGGTGTAGACGCCGTGGCTGGCGTAGTAGTCGGCCTCGCACATGGCCAACGACTCGGCATCGCGACCGCCGAAGTATTCGGACAGGTGCACGCGGTCATAGGCGCGCTGGCGCTCCTCGCCGAACACATGCAGCTCGTAGCGGGTGAGGGCGCCGCGCTCGATCAGCTGTTCGATGCAGTGATGACCGACCATGCCGTTGCCGACGATGACCAGTTTTTCGAGCGTGAGCGGAGTGACGGTAGAACTCATGGCCTTTCCTCAGTCGAGCTGCTGCGGCACTGGGCCGGCAAAACGCAAAAAGGCGCCTGGAGCTGGTATCAGCTCCAGGCGCCTTTGCCTGGTAATTAGTGGTGTGTGGGGTGGTCGGTCAGGCCTCGTTGCCTGCTACACCCGGTCCCGCGCCGCTTGGCTTGACGGTCGCCGCTGACCGTCTGGGACGTCCTGCCGCGAGGCGGCAGGTGTTGCCAGGGTGATTGCAGGTTGTATGCCAGCTTGTCCGTTAGCGTGGACTTGCGGCTGTAAGTCGCGCGATTGCGCGGCGTTACGCGGTGTTGGTTGCCGGGATGCTGAGCGAATCAGCGTCCGTCACTGCGACCTGAGCGCGGCAGACTTGAACCAGAACAGTGCGGCGATGCAATCGCGCTCCCCGCTTTGGGGCGATCAGGTCCCCGAGGCAGGGAGCAGATTGTCTCGGCGTCAGGCGCCAAACGCCGCTCGGAGCAATTCGGGCAGTGCCTCGCCGGCGGGCAGGGCGATCAGGTACTCGCGGTTGCCGGCAGTCGGCTCGCCCTGTGGGTTGACGTGCACCACGGTGGCTCCGGCGTCACGCGCCCGGTGCGGCACCTCGGCCGCGGGATAGACCACCCCAGAGGTGCCGACGGACAGCAGCAGATCGCATTCGCCAGCCGCCTGAAACGCGGCATTCAGTGCGGCGACCGGCAGGCTTTCACCGAACCACACCACGCCGGGCCGCAGCCGTCCGCCACAGTGACTGCAGCGCGGCGGTTCGAGGCGACGCCCGTCTTCCGGTTCGTCCGGCGCGGGGAGCGGCTCGGCAGGCTCGCGGGCGCAGGCGAAACAGCGCGGTCGGTGCAGGCTGCCGTGCAGGTGGATGACGGCCTGGCTGCCGGCACGTTCGTGCAGGTCATCGACGTTCTGCGTGATCAGTGTCAGCTGCGGGACGTGGCGCGCCAGCTCGGCGATGGCCAGGTGAGCCGGGTTCGGTTGCGCCTGCAGTACACGCATGCGCCGCCACTCGTACCAGCCCCAGACTAGCGCTGGGTCGCGGCGAAAGGCGTCAGCCGTGGCCAGCTCGCTGGCGTCGAAACGCTCCCACAAGCCGGTCAACGCGTCGCGGAAGGTCGGGATGCCGCTCTCGGCGGAAACGCCGGCGCCGGTGAATACCACGACATGGCGCGCTGAGCGCATGGATGAAAGCAAAGAGGCTGGGATCACGATCGGCTCCGGTTGCTTGGCGACCGGTCATCAATACCACCGCTTGGCCATCGCGCAAAATCCGCCTGGCTGTCCAGGCGGAGGTCTTGTTTGTGAGGAACTACTACCATCCAGCCGGCTGCACGCCCCATCTGTCACCTACTTGACTGGCGTCAAAGCCGTCCGCGGCAGCTCGCGGATGATGCCGGCTAAAGCGATATTCGATGCCGGGAGGCTCTTATGCTTGGCTCAGTGAACTGGGACGACGCCCTGGTACAACGCTACGGACGCATCGGGCAGCTGCATTGCAGCTACCCGGCTGCGGTCGATTTCTATGATCGTCTCGCGCCGCTGGATCTGCTGCGGGCGCTGCGTGAAAGCCGTCGGGCTGGACGTGCGCTTTCCCTTTCGCTGCAGCTGCCGGGCGGTGCCCGCTTGCAAGCAGAAGAGGTTGCGGCCTACCTGGTGCGCCTGGAGCGCGAGATCGAACAACTCGGCTGCCATACCGGCCCGCTCCAAGTGGTCGAGCAATTGCACCTGAGCGTCGGCTCCCTGAGCATCGACAACCTGCGACATCTGCTGGGCTTGCTCAAGTCGCGCTTCCATTTCGCCGAACCCGGTGCCGCCAGTTTCACCGCCGAGGTCGAACTCGCCCATGTCGACTGGCCACTGATCGGCGCACTGCACGAACTGGGGTTCAATCAGCTCAGCGTGAGCGTGCCGGATCTGCGCGCCGATGACGGTTGCACCGTGGAGTACTTCCGCAGCTCGGCGCGGATCCGTGCAGTGATCGAGGCAGCCCATACGCTGCATTACCGCTCGGTGAATCTCGATCTCGGCTACGGCAGGTCCTGGCAGACCCCGGCGAGCTTCGCGCGCAAGCTGGCTTCGATCATCGAGCTGGCACCCGATCAGGTAACGATGTTCGATTACCGCGACGTCGCTCCAGCGGGCTCGACCGCCACAGGGCGTCTGGGGCTGGCTTCGGCGGCGGATACCCTGGCGATGTACCGCCACGGTGTCGAACAGCTGAGCGCCGCGGGTTATCGCTATATCGGGCTGGGCAAGTTCGTCCTGCCCCACGATGACCTGGCCATGGCTCAGGAGATCGGCGCGCTGCACCACGACATCGTTGGCTACACGCTGCATGGCGCCTGCGATCACCTTGGCCTGGGCGCCGGTGCCATCAGCCGCGTCGGCGGGCTGTACTCGCAGAACGCCGCTACGGTGCAGGCTTATCAGCTGGCCCTCGATCAGGGGCAGCTGCCAACTGTTTGCGGCCTGCACGCCAGTCATGTCGATCAACTGCAGCGTTTGCTGTGCGAGCGTCTGCTCTGCACGTTCGAGCTGGATTTCGACGCGCTGGCGTTGCACAGCGGTGTGGATGCTCGGCAGCACTACGCCCGGCACTGGCCAGCGCTGCGGCAATTGCATCTCGATGGCGTGATCGTGTTGAGCGACGACGGCTTGGTGATACCGCCCCATGCCCGGCTGCTGGTGGCTGCGGTGTGCGCAGCTTTCGAGCAGCCCAGCGCCCGCTACATGGGGCATTCGGTTGGAAGCGGCGGGCGGCGCTGAAGCCTGGCCCGCCTTATCGCTAGACGGTAAAACGCCCGCTCAGGCCGCCCAGGCGGCCTGCCAGCTCATGCAGCTGGCGGCCGTCGTTGTCCAGCTGGCTGGCGTCACCGGCGTTGCGTTCGGCAACCTGCTGAACGCTCTGCAGGTGGCGGCCCATATCGGCCGAAACGGCAGTCTGTTCGTGGGTCGCCGCCGCAATCATCTCGTTCATCTGGCTGATCGCCTCGATCTCGCTGGCGATGGCGTCCAGCAGCGCAGTGGTCTGCTGGCTGCTGCCGACGCAGCGACCGACACTGTCACGGCTGTTCTGCATCGCCTCGGTAGCCTTGCGGCTGCCCTGCTGCAGACGGCTGATGATGCCCTGGATCTCGGTGGTGGAGGCGGCGGTCTTCTGCGCCAGATTGCGCACCTCGTCGGCGACCACGGCGAAGCCGCGACCCTGCTCGCCAGCCCGTGCGGCTTCGATGGCTGCGTTGAGGGCGAGCAGGTTGGTCTGGTCGGCGATGGTACGGATCACTTCCAGCACCCGGTCGATCTGCTCCGATTGCGCGGCCAGATCCTGCACCAGACGGTCGGTGCCTTCGATGTGCTCGGCGAGGGTGCCGATCTCGCTGCGCACGCCGCTCACGGCATTGCGGCCTTCACCGGCCTTCTGGCTGGCGCCCTGCGCCGCCTGGGCGGCACGATCGGCGTGGCCGGCGACATCGTCGATGGCCACGGTCATCTGCTGCATGGCGTCGACCATGTAAGCGGTTTCGTCGAGCTGTCGGCTCGCACCGTCGCGCATCTGCCGCGTGGCTTCGCTGAGGTTGGCAGCCGTGCCGCCCAGGCCGGCGGTGTCACGAACCACAGCGCCGACCAGTTCGCCCAGCTGGTCGAGCAGGTGATTGAAACGCTGGGTAACCGGGCCAGAGGCCTTGCTGCGATAGCTCAGGTCGATGCGTTCGGGGTGCGCAGTGATGGCCGCGGCCGCGCCGAGCAACGCCTCGCCTTCACGAGCCTCGGCGTTGGCGCGAATCGCCAGGTAGATCAGGATCGCGCTTTCCAGTACCACGTAGAACGCGTGCAGGAACACCTCGCCCCAGTTGCCATCGGGAATCAGAAACACGCCGGCGCCCTGTTGCTGCAGGGCGAAAAAGCTCAGGTGATGCACGGCGATGGTCGCCGCCGCGACCACGATCGGCAGCCAGTCGCGGTAGTACACCAGGAAGGCCAGCAGGGCGAATATGCCGAAGTGCATTTCCAGCATGCCGTGTGCCTGGTTGATATGCAGCGCAGCCAGCACCATGAATGCGGCACCGATCACGCAGCGCAGCAGGCGCTGGCCGGGTATCAGCATATGCAGCGTCGTCACCGCGACAGCCGTCAGTCCGCCAATGACGAATGCCTGTGCCCAGTTGCCATAGAACGCTGCAATCGCGAAGGAATAGGCCACCAGAAACCATATGACACCGAGCATGATGCGATCGGCCTTAAGGTAATGCGCTTGCAGCGTGACGCTTTCGGTGTTCATGGAGTGCTCCGGATAAAATTGCGCATGGCTGTTATCGGTTGCCGTTCGAGCCGCTTGATCCGGCATACAGCGGTTTCCGACGAGCGTCAGGTTTGGCCAGCAACAGCTGTGCGGTGCCGATGGCGCGCTCGATGAAGCCGCCTTCGCAGTAGCACAGGTAGAACTCCCAGAGCCGGTAGAAATAGTCGTCATAGCCGTGGCGCTCCAGCTCGCTGCGCGCGCGCCGGAAGTTCTCGTGCCACAGCCGCAGGGTGCGTGCGTAGTGCTCGCCGAAGTCCTCCATGTGCAGCAGGTTCATGTCGGTATCCTGCGAGGCCACGTTGAGCATCCGTTGCAGTGACGGCAGTGCGCCGCCGGGGAAGATGTAGCGCTGGATGAAGTCGACGTTGCGCCGCGCCTGTTCGTAGCGCTGGTCGCGGATGGTGATGGCCTGCAGCAGCATCAGGCCGTCGTCCTTGAGCAGGCGCGAGCACTGACGGAAATAGGTCGGCAGGAAGTCATGGCCGACCGCCTCGATCATCTCGATGGAGACCAGCTTGTCGAACTGGCCCTCGAGGTCGCGGTAATCCTTGAGCAGCAGCGTGATGCGGTCCTGCAGGCCCTGCTTTTCGATGCGTTGCTGGGTATAGGCGAACTGCTCGCGCGACAGCGTGGTGGTGGTCACGCGGCAGCCATAGCGGGCCGCGGCATAGAGCGCCATGCTGCCCCAGCCGGTGCCGATTTCCAGCAGATGGTCATCGGGTTGCAGGTCAAGCTTTTCGCAGATGCGCTCGAGCTTGTTCAGCTGGGCCTGTTCCAGGTCCTGTTCGGGGCTGGTGAACATCGCCGCCGAGTACATCATGGTCGGGTCGAGAAACTGCTCGAACAGCTCGTTGCCGAGGTCGTAATGCGCGGCGATATTGCGTTGCGAGCCGGCGCGGGTGTTGCGGTTGAGCCAGTGCAGCGCCTTGATCACCGGCTGGCCGAACAGCGCCAGGCTGCCACGTTCGATACTGTCCAGCACATCCAGATTGGCGACGAACAGGCGGATCACCGCGGTAAGGTCCGGGCTGTGCCAGTAGCCATGAATGTAGGCCTCGCCGGCGCCGATCGAGCCGCGGGCGGCGATCAGACCCCAGGCTGCGCCGTCGACGACATGGATTTCAGCCTGCAGCGGACTGGCCAGGTCGCCGAACAGCTGGCACTCGCCGCCGAAACGCAAGGTCAGCTGGCCGTGGCGCAGCTTTTCCAGCTGGCGCAGTACCATGCGGCGCAACAGGCCGCTGGCCAACCCCTTGCCGGCCAGCGGATGGGCTTTGACAGTCAGGCTAGGACTCTTCATGGCGGGCTCCGGATGTGTGAGTGACGGCCACTCCGTAGGGGGCCGTGGCGGGCTGATGGGCAAAGATCGGGGTGCGCTTGAGCAACAGGCGCAAGGCCTGCCAGTAGATGGCGAGCAGGGTCTTGGCGGTCATCCAGGGGAAGCCAAGCAGGTAGCGGTGCACGGATGCTGCTGTCAGCGCTTCACGCTCGAGCCCCAGGGTGGCGTCGAACAGCTTGCGCTCGCCTTGCCAGTCCTCCATGTGCACGCCGATGCGCCGGCCGGGCGGGTTGAAGCGCATGCGGTATTCCAGTTCGCCCGGCAGGAACGGCGAGACGTGGAAGGTCTTGGCTACCGTGCAGCGCAGGTTGCGATTGCCGGAAGCCGGCAGCACGTAGTGATAGCGCTCGCGCCAGGGCGTGTTGCTGACCTCGCAGAGCACTGCCCGCAGCTGCTCCTGCTCGTCAAAGCAGTAGAAGAAACTGACCGGGTTGAAGCACAGGCCCCAGCTGCGCGGCTGGGTCAGCAGGCGCACGGCGCCGGTGACCGGCCGACCGAGGGCTTCGGATACGCGCTGGCGCACTGCGTCGGCGAGTGCGATGCCCTGGCGGGTGTATTCCGGCAGGTAGTCGCGCTCACGGAAGGAAAACGGCGCAAAGCGAGCGCGGCCACTCAGCGGCGAGAGCCCGAATACGGCGTCCTGTTCGGCCAGATCGAGGTACAGCAGGCCCATGCGATAGCTGAAGGCATGGGGGCGCGGCGAGAAGCGCCGATGCTGGACCCAGCCTCGATACAGGGCGCTGTGCTCGATGGCGGCGCTCACAGCGACTCTCCGAACGCGCCGGCGACGCGCAGTGCGCTGACCACGCCGTCTTCATGGAACCCGTTGCCCCAGTAGGCGCCGCAGAAGTAGCTGTGATGTGCGCCGAGCAGTTCGTCGGCGCGGGCATGGGCGGCGATACCGGCCAGGCTGTACTGCGGATGGTCATAGGTGAAGCGGGCGAGGATCTGGTCCGGGTCGATGGCGTCGGTCTGGTTGAGGCTGACGCAGAAGGTTTCCGGGGAGTCGATACCCTGCAGGATGTTCATGTTGTAGGTCACCGCCGCCAGCTGCTCGCTCGGGCCGCCGAGGCGATAGTTCCAGCTCGCCCAGGCGCGACGGCGCTTCGGTAGCAGGCGGGTGTCGGTATGCAGGACCACGTCGTTGCTGGCGTAACCAAGCGCGCCGAGGATGTCCCGCTCGGCGCGGCTCGGTTCGGCGAGCATGCGCAGCGCCTGGTCGCTGTGGCAGGCGAACACCACCTTGTCGAAGCGCTCGGCGCCTGCCGGGCTGTGCAGGGTCACGCCGTGGGCGTCGCGCAGCACCTCGAACACCGGGCAATTGAGGCGAATGTGTTCACTGAAGCCCTTGGTCAGCGGCGAAACATAGGCGCTGGAGCCGCCTTCTACGACGTACCACTGCGGGCGATCGCTGACCGACAGCAGCCCGTGGTTCTTGAAGAAACGGATGAAGAACTCGACCGGAAACTCGAGCATGTCGGCCAGTGACATCGACCAGATCGCCGCGCCCATCGGCACGATGTAGTGATCGATGAAACGCTGGCTGTAGCGCCCCAGCTTCAGGTAGTTGCCCAGCGTGACATGCGGGCCGATGCGACCATTCTGGTAGTCGTCCAGCGCTTCCCGGTTGAAGCGCAGGATGTCGCGGATCATGCCCCAGAACGGCGGCGAGAACAGGTTGCTGCGCTGGGCGAACAGGGTATTGAGATCGTGTCCGTTGTATTCCAGGTCGCTGAATGGATCGCTGACCGAGAAGCTCATTTCGGTCGGCTTGTAACGCACCCCGAGCTGGCCGAGCAGTTTGATGAAGTTCGGATAGGTCCAGTCGTTGAAGACGATGAAACCGGTATCCACCGCATAGTCACGGCCGTGCAGATGGAAGTCCACGGTGTGGGTGTGGCCGCCGATCCAGCTGGCCGACTCGAAGACGGTGACCTGGTGCTGGCGCGAAAGCAGGTGGGCACAGGTGAGCCCGGAAATGCCGCTGCCGATGATGGCGATCTTCATGGTTATCCTTCCTTGAGTGACGAGCGCGCCATTCGCCGGCCTAGGGCGAACTGCAGACGCGCAGGCAGAAGTGAAAGCAGACGCAGCGCCCAGATGAATGGCGCAGGGAAATCGATGTGCAGCGGGCGGCTTTCCAGGCGCCGGACGATGTGCCGCGCGGCCTTGTCCGCCGACCAGCGCAGCGGCATGGGAAAGTCGTTACGGCGGGTCAGTGGCGTATCGACAAACCCGGGGCTGACCAGGGTTACATCGATGCCTTCGCTGGCCAGATCCAGGCGCAGCGATTCGAGCAGATAGCGCATGGCTGCCTTGGATGCGCCATAGGCACCGGCACGTGGCAGCGCGAACCAGGTCACCGAGCTGCCTATGCCGATCAGCTGCGGGCGTACACCCTGGCGCAGCAGGGGCAGCGCTGCCTCGATGCAATAGCCGACCGAGAGGACGTTAGCCTGCATAACGCGCTCCAGCAGTGCCGCTTCGAACTGGCCTGCGTCGATGTATTCGCAGGTGCCGGCATTGAGGATCACGCTGTCCAGCGCACCCCATTGCGCTTCGATCTCCGCGCCGATGGCGCGCACCTGCTGGCTGTCGGTGAGATCAGCCGGCAGAGCCAGAACCCGGCCCGGATAGCGCCGGGCGAAAGCCTGCAGGGGTTCGGCACGGCGTGCCGAGAGCGCCAGACAGTGCCCCTCGGCCAGCAGCAGGTGCGCCAGCTCCTGACCGATGCCACTGCTGGCGCCGGTCAGCCAGATCCGCCGTGAGACTTTCATGCCAGCCTCCGCTGCAACCAGCGGATGGCCGAACCGAGCAGCGGCACATGTTGGTAGAGCAGGGCGCCGGCATCGAAGTAGTCGCGGTGGCGCTCGACCTTGCCTTCGGCATTCCAACGCAGCAGCGAGCAACCCTCGAGGCTGATCAGGCTGCCGCGATTGAGCCGCGGGTGGCGGTAGCTCATGACCCAGCGCAGATAGCCCTCGCCCTCGCTGACTTCGTCATGGCTGATGAACTCGAAGTGCAGGTGTTCGACGTTGGCGTACAACTCGCTGAAGTAACGCCGCAGCTCGGCCAGGCCGCTGACCTCGTGCAGCGGATCGGTGAAATGCACGTTGCTGCTGTAGAGCTCTGCCAGCCGATCAAGGTTGCTCGCATCCAGCTGCGCGAACTCCGCGGCGAAACGATGCAGGAAGCTGCTCATGGACGCGCCTCCGACAGGTTGCGGAAGGTGGCGAGCGCCCGGGCACGGCTTGCACCGAGATCGACGATAGGCGCCGGGTATTCCGTTACGCCGAACAGACTGCGATGCGCCGACGGATCATGAATGTCGCGCTTGTCCAGGTGCTGCAGTTCGGGAAGCCAGCGGCGCAGGAATTGCCCGCTCGGGTCGAAGCGCTGGGACTGGCTGATCGGGTTGAACAGTCGGAAGTAGGGCACCGAGTCGGTGCCGGTCGAGGCGCTCCACTGCCAGCCACCGTTGTTGGCGGCCAGATCGCCGTCGATCAGATGGCGCATGAACCAGCGCTCGCCTTCACGCCAGTCGATCAGCAGGTTCTTGCTGAGGAACATGGCGACCACCATGCGCAGGCGGTTATGCATCCAGCCGGTTTCCTGCAGTTGGCGCATGGCGGCATCGACTATCGGAAAGCCGGTGCGGCCCTGTTGCCAGGCTTCGAGTTCGTAAGGCGCATGGCGCCACGGCAGCGCGTCGGTCTCGCTGCGGAAGGCGCGGTGCATCGACAGCCGCGGGTGGCCGTCGAGGACATGCTTGTAGAACTCGCGCCAGAGCAGCTCGTTGATCCAGGTAGTTGCGCCGGTACTGCCGCTGTCCAGCTCGCCCTGGTTGTAGCCAAGTGCAGCATGCAGGCACTGGCGGACCGAAATGACGCCGGCAGCAAGGTAGGCCGAAAGCTGGCTGGTGCCGGGCTCCGCCGGCAGGTCGCGACGTTCATGGTAGAGATCCAGGTCATCCTCGACGAACAGCGCCAGGCGCCGCTGCGCGAACGCTTCGCCGGCGGGCCACAACGCGCGCAGGTAGTCGGTTGGCCGTGGGAACCCGGCAACAGCGGTGGGGACAGGATCGCTGGCGATTGGCAGCGGCGCCTGTGCCGCCGGCACCCCGACGCAGGGCGGCAGGGACACGGCCAGGCGCGACAGGCATTGCTTGCGGAACTGGCTGAATACCTTGAAGTGCCCGCCGGACTGAGTCAGCACGGTGCCCGGAGCGAACAGCACCTGATCGACATGACCGCGTACCAGCACACCGCAGGCGCCCAGCGTTGCAGCGACGGTGCGGTCGCGACGTCGTTCGTTGACGCCATATTCCTCGTTGTAGTGCAGGCCGTGCACATCGAGTTCCTGGCAGAGCTTCAGCAGCGCCGCGGGCACCGATTGCCAGTCGTCGACCTCACGGATCAGCAGCGGCACGTTGAGCGCGCGCAGCTGCGCCGACAACTCGACGAGATTGCGCAGCCAGAAGTCCACCTTGCAGGGCGCGTCGTCATGGGCGAGCCACTGGCCGGGCGTGATCAGGTAGATCGCCACGGTAGGGCCGGCCGCCATGGCGCTGGTGAGGGCGCTGTTGTCGCTTGTGCGCAGATCGTTGCGCAACCAGAACAGCTGGGTCATGACGCGCTCCCTTCGCTGCCGGGCAGGAGACCGGCGTTGTGCAGCTGCTGCAGGGCGTCGAACGGACAATCGGCCAGCAGCAGGCCACGGTACTGGCGCAGCTCCGGCGCATGGATATGGACGGCCGGGCCGGCAATGAGCAGCGGCGCGGCGCTCTGCTCGAGCAGGCGTGGCAGATGGCGCTGCAGGCAGCTGGCGGAAAGGCAATGGCCGGCATACAGGAGCAAGCCCCGCGGCCAAACGCGCTCCACGGCCAGATTCAGCTCGTTCAGCGGCACCGGCCACTCGACGAGCTCAACCGGGCAATCGGTGCTGGAAACCAGCCACGCAGTCAGCCACAGCCCAGGGGAGAAGGCTTCCTCGTCGAGGCTGGCGATCAGCAGAGGGCGGCCGCTCTGCTGGCGGTTGTTGAAATAGATCCGTGTCGCAAGCTTGCTGCGTAGCCACGAATGGAACAGCACCCGCTCCAGAGCCGCGCCGTATTGCCCACGCCAGCGCTTGTCGAGCGCCTCGAGCAAGGGCTGCAACAGGTGCTGGCAAAGCGTGCGCGGCGGATACAGCGCCATGGCGCGGTTGAAGGCATCGTCCAGATGGCGCTCGCTGAGGCGGTCGACGGCCTGCAACAGTTCATCCACCAGTTCGGACCACTGGTTCTGCTGCGGTAGCTCCGGCGGTGTGGTGGTATCCAGCAGCGGCTTGATCTGGCTCACCGCGACACCGCGATTGAGCCAGATGAGGATGTCGCGAATGCGCTGGATATGCCCCGCCTCGTAAAGACGATGACCCTTGGCGGTGCGCGCCGGGACGATCAGCCCGTATCGGCGCTCCCAGGCTCGCAGGGTTACCGCATTGACGCCGGTGAGGCGCGCCACCTCGCGGATCGGCAGCAGGCCGTCGGCGGTCAGCTGCGCGAGGTCCGGTTGTTCGGTCATGGTCAGATTCCGTTGCGCAGGCTGAGGGTTTCGGGGTGCGGCTGCAGATAGGCCTGGCGCGCGACGTAGTGGTCGGGATGGCGGCGGAAATGGTGTTTGAGCAGGGTCAGCGGCACTACCAGAGGAATCACGCCGGCGCGATACTGATCGATCAGATGGCGCATTTCGCGGCGGTCTTCCGAGCCCAGCGCGTCCTTGAGATAGCCGCTCAGGTGCAGCAGCACGTTGCAATGCGTGCCGCGGGTGGCCGGCTTCTTCAATGCCTGCATCATCTGGCTGAAATAGTGCGAGGCGAATTCATCCAGCGAGCGCTCGGCAATGTTGGCCACCAGTCGGCCAAGCACGCGGTACTGCAGCGGGTTGCTGGCCATCAGCTGGTACTTGTAGCGCGAGTGGAAATCGACGATGGCGCGCCGGGTGATGCCGCCCTGCAGCAGGCGCTGCCAGTCGGCGTAGGCATAGACGCGGGTCAGGAAGTTTTCCCGCAGCACCGCATCGTTCAGGCGACCGTCTTCTTCCACCGGCAGATCGGGTCGTGCCTGCATCAGAGCCTGCGCGAACACCCCAGCGCCACCGCCCGGCAGGGTATGACCGTTGGAGCCGTAAACTTTGACCCGCTCCATGCCGCAGGACGGCGACTTCTGCATCAGGATGTAGCCGCTGATGTCCTGCAGCTGCTCGGCGATCTGCCGGCCGTAGGCGGCGAGGGCCTCGGTGACGTCGAGCTCCGGGCGGACCGTACCGACCGCCCGCGGCGCATCAGTTTGGCCCACCAGGCGGATCGGCTCGCGGGGTGTGCCCAAGCCAATGGCGACCTCGGGGCACACCGCTATGAACTCGAAGTGCTGGGCCAGGGTTTCGCTGCACAGGCGCGACTCTTTGTGGCCACCGTTGAAACGCACCGGGTTGCCGAGCAGGCAGGCACTGATTCCGATCTTTGGCGTGGGGAGCGTGGTGTGCATGATGGTGACCTCATCTTGTACAAAGCGGATTTCTGTACAACTTGAGGCTATCTTAATCGGCATCTTGTACAAGTCAACTGTAGATGTACAAGTAGATGAGGTTTTCTTGTACAGTATCCGCGGCGGATCGCTATAGGGCGTTGTTGCGCTGGCTTATATGGGCCGCCGCCGTGCCAG
This sequence comes from Stutzerimonas stutzeri RCH2, assembly GCF_000327065.1. Lineage (NCBI taxonomy): Bacteria > Pseudomonadati > Pseudomonadota > Gammaproteobacteria > Pseudomonadales > Pseudomonadaceae > Stutzerimonas > Stutzerimonas stutzeri. Next base: position 2,547,906 of record NC_019936.1, on the reverse strand, counting down.
CTGAATCGGACAGGGGCTGCTGGCGACGGCTATTGCAGCGGGCCGCGCAGCCGTCCAGTCCTGTACAGTCGGTTTTCAATGTATAGGTGTATGCTTTAATCGAAAGCCGTCGAACTCGCGCAGCGTGGCAGCGCACCAGGAGCTCACCATGAACATCTTGCTGACTGGCGGTACCGGGTTGATTGGTCGTGCGCTATGCCGGCACTGGCTGGCTGAGGGGCATCGACTTTGGGTGTGGAGCCGTGCGCCGCAGACGGTGGCGCAACTATGCGGCGCCGAGGTGCAGGGTGTCGGCAGCTTGCAGCAGCTGGATGGGGTGACGCTGGACGCCGTGGTCAACCTCGCGGGCGCGCCGATTGCCGACCGGCCTTGGACGAAGTCGCGCAAAGCGCTGCTCTGGGACAGTCGCGTCAAGCTTACCGAGCAGTTGGTGGAGTGGTTGGGCAAGCGCGAGCAGAAACCGGCTCTGCTGATTTCCGGCTCCGCGGTGGGTTGGTATGGCGATGGTGGCGAACACCGCCTGACCGAAGCCGATCAACCGGTCGCCGCGGATTTCGCCAGCCAGCTGTGCAATGCGTGGGAAGAGCGCGCCACGGAGGCGACGGTGCTGGGCATCCGTGTGGTGTTGGTGCGTACCGGGTTGGTGCTGGCGCGCGATGGCGGTTTTCTGCAACGCCTGTTGCCGGTGTTCAAGCTTGGATTGGGTGGGCGCCTGGGCAACGGGCGGCAGTGGATGCCATGGATCCATATCGAAGACCAAATCGCCCTGATTGATTTTCTTCTGCAGCAGCCAGCAGCCAGTGGCCCCTACAATGCCTGCGCACCGGCGCCGGTACGCAACGCCGATTTCACCCGCAGCCTCGCCCGCTGCCTGCATCGCCCGGCGATATTGCCGGCGCCGGCTCCGGTGCTCAAACCTCTGCTCGGTGAACTCGCCGGGTTGTTGCTCGGCGGCCAGCACGTGTTGCCGCAGCGCTTGCAGGAGGAAGGGTTCAATTTTCGCTTCACCGATCTGGATTCGGCGCTGGCCGAGCTGTTGACGCGCCCCTGAAAGGCGCGCCCTTGTGTGAAAATAGCGCGCCTGCCGCTTGGAGCCAGGCGCAACCTCAATAAGCAGTCAGGAAAGTTGCATGACAGAGCAGGCGTTGTTGTTGGTCAATCTGGGTTCGCCAGCCTCTACGGAAGTCGCGGATGTGCGCCGTTACCTCAACCAGTTCCTGATGGATCCCTATGTGATCGATCTGCCCTGGCCGCTGCGGCGTCTACTGGTTTCGCTGATTCTGATCAAGCGCCCCGAGCAGTCCGCGCATGCCTACGCCTCGATCTGGTGGCCGGAAGGGTCGCCGCTGGTGGTGCTGAGTCGGCGCCTGCAAGAGGCGGTGCGGCCGTACTGGACGCAAGGGCCGCTGGAGTTGGCGATGCGCTACGGTGAGCCGTCCATCGAAACCACGCTGACCCGCCTGGCCGCTCAGGGCATCAGCCAGGTCACGCTGGCACCGCTCTATCCGCAGTTCGCCGACAGCACCACCACCACGGTGATCGAGGAAGCACGGCGGGTCATTCGCGAGCACGGGCTGAACGTGCAGTTGTCGATCCTGCAGCCGTTCTACGACCAGCCGGAATACCTCGAGGCGCTGGCAGCCAGCGCCAAGCCGCATCTGGAGCAGGGCTTCGATCACCTGCTGCTCAGTTTCCATGGGCTGCCCGAGCGGCATCTGCACAAGACCGACCCGACCGGTTCGCATTGCCTCAAGGGCGACGATTGCTGTCAGCGGGCCGAGGGCATGGTGCTTGCGAGCTGCTATCGCGCGCAGTGCATGCGTACCGCAGCCGGTTTCGCCGCGCAGGCAGGTCTGCGTGATGATCAATGGTCGGTCTCGTTCCAGTCGCGTCTCGGCCGCGCCAAGTGGATCGAGCCCTACACCGAAACCCGCCTGGACGAGTTGGCGCAGAAGGGCGTGAAGAAGCTGCTGGTCATGTGCCCGGCATTCGTCGCCGATTGCATCGAGACGCTGGAGGAGATCGGCGATCGCGGACGCGAGCAGTTCATCGAGGCGGGCGGCGAGGATCTGCTACTGGTGCCATGCCTGAACACCCACGAAGACTGGGTGCAGGCGCTGGTCAAGCTCTGCGGCCGCGCACCCCAGGCGCTCTGACTGGGCAGCAAGCCCGCGCGCAGCGGGCTTGTCGGTTCACGAGCAGAAGCTGGAGTGCTCGGCTCTGCTGGCCATTACCATTTCTTCGAAGCTGGCCGCTGCCTGCGGCTTGCCGAACAGGTAACCCTGGAAGCGATGGCAACCGTTGGCCAACAGCATCGTCCGCTGGGCCTCGTTTTCGACGCCTTCGGCAATGACCTCCAGGTGCAGGCCTGCCGCCAAGGCGCAGGTGGCACGCACGATGGTCAGGCTGTTGGCATCCTCGGGCAGGCCGCGGACGAAGCTCTGATCGATCTTCAGCTGATCCAGTGGTAGCTGCTGCAGATAACTCATCGATGAGTAGCCGGTGCCGAAATCGTCGATGGAGAAGCGGATGCCGTGGTTCTTCAGCTGCGTCATCCGGGCAATCGCCTCGGGCATATTGTCCAGCAGCAGCGTCTCGGTCAGCTCCAGCTTGAGCCGGGCCGGATTGGCACCGCTGCTTTCCAGCAGTTCGAGCAGGCTGCCTACGAAGTTGTTCTCGTACAGCAGGTTTGCGCTGATATTCACCGACAGGGTCAGCTGGGCCAGGGCCGGCTGTTTTGCCCACAGCGCCAGCTCGGCGCAAGCCTGTTCGAGTACATGCTGGTCGAGCGTCTGGATCAGGCCAGCGTGCTCCGCCTGGCCGATGAACGCGCCTGGCGCCAGTAGCCCACGTTGCGGATGCAGCCAGCGCACCAGTGCCTCGGCACCAACGATGCCCTGCGACTGCTCCAGCTGTGCCTGATAGTGCAGGATGAATTCACCGTTCTTCAGACCCTGACGGATCTCGTTTTCGAGGTGCAGGCGTTCCTGCACGGCCTGTTGCATGCGCGGGTCGAAAAAGCGCAGCGCGTTCTTGCCCGCTACCTTGGCTTCGTACATCGACATGTCGGCGCGCTTCATCAGCTCGTCACTGCTACTGCCGTCCGTGCCGAACAGCACCACGCCGATGCTGGCGCTGCTGTACAGGCCGAGATCGTTCAGTCGATAGGGTTTGCCGAGAGAGCCGAGCAGCTTCATGCCGATGTGTTCGGCCTGCGTTGCGGCGAGCTCCGGGGCGTCGCCGAGGTTTTCCAGCATGACCACGAATTCGTCCCCGCCCAGGCGCGCGACCGTGTCGCTGGCGCGTATCTCGCCCTGCAGGCGCTCGGCAGCGATACGCAGCACCTGATCGCCGGTCTGGTGGCCGTGCAGATCGTTGATGTTCTTGAAATTGTCCAGATCGATGAACATCAGCGCTCCCAACTGCCCGCTGCGGCAGCCAGCGGCCATGGCCTGCTGCAGTCGATCGAGCAGTAGCCGGCGGTTCGGCAGGCCGGTCAGTGGGTCGTAGAACGCCAGGTTGTGAATGCGCTCCTCCGCCGCCTTGCGGTCGGTAATGTCCGTGAAGGCGGCCACGTAATGGCTGATGTCACCGGTCAGGTTACGTACTGCACTGATGGTCAACCACTCGGGAAAGATCTCGCCACTCTTGCGCCGGTTCCAGATCTCGCCTTCCCAGACGCCGGTCGCCTCGATGCTGGCCCACATCGCGCGATAGAACTCGGAGCCGTGTTTGCCGGAAGCGAGCAGGGCGGTGGTCTTGCCAACAGCCTCTTCGGCACTGAAACCGCTGATGCGGCTGAAGGCGCGGTTGACCCGCAGGATTCTGTTCTGCCCATCGGTAATCAGCATGCCCTGCTGCGACTCGAAGGCGATGGCGGCGATTCGGCGCTCCAGTTCGGTGTTGACCCGATCGGTGATATCGCGACTCAGCCAGACCACTGCACGTTTCTGTCCAGGTGGTTGCTCCAGGGGCAGGGCGCGCCCCTCGAAAATCCTCGGGCCGCCCAGCGTCTGCATGCTGTATTCGATCAGCTGTGGCGTGTCGCTGTTGAGCGTTTGCCGGATGAAGTCGAGGAAGCGGCGCTCTTCTGCTTCCGGCATCATGTCGCGCAGGTGCCGACCGAGCAGCAGGCTCGGATCGGCGTAGAGCATGCTGTGATCGGCGCAGATGATATCGAGATAACAACCGTCCTCGTCGATCACCAGCAGCAGGTCGGGTATCGCGTGGGTGATGGCACGCAGCCGGGCTTCGCTAAGTCGTAGTGCGCGCTCGACCTGATCGCGTTTGAGCAGATCATTGAGTAGCAGGCCCAGTGCGGCGGTGGCGAGCGGCAGCGCCAGCAGCATCGGCAGCGCGGCCTCCTGGGCGGCAACGAAGCGCAGGTGGTCAGGCAACAGCGAGATGATCACGCCCAGCACCCCGAGATGCAGCATCGCGCCAAAGCCGAGCAGCTGCCAGAAGCCGATGCGTATCAGGCCCTGCCGGTGCAGGCAGCGGTAAGTCAGCCCGAGCAGGATTGGCAGCAGGATGTTTACCAATCCAGGGACTACGCCAACGCCGCCGAGCCACAGGCGGTAACCCGCCGCCAATACGCCGGCGGTACCGGCCACTACTGGTCCGCCGAACAGGCCGGCCATGCTAAGCACCACCGTGCGCGCATCGAGCATGATGCCGCTCTCGCCGAAGCTGGTACTCATCATGCCGAGGATGCAGGCACTGCCGAACCAGAGTCCGGCCAGCAGTTTCGCGGAGAGCTTGGCGCTCCGATACCATTCGGAGGTGGTGAAAGCCAGCAGCCAGCACAACGCGAGCAGCATGACCGCGTTTTCGACGACGGCGTTGAGAGTCAAGACAGGATCCTAGGGCATCAGCATGCCCACATCAGGATTTGATATATGGCGGGTGGCCAGTATCCCATATCGCAACGCGTGAGTGCACCGCACTAAGGTAGGTCTGGCGGAGCCTGCTGATACTCACGCGCCAGCACGGAGCGCGGCGGTTAAGTGCCCGTCGGGCACCTGGCTCAGCCCTGAGTGCGGGCGAGCTGTGCCTTGAGATCGCGGATTTCGGCTTCCAGCGCTTCGACCCGCTGCAGCGCATCGACCTCGGCGGTGACGTTCTTCTGGATGCCGATGAAGTAGGTCAGCTGGTCGGCCTCGTTGAATACCGGGGTGATGGACAGCTCGTTCCAGAACGGCGTGCCGTCCTTGCGGTAGTTGCGAATGATCTGGCGGCAGGGCTGGTTGCTCTTCACCGCCTCGCGGATCGCCTGCAGCCCAGCCTGGTCCCGGTCCTCGCCTTGCAGGAAGCGGCAGTCGCGGTAGAGGATGTCGTCCACCGCATAGCCGGTCAGGCGTTCGAAGGCCGGGTTGGCGTAGATCAGGATGTTGTCGTCGCCTTCCTGCTCGGCGACCACGATTCCATCGTTGGAGGCTTCGATAACCAGTTGCAGCAGCTTGGCATTGATCATGTCACGACATCCTGAAGGGGCATGCGGCGCATTCTAGAACAACTTGGCCTGATCAGTGCCTTGCCGTAGTGCTCGAAACATCAGCTCATTCGATACGCTTGCGGAAAAACAGCGTGACCTGACCCACCTCGACGCCGAACTTGCTCATGAACGAACGGTTGGCCAGGGTGTGTTCGTCGATGAGATACATCCAGTCATCCAGATGCACGTCGTAGACCTTGTCATCCACCGGCAGGCTGAGCACGTAGCGCCAGCGCAGCGCGTTGCCGGCCACTTCGCCATGAGCTTCGCCAACCAAGTCGGCAGCGGTGCCGCGCCAGTGACCGGGGCGTTCTTCGGTGAGGGTCCAGACACGTTGCTGGGTGGTGCCATCGCTGTAGCGGAAGTGTTCGTCGAGAATCAGCTTGTCGCCATCCAGACTGCCGTCGATCTCGACGTGAAAGCGCTTCACCACCTCACCGGAACGCTTCTGGAACATGCCCCAGGCGTCGACCTTGCCAACGAAGTATTTACGCAGCTCCAGCTGCGGTTCCTCGTTGCGGTAATGCTCGACGTCGACTGCGGTGCAGCTGAGCAGGAGCAGGCAGCACGCCAGTATCAGGACCTTTTTCATGGTTTGGGTTCTCCGCAGGGAAGGGAAGTGAGCAGGCGCGCCGCCACGAGCTTCAGCAGGCAGGGCAGGCCGGCGTAGACCAGTGCGAGGTTCCAGCCGGCCGGTGTGCCCGGTTGGTAGTCGCTTAATGCCAACAGCGGCAAGGCGAGACCGGCGATGGCCAGCGCCAGCTTGGCAAGAAAGCTCCACAGGCCGAAGTAGGCGGCGGTCGAGTCGCGCTCATCGGTAGGGATGATGTCCGCCAGCAGTGCAGGTGGCAGCGCCAGGTCGGCACCGAGGGCGAGACCGGACATCACGCAGACACCGGCATAGGCCCAGGCCGAGCCGGGCTCCAGCAGCACCGCCCAGACGAAGGCGGCGCAACCGGTAAGCATGCCGATCCGCCAGCTGCGCCGCTTACCCAGGCGATCGGCCAGGCGCGTCCAGAACGGCAGACCAAGGGCGCCGCTGACGAAATACAGTGCCAGGAACAGTCCGGTGAGTTGCGCCAGTTGCAGGCGGTCGGCAATGAAAAAAAGCGCCAGCGTTGCCGGAATCGCGACGGCCACGGCGTTGATGAAATAGACGCCCGCCAGCCGGCGAAACGCCGCGTTGCGCAGCGGCAGGCGCCAGCTTCCGGCGGTGGTGCGTGCGGCACGGCGCGGCCTGGGTGCAGCCAGCAAGAGAACAGCGGCGCCGATGCAAAGCAGTGCGGCGAATGTGGCGGCGAAGGTCGTCAGCGCCGCGGCCATGCCGTACTGCGTCGCCAGTACGCTGGGCAGCATGCTGGCCAGAATCACGCCGAAAAGCCCCGCGCCTTCGCGCCAGGCGGCGACCCGGGTGCGGGTGTCAGGCTGATCGGAGAGGCGTGCACCCCAAGCCAGGTAGGTGATATTGACGAGGCTGTGCAGGGTGTAGGTGAGGGCGAGCAATGCACCGAGCCAGAAGGCAAGGCTGAACTTGCCAAGGCGCTCCGGCGGAATCAGCAGCGCCGCCATTGCCAGGCTCAGCAGGATGGCCGCGCCGGCCAGCATGATGGTCCAGCCGCGTGGCGAGCGGCGGTCGATGAAGCGGCCTAGCCAGGGGTCTTGCACGGTGTCCAGCAAGCGGGCCAGAAACAGCACGGTGCCGGTCAGCGCCAGACCCAGCCCGAGATCCGCCGCGTAGAAGTTTGGCACCAGCACGTAGATCGGCAGCATGGCCATCGCCAGCGGCAGGCCGAGCAGGCCATAGGCAGCCAGCGCCGGATTCTTCACCGTTGGCCCAGCAGATTACGTCGCAGCTTCTGGTCGCGACTGCGCGGGTCGAGCCAGATGGCGAAGAAGGCATCGGCGAAGGCGGGGTCGGCTACTTCATGCTGCAGTCGATCATTCACGTAGAAGCGGCAGCCGCGACCGGGCAGAAAGACACCGGTAATGCGCTCACCGGGCGTGACATCGACGAAGGCCCGCTGCATCTCTGCGCGCCACTGGCGCAGGCGCGGGGAATCGGCCGGCTCGCCGGAGAGCCGCTGGATTTCTTCGAGGCTGGTGCGCACGAAGTCTTCGCGGCTGATGGCGCGGTGATAGGTCAATTCCAGGGCGAAGGGTGCCTGCGCTTGTAGCGGCGCCTGTTCGCTCCACAGGCGGGCATCATAGATGCGAAAGCCGAAGAAGCGCAGCTCGCCTTCGCCGACCAGGCGTGCCTGGGGCACCGATTCGCGCCAGTTCGCCGCCGCAAGCATCGGCAGCAGGCATAGCAGGCTGGCGATGATGACGTTGCGGCGGCTGGTCATGGCGGCGCTCAGCGACTGCCAGCGAGGGTGATCGAAACGGAATCGGCAAAACGCAGCGCGTGCGGCTTGTCGACTTCCACCTCGGCGTAGCTCACCGCGGGATGCGCCATTACCAGATCGAGAATTTCCTGCGTCATGCGCTCGAGCAGGGCGAAGCGATTCTGCTCCACGTGGCGGATGATCGCCTTGGTGATGGTGCGGTAGTTCAGCGCCTGTTCGATGTCGTTATCGCGCACTGCCTCGACGGCGGGGTAAAGGATGTTCAGGTTGATCAGTACATCCTGGCGATTGAGGATCTCGTCCTCGTTGATGCCTATATAGGTGCGCAGGCGCAGATCCTTCACCCGGATACGCGCCATGCCCGGTTCCAGCCGCGCCATTACTGACCCCTCCCGATCAGCTGGAGAAACTCCATCCGCGTGTTGCAGGAGCTGCGGAAGGCACCAAGCATCACCGACGTGTTCATCACCGAGTTCTGCTTCTCCACGCCGCGCATCATCATGCACATGTGCTTGGCTTCGATGACCACCGCAACACCGGCAGCGCCGGTAACTTCCTGAATGGCTTCGGCGATCTGGCGGGTCAGGTTCTCCTGAATCTGCAGGCGGCGGGCGTACATGTCAACGATGCGCGCCACCTTGGACAGACCGAGCACGCGGCCGGTGGGGATATAGGCGACATGCGCCTTGCCGATGAAGGGCAGGATGTGGTGCTCGCACAGCGAGTACAGCTCGATGTCCTTGACGATGACCATCTCGTCATTGTCAGAGGCGAACAGTGCGCCATTGACCACTTCTTCCAGGCTACGGTTGTAACCGCCACACAGGTACTGCATGGCCTTCGCGGCCCGCAGCGGTGTGTCGCGCAAGCCTTCGCGCTCCGGGTTCTCACCCACGCCAGACAGTATTTCGCGGTAATGACCGGGCAGATCGTTCATGTCGGGACCTTTAAGTGCGCCTAGCGCTGATGTGTGGACGATGGGCTGAGCGGTGTCAGCACCAGATGTGATCAAAGCTATACGAATAAATAATATTGTACAAGTAATTGTAGAGGAATACGCTGCCATACCACGGGACAGGCTCCAGGCGTGGGGCGCATCGACCGGCCTGGCGTGTGCGCAAGTCTGATTTTGTATAGGTATCAGAATCGTGAAGAGCAAACTTTCGAAGCTTGGGCTGCGTTTTGCCGTTTGCAGAGGCCGGATAGATCGGGTCGAGCTGCACGGCCTGCGCTGCTGCGGTTACAGCGCCTGGGTAGTCGAGCGCAGCGGTAAGCGGCGCCAGTTCGCCGAAGGCCAGCGGACGGTCTGGAGCGACCAGGGCAGTTTGAAACGGGTTCTGCAGGCTTGTGGGGTGCGCGAGGTTTACTGGCGGCAGCCGGTCAGCCATGACGAAATGATCGGCCGCCCGCTCGGCATTGAGCCCGAGCGGGGCTTGCGCATTCCGCTGCGCGCGGAGAACTAACGGTGGTTCTCGGGTTTGCCGGCGGAAGGTGAGGGGTTCTGTGTCACGTCGCACTGTGTAGCCGTGCAGCGCCTGGCGCCGTCCGGATGCGGCAACCATTCGAGATGCGGACGCAGCACAGCGAACAGCTGATAGCCGAGCAGCAGGAGCGGGCGCAACGGCCGCCAGCCAAGTGGCGCGGCCCAGCGGCCATGCCCAGCCAGGCGCCAGCTCCAGTAGGTTGCGTCCACGCCGGTCAGCCAGGCTCCGCTGGCGCTACGCGCGTGCAGGCGACGACGTAGCTGCGGCAGATCGCGGCCAAGCCCCTCGGTTGAGAAATCGACGGCGCTGATATCCACCAGCTGCAGCCGGGTAGGGTCAGCGCTGCGTTCCAGCCAGCGAACTTCACGAGCGCACAGCGGGCAGGCCCGATCGACATACAGCGTCAGTGGCAGATCAGGAGTCATTTCATCGCATCTCACGTTTGTACAACGTTTGTAGAGGGTATGCTGCGAAACGCTGGGTTACAATCTCGGCATTCTTTTCCAGCGAGCCGCCCCATGACCGAATCTTCCGGCGCTTCGACCCTGTCCTCGAGTGCCTTCGAGCAGCAGGAGCTATTCCCCATCCGCGAAGTGTCCCGCCTCACGGGGGTCAATCCGGTCACCCTGCGTGCCTGGGAACGTCGCTACGGGCTGATCCGCCCGACGCGTACGGATAGCGGCCACCGCCTGTATTCGATGGCGGATGTCGAAGCGGTTCGCAGCATCCTGTCCTGGACCGAACGCGGTGTGGCGGTAAGCAAAGTCGGCAGCATCCTGGCCCGCAGCGCGGCGACTCGCGAAGCCGAGGAACCGGTTGCGACGGTTAGCGGCGAATGGGGCGAGTGGCAGGGGCAGCTGCGCGAAGCGGTGAATGGCTTCGACGAAGTGCGTCTGGAACAGTTGTACGGCCAGGTGTTCTCCACCTATCCACTGGCCGTGGTGTTCCAGGATGTGCTGCTGCCGGTCTGGCAGGAGCTGCTGCTGCGGCAGGATGAGTTCGGCGGCACCAGCGAGTGGCTTTTCCTCGATGCCTTTTTGCGCGCGCGGGCACTGCAGCGGTTGCAGCTGGCCCGCATGCCTGCCGGCGAGCGTGTTCTGCTCGCGGCGATGCCGGGTCAGTGCCGCGAACTGGAGCTGCTGGTCGCAGGGCTGATGTTGAGCGGCGACAGCCTTGCCGTCAGCGTGCTGCCTATCGGCCAGCCTTTGGAAGAGCTGGCGCTGGTCTGCGACAAGATGAAGCCCCAGGGGCTCGTGCTGTTCTCCAATGTGCCCCATGGCGAGGCGCAGCTGCGGCAGCTCAACAAACTTTCACTGGGTCTCGATTGCCCGCTGGCGCTTGCCGGCGAGGCAGCCGAACTTGGGCGTGAAGCCCTGGCGGGCTCGCCGATCGCTTGCCTGGGCAGCTCCGGCAAACTGATGCAGCGCCGTCTGCGGCAGTTCCTCGCCGGCCAGCTGGATACCTGATGCCAACGGCTGTCCGGGTAACGGAGTGCAATCCATGACACCAGGCAGCATTCCATCTGACTTGCTGCCGGTGCGTCGGACGTTGCCCAACGGGCTGCGACTGGGATTCATCCAGTTGTCGGCCGGTAGCCAGGCGGCGGCGTTGGTCCGCGTGCATGCCGGAGCGCATGACGCGCCAGGCGAGTACCCGGGGCTTGCGCACTTCCTCGAACACCTTCTGTTTCTCGGTAGCCGGGCCTACGCGGCGAGCGAAAGCCTGATGCCGTTCGTGCAGGGGCATGCCGGGCAACTGAACGCATCGACGCGCGAGCGCCACACTGATTTTTTCTTTCAGATATCTGCCGACGTTTTCGACGACGCACTCAAGCGCCTGCTCGATATGCTGGCGCGGCCGCTGCTCGACGAGGCCGCGCAGTTGCGCGAACGCGAAGTGCTACAGGCGGAATTTCTGGCCCGTGGACGTGATCGGGAAACGCTGTGCGATGCCGCTATCGGCACAGCGCTGAGCGCTCCGCATCCGTTTTCGGCATTTCATGCGGGTAATCGCGACACGCTGGCGGTTGAATCCCCTGCCTTCCAGCAGGCGCTCAAGGGCTATCACCAGCGCTTCTATCACTGCGGGCAGATGGAGTTACTGATTGCTGCTCCGTGCGGAATCGAGCATCTGCTGGAATTGCTGCAGTGCGCCGAATGCCAGCTGCCGGTTGCCCCTACCGTCTCGAGGCAGACCGCGCCGTTGCGGGTCAATGACGGTGTTGCGCTGCGTCTGCAAGTGGAGGGTGCGCGACCGCTTCTGGACCTGGCATTTGCACTGGACGGCCTGCCCGACGAAACCTGCGTGGCGCTGGATGTTCTGGGTTCGTGGCTGGCATCCCAGGCCAGCGGCAGCCTTTGTATGGCGATGCGCGACGCCGGCTGGTGCGAGGCGCTGGCGCTTCGCGTGCCTTACTGGCATGACGGGCAGGGCGTCGTCGTGGTGGAACTGCAGCTGACCGGACAGGGCATGGCGCATCGCGCAGAGCTCGTCGCGGCCATTCGCAGCTGGCTGCGGTACATGACTTCGCAGGCGCCGTGGCCCGAGTTATGGGACGAGTACGTGCAGATCCGTCAGCGTGGCTTGCTGGGCAAGGAGCCTCTGGCGCTGTTGCGCTACTGGGCCGATCCGGCTGCCTGGGCGCCATCGATCGACGCAAATCGGGTTCAGCATGCGCTGCAGACGTTAGGTGCGCAGCTCGATGGGAGCAAGCCGATCATCCTGACGGTGGGCGAAGAGCGCGGCGATCATAGCGCAGACACCATCGCGGCAAATGCCGGTTTCGCATTGAACATGCTGCCGGAACGACTGCCGGTCGCTACCAGCCAGGCACGACAGTGGCAGCTGCCTGAGCGCAACCCCTGGCTGAGCAGGCAGATACAGCCGCGGGTATCGCCCGTGGTGTTGCCGGCCTTGTGCTGGCTGGAGCATGGCGACGATCCGCGCGGGCAGGGCGCACTCTACCTGCGCTGGCGGTTCGCTGCGGGGCGACCGCCGGCCGGGTTATGGCATGTGCTCCACGCGGCATTGCGGGTGCACACCGTTGCCGCTGCCCAAACGGGTGTCGAATTGCGTTTCGACGATCTGGGCGGCAGCTGGTGCCTTGCGCTGTTCGGCTACGCCGAGGCACTGCCGCTCGTCCTGCATGACTTGCTCGACGTGCTGAAAATGCCACGGGTCGCTGCATTCAGTGACGGCCAGCGTCTGTTCGACGAGGCGAAGGTGCCCGGCGCTGACGAGATACTCATACGACAGCTGCTGCGGCGCTTGCCCGTGTTGGCCGAGCCGCCAGTAGTCGATGGTAGTACGCTTCAGGATCAGTGCGCGCTCGAGCGGGTTTGGCAGGTGTCGCGATGGGATGCGCTGGCGGTAGGTCTTCCCGCCCGACTGAGCGGACCGTTGCAGGACGCCCTTGGCGCAATGCCGGGGCTCGCCGAGCCCGTTGCCGAACGGCAGGCTGAGCGGCCTCCTCGCTACCTGTGGTCGCGCTTCGGTGATCCGGGCGCCGAGCACGCGTTGGTGTTGTTCTGTCCGTTGCCCGTGCGTAGCGCGTCAGTGGAAGCAGCCTGGCGCCAGCTGGCAAGGCTGATGGAAAGCGCCTTTTTCCGCCGTCTGCGCAGCGAACTGCAGCTTGGCTACGCGGTGTTCTGCGGCTTTCGCCAGCTTGGCGAGCGCGCCGGTATCGTCTTCGCGGTGCAGTCGCCCTCCGCGCCTGCCGGCGAGATCCTCGGCCATATCGAAACCTTTCTCCAATCCTTTTCGGCCGGCCTGGAAGCGTCGTCCGACAAGGTTCTGGAGGCCATCTCCACCGGTGAGTCGCCCAATGGGCTGAGCCATGATCTTCGCCGTCGGGCTGAGGCTGTCTGGCAGGCGCGGTTGGCCGGGTTTGACGCCGAGCATCCGCAAGCGGTGGCTGCCGCGATGCCGACTGGCGATGTCAGTGCTATCAAGGCCCAGCTCCAGGCGCTGCGTGCGGCGGACGGCGGATGGCATGTGGTCGCCAATGCCGATGCCCCTGACGGACGCTGGCAGCAGCGCTGAACGAGCGCGGCTCAACTCGAACAACCATTTCTCATCATCCTCCACGCCGAAGGCTGCCTTTGCCCGGACGCCGGGTCGGCTGTTCGCTGCTTTGGGTGTACGACCTAAGCGTCGTCGCTTAGCCGCATGGATTAGATGCTTTGCATGCAAGACTGCACCCGCGGCGAAAGTACTAGCCTTTCGCCGCCATCGCAGCGTATGTGCGCTTTGATGGCCTTTCGATAATCGCTCCCGTCACGACTGCTTGTCGTCAATACAGCGGAGAGCGCCATGCACAACAACAAGAAAGCCGTATCAACCCTGCTGCCCCTGGCCCTGGCCAGTGCAATAGCCATGACCGTGAGCCAGTCGGCAATGGCCGAGATCGTGCTCTATGACCAGAACGACACCACTTTCTCTACCGATGGCTACTTCAACACCTTCTATGTCCACAGCGATGTGGAGCGGGACGGCGAGCAGTTCGATCGCAAGCAGTCGCGGGTGAAGATGGGCTTCCTGCCCAACTGGATCGGCTTCAACTTCGGCAAGCAGGTCGGCGACCTCAAGCTGGGTGGCCGCTCTTCCTTCTGGGTAACGATTAACGACAGTGACACCAACGGCACTGAAACCGGCATCGACGTACGTCAGTTCTACGCCACTGCCGGCAACGAGCAATGGGGTGAAGTGCTGTTCGGTAAGGACTTCGGCCTGTTCGGCCGTTCCAACATCCTGCTCGACGAGCTGCTCAGCGGTTACGGCCAGGTCAGCGATACCCTGGGCCTGGTCGATGGCGGCGGCGTGTCCTTCGGCAATATCGGCACCGGCTACCCGTACCCGTTCCCGACTTCGCAGATCACCTATCGCTCGCCGAAGATGAGCGGCCTGCGCATCGCCGCCGGCATCATGGATCCAGTTGATACTACCGAGGTATCGGATCCCACTGTGCCCGGTTATGACTTGGACAAGGCCTACCAGGAAGCCCCGCGCTTCGAAACCGAGGTGACCTACGAGTTCGAGCTGGGCGGCACCCAGTTCTACACCTGGATCAACGGCATGCAGCAGAGTTCGGACAATACCGACAGCAGCATCGAGAAAGTTGACTCCAAAGGCTTGGGCTATGGCGTGCAGGCCAAGATGGGCAACCTGTCGTTGACCGCGTCGGGCTTCCAGGCCGAAGGTATCAACCCGTTCTTCACCAACAACGCCAACAAGGCCTTGCTGCGTGAAGTGGACAGCGACGGTTATCTGCTGCAGGGCTCCTACCGCTTCGGCAAGAACCGTGTGGCGCTGTCCTACGGCAAGACCAAGGATGACGGCAATGGTCTTGGTAACAACGCGGCAGACTTTGAGACCCGTGGCATCGCCCTGTTCCACAGCATCAACGACAACCTGACGCTGGTGGCCGAGCTGAACCAGTTCGAGATCGAGGGTCGCGACACCCCGGCGCTTGACGAAGAAACCCGCACCTTTGCATTGGGCGCGGCGCTGAGCTTCTAAGCAAGGCGTGATCGAAGGGCGCGGATGGCAGCCGAACCGTAGGTCGTGCCATCCGTTGCGAAGCAGTGGTGTGTACGTTGATCGTCTCCACGCCCGGACTGCAGCGATCAACGTTGCATCCTGAAAGGCCGGTTCCCGCAAGGGGCCGGCCTTTTTCGCGCACATCCCGGGAGGGTTGCGGACGGCAGCGGAACTGTAGCCAGCCTGCGTTGTTTCGTCGCGATGCTACCTAGGCAGGCCTTTACCGGTACTCAAGTAGCATTTTCGGGCCATATGCCCTGGCCAAGAATGAGGTCATCCGATTCAGGTGGTGCGGGGTATCGTGCGTGACCGATGAACAAGGCGAAGTAATCCGCACCGCGATGTCCGAGGCCCGGCTGCCCGAGACGGTGGCACAGGACCTGGCGCGCCAGCTGATGCATCCGCATCTGGGTTTCGTGCTGTTCTTCTGTTCGGCGGAATACGACCTGCCCGCGCTGGGCGATGCGCTGCGCCAGTACTTCGGTGGCGTGCGCCTGGTCGGCTGCACCTCGGCGGGGGAAATTACCTCCCAGGGCTATGGCCGCAGCTGCGTGACGGCAGTCGGCTTCGACCATCGCAACTTTTCCATCGCCTGCGAGCTTATCGACGAGATGGACCGCTTCAGCCTGATCGAGGCCCAGCAGCTGGTCGAGCGGCTGGGTAGCGATTGCCGCAGCAACTCGTTGGCGCCGATCAAGGACCACAGCTTTGCGCTGACTCTGCTCGACGGGCTGTCCAGTCGCGAGGAGGTGGTGCTCTCGGCACTGAGCGCCGCCTTCGGCAGCATCCCGCATTTCGGTGGCTCAGCCGGCGACGACAACCACTTGAGCGATACCTATGTGTATTACGACGGCCGTTTCTACAGTGGCGCGGCGATCGTGGTACTGATCAATACCTGGCTGGATTTCGAGGTGTTCACCACCCATCACATCCTGCCCCTCGAAGACAAACTGGTGGTGACCCGCGCCGACAGCAACAGCCGTCGGGTGTACGAACTGAACGCCGAGCCGGCTGCCGAGGAATATGCACGGCTGATCGGTGTACCGGTCAGCGATCTCGACCACCGCCTGTTCGCAGCCCATCCGCTGGCGGTGCGGATCAACGAGCACTACTACGTGCGCTCGATCCAGAAGGTCAACGAGGACATGAGCCTGACCTTCTATTGCGCGGTGGAGAACGGCATCGTGCTGACGGCCATGGAGCCGGGGCCATTGATGCCGAATCTGGAAGCTTTGTTCGAGCGGCTGGAGCAGCGCCTTGGCCCGCCGCTGCTCACGATCGGCTGCGACTGCTTCCTGCGCCGTCTGGAAATCGAGGCCAACGATACCAGTGAGGAAACCTCGGCTTTTCTCCGACGCCAGCAGGTGATCGGCTTCAACACCTACGGAGAGCAGTTCAATGGCATGCACATCAACCAGACCTTCACCGGTGTCGCCATTGGCCGACCCGGAGGCCGGGCAGGTCGCTGAGCTGCTGGCACGGCAGGCCGAACTCGAGCGCGAAAACCACAAGCTCAAACGCATCAACGCCGCGCTGATCGAACGTGTCGAATCCAGCGGCGCGGGACGGGATGCCTCCTATGCGGCATTCCAGCATTCGGTGGAACTGGCCGAGCAGGTCCGCGAGCGCACCGACGCCCTGAATCAGGCGATGGCCGAGCTCAAGGGCAGCAATCAGCTGCTCAGCGATGCGCGGCTGCGCGCGGAAACCGCGCACCAGCACCTGGTCGACGCCATCGAAAGCATTTCCGATGCATTCGTGCTGTTCGACCGCGACCAGCGCATCGTCCTCTTCAACCGTCGTTTCAAGTCGCTGTGGACACGCACGCGCGCGCGTATCAACGCCGGCACGCGGTTGGCGGAAGTGCGGCGGCTGGCCGAAAGCACCGGGCTGATCGTCGAGGAGCACCGTGGCAAGGGCGATGAACCCACGGTGTACCGCCTGAACAACGGGCGCTGGGTGCAGGTCAGTGAGCGCCCGACCCGCGAAGGTGGGCTGGTCATCCTCTACACCGACATCACCGAAGTGAAGGTCAGCGAAACCATGCGCCGCGAGCAGGCGCTGGCGCAGAAGTCGCGACTGTTGCAGCGCGCCGTGGACAACCTGTCCCAAGGCGTGGCGATGGTCAGCGCCGAAGGCGCGCTGGAACTGTGGAATCGGCGCTTTCTCGAGCTCTGCGGGCTGGCACCGATCGAGGCACACCGGCCGTTCGAGGAGGTCATGGCCGACAGCGAGCTGACCCTGCTCACACCCAATAGCCGTGACGCCCGCGGCCGGCCGATTCGCGAGCTGGAACAGCGCCTGTTCGATGGTCGGGTGCTGGAAATTCGTACCCACGCGCTGCCCACCGGTGGCTTCGTCAACACCTTCACCGATATCACCGAGCGCTACCGCCATGCCGAGGCGTTGCGCGAGAGCGAGCGCTGGATTCGCCTGATCACTGACCATGTTCCGGCGCTGATCGCCTATGTCTCGGCCGATCTCACCTACGAGTTCACCAACAAGGTCTACGAGGAATGGTACCGCTGGCCCAGCGACGGCATGCTCGGCCAGTCCCTGCGTGAGGTGCACAGCGGCGAGCATTGGCGGCAACTGGAGCCGTACATCGACCGGGCGCTGTCGGGCGAAAGCGTCAGTTTCGAGATGGCCGAGCGCAACCACGCAGGGCAGCAGCGCTATATGCTGCGCTCGTATGTACCGAACCGGCAGGCCAATGGCGAAGTGGCCGGCATCTTCGTGCTGATCCAGGACATCACCGACCGCCGCCGCACCGCCGAGGCGCTGCACCAGGCCTACCAGAACCTCGAACAGCGCGTGCGAGAGCGCACTGCCGAGTTGACCAGTCTCAACGGCCAGCTGTTGCGCGAGATCGACGAGCGCAGTCATGCCGAGGCGCGTCTGCGCGAGGCCAAGCGCGAAGCGGAAGTGGCCAACCTGTCCAAGACCAAGTTCCTCGCGGCCGTCAGCCACGATCTGTTGCAGCCGCTAAACGCTGCACGGTTGTTCACCAGCGCCTTGCTCGAACAGCCGGGAGCGCTCAATGGCGGGTTGATCCGCAATATCAGCAATTCGCTGGAAGACGTGGAAAACCTGCTTGGCACCCTGGTCGATATTTCCAAGCTGGATGCCGGCGTGATCAAGCCGGATATCGCCCCGTTCGCCGTCAGCGAGCTGTTGGAAAACCTCGCCATGGAGTTTCGCCAGATCGCCGGGGCCGAGCAGCTGCAGCTAGATTTCATTCCCTGTTCGGCACTGGTGCGCAGCGATATCCAGCTGCTGGCGCGCATCCTGCGCAATCTGCTGACCAATGCTATTCGCTACACGCCCAAGGGGCGCGTGCTGTTGGGCTGTCGGCGGCATCGGCAGAGCCTGTCCATCGAAGTGTGGGATACCGGCGTCGGCATCGCCTCGGACAAGCTCGAGGAGATCTTCCAGGAATTCAAACGCGGGGAGGGCGTACGGCCGAATCAGGATCGCGGGCTGGGCCTAGGCCTCGCCATTGTCGAGAAGATCGCGCGCATCCTCGGTCATCGCATTCGTGTCACTTCGCAACCGGGACGTGGCTCCTGCTTCGCCATCGAGGTGCCGCTGGCCAAGCGCGCGCCCAAGGCACGTCCGGAGCCAAGCACCACGGAACTCGTACTGCAGCGCCTGCAGGGCGCCCGGGTGTGGGTGCTGGATAACGACACTGCGATCTGCGCCGGCATGCGCACGTTGCTGGAAGGCTGGGGTTGCAAGGTCATCACGGCGCTGTCCGAGGAAGACCTGGCGCGGCAGGTCGACAACTTCCATGCTGAAGCCGACCTGATGATTGCCGATTACCACCTCGACAACGGCCACACCGGCATCGACGTCGTCGCCACCGTCAACGCGCGACGCGCCAGCCCGTTACCGGCGCTGATGATCACCGCCAATTACAGCAACGAACTCAAGCAGCAGGTGCGCGAGCTCGGCCATATGCTGATGCACAAGCCGGTGCGGCCGATGAAGCTGAAAACCGCCATGTGCCACATGCTGGAACACGGCACGGCGGGGTAGCGACACGGCCGGTATTCGCAGCGGTCGTCAGGCTTGCGAGGCAGCGCTGAGGTGGCGCGCCCATATGCCACGTCCCGGGAGGCGCTCGCGGTCATGCGGTCGGTGCAGCCCAAGGGCTGGCCCTTTGGGAATGATGCCGTTGCCGTTGATCTGCCGGTGGCTGGCGTAGTAGTGGCTCTTGATATGGGTAAAGTCCACCGTTTCGGCGATGCCAGGCCACTGGTACAGCTCGCGCAGCCAGTTCGACAGGTTCGGATAGTCCTCGATTCGACGCAGGTTGCACTTGAAATGGCCGAAGTACACCGCATCGAAGCGCACGGCCGTGGTGAACAGGCGCCAGTCGGCTTCCGTCAGGTATTCCCCGGTCAGATAACGCTGTTTGCCCAGCCGCCGTTCGACCCAATCCAGCTCGCGAAACAGCTCGTCGAATGCCTCTTCATACGCCTCCTGTGTGGTGGCGAAGCCGGCACGGTATACGCCGTTGTTGATGGCCGGGTAGATCCGCGCATTCAGCGCATCGATCTCGCCGCGTAACGGCTCGGGGTAGAAATCCAGGTGCGAGCCGGTTAGGTCGTCGAAAGCGCTGTTGAGAATGCGGATGAGCTCGGAGGATTCATTGTTGACGATGCACTGGCGCTCGCGATCCCATAGCAGGGGCACGGTGACGCGTCCGGAGTAGCCGGAATCATCGCGGGTATAGCGCTGATGCAGGTAGTCGAGGTTGTCCAGCGCATCGCCGCTGGAGCCGGTGGCCTTGTCGAAGGTCCAACCATTTTCCGCCATCAGCCAGCTGACCACCGACACGTCGATCAGCTTCTCGAGGCCTTTGAGTTTGCGGTAGATCAGCGTGCGGTGAGCCCAGGGGCAGGCGAGAGAGACATAGAGGTGGTAACGGCCAGCCTCGGCTGGAAAGGCCGTCTTGCCACCCGGGCCCGGTGAGCCGTCCCGGGTGATCCAGTTGTGACGCTTGGAATGCTCTCGTTCGAATCTGCCGTCGCGGCTTGCGTACCAGCGGTCATGCCACTGGCCATCTATCAGTAATCCCATTTTGTCCTCCTGTTGCGGATAGGAGGCAGTCTAGGAAGCATGGTTCGATTAATGTGACCGAACGGTGGGTTAATCCTATCGCTTAAATCGATGAGTGGCGTGCTTGCCAGTAGGCTCGAGCCTGGGCGAATGCTGCCTCGCGCTCCATCCCCAAGCCGCGCAAGGCAAGCGCCATGGTGGCGATCACCGCCAGTTCGCCGTAGGCCTCTTCATGCGCGCCGGTCCAGACCGCGAGCAGCTGTTGCGAGTCGAGCTGTGCGGGCTTCACATGCCGGCGCTCGGACAGTGCTGGCCACTCTTCGTCCCAGGGCATTCCGTTGGTGGTGCCGTAGAGGTGGGAAATGTTGTCCGGGTTCATCTCGATCTCGCCGCCTTCGCCCTTGATGACGATGGCGTGGTCGCCGAGCAGGGTACTGGCCTGGCGATGGGCATCCTGATAGCCGGGGTGGAAGATGCTCTGCAGGCCGCAGCGGGCACCCAGCGGATTGAGCAGGCGCGCCAGCGAGTGCACCGGTGAGCGCAGGCCGAGCAGGTTGCGCATGTCGATCATGCGTTGCAGCACCGGCATCCAGGCGCCCAGCGGGATAAACGCGAGATTGCTCTGGTCCAGTGCAGCGCTGACCTGTTGCCAGTTCTCGCAGCGACGAATGCCCAGCAGCTCCAGCTGCTGTTCGGTATAGATGCGCCCTGCGGTGTGCGCGCCACCGCCATGCATGAGGATGCGCACGCCATTCGCCGCCAGGCATTTGGCTGCCAACAGATACCAGGGCAGGTGGCGCTTCTTGCCGGCATAGCTCGGCCAGTCGATATCGACGCTGATCGCCGGTGCCTGCACCCGTGCGCGTACCGCCTCGGTGAAGCCGGCCAGCTCTTCGGCGCTTTCCTCCTTGTGCCGCAGCAGCATGAGGAAGGCGCCCAGCTGAGCGTCCTCCACCTTGCCATCGAGCAGCATACCCATGGCTTCGCGAGCTTCTTCACGCGTCAGGTCGCGTGCACCACGCTTGCCCTTGCCGAGAATGCGCACGAAGGCGGCGAAAGGATGTTCTGCAGGCGTTTCGAGGCTCATAGGCAATTGCTCGGTTTTGGCAGCCCGGCCAGCTTGGCGGCCAGTTTCGCAGGAGTGCCCTTGAACAGGCGGTTGAGGTGCAGGCTGTTGCCTTTCTCCGCGCCCAGCTTGAGCGCGGTGTACTTGATCAGAGGGCGAGTGGCCGGCGACAGCTGGAATTCGCTGTAGAACTCACGCAGCAGCCGGAGGATTTCCCAGTGCTCGGCTTCCAGCGTAAGCCCTTCATGGTCCGCCAGCGCTTCGGCAACGGCTTCGTTCCAGTCCGCCAGATCGACCAGAAAACCGTCCTTGTCCAGCGCGATCTCGCGCCCGTCGACTAACAGGCTCATAACCAGCTGTTGACCCGCTGGTAGCGGCAGGTCAGCTCGACGAAGCCGGCATAGTCCAGCAATTGCACACGAGCGGGCAGGGCACTGAGCGCACGGGCTTGCACGTCTTCCTCCAGCGCGAACACGGCGACCTGTTCCGGCAGGCGCTCCAGTTCGGCCGCAGGCTGTGTGCCTGCCGTCAGGGCGTAGGTCGCGTCGCCGGTCAGCAGCAGGGCGTCGGAATCGGCCAGCAGCGGCAGACAGCTGGCGAAGCGGCTATCGGCAAAAGGCGTGTGGGAAAGCAGATGCAGGGTTGCCATCAGATCGTGATCACATGGTCATAGCGGTTGATCAGGGCACTCAGGCCAGCGTCATCGAGTACCTCGACAGGCAGTGCCAGAGCGGATTCATCCAGGTTGCGCTCGGCCAGGCTGCGGCGTGCGGCGAACAGCGCATCGACACCGAACAGCGGCAGCGCCTGCAGATTCGCGGTCAGGTCCTTCTGCTCGAGCGAAGCAGCCCGCTGTGACGCGACGAGCTGGAACACGCCGTCGTCGAGAAACAGCAGCCCCAACGGCAATTCGAAAGCCCCACCGGCCAGCACGATATCCAGCGCCTCGCGCGCCGATGGGCCGGCCCAGGGCGACTGGCGGCTGATGATGAGCATGGAGCGTGCCATCAATGACCTCCGAAGCAGACGAGGCGATCCGCTTGCTGCGCCGCTTCGTGCAGTTGTCCGAGTCCCGACAGCTCCCAGCCAGCGGCAAGATTCGCTGCCGGGCGCCGGTAGCGCTGCGCTTCGCCGGCATCCAGTACGCCGCGACGCAGGCCGGCGGCGATGCAGACCACGCCGTCCAGCTGGTTGGCGCTGACGAAACGGCTCCATTCAGCCGCCACGTCCAGTTCGTCCTGTGCCGCGACGACGTTCGCTGAAGCACTGTGCACGCCATCCTGATAGAAGAACAGCCGGACGATTTCATGCCCGCCAGCGAGCACGGCTTCGGCAAAGCGCAACGCGCGGCGGGCAGCGGGTGAATGGGGCGGAGCGAACAGGGCGATTACGAATTTCATCGGAGCACCATGGCAGAACAGCTGACATGATACGCCAGCTGCGGGCATGAAAAAGCCCGCCGAAGCGGGCTCGTTCAAGGCGATGCCGGATCAGTCGTCGCCACCGAAGATGCCCAGCAGCTGCAGCAGGCTGATGAACAGGTTGTACAGCGAAACGAACAGGCCGATGGTGGCCATGATGTAGTTACGCTCGCCGCCATGGATGATGGCGCTGGTCTGGAACAGGATGCAGGCCGAGGAGAACAGCACGAAACCTGCGCTGATCGCCAGTTGCAGCCCGGTGATCTGGAAGAAGAAGCCCGCCAGCATGGCGCCGATCAGCACGAAGAAACCCGCGGTGATGAAGCCGCTGAGGAAGCTCATGTCCTTGCGGGTGATCAGCACGTAGGCTGACAGTCCGAAGAACACCAGGGCGGTCATCGACAGCGCCGAACTGATCAGCTCACCGCCATTGGCCAGACCCAGATACATATTGAGGATCGGCCCGAGCGTGTAGCCCATGAAGCCGGTCAGAGCGAAGGTGGAAACCAGACCCCATGCCGAGTTGCGCAGCTTGGCGGTGAGGAAGAACAGGCCGTAGAAGCCGATCAGCACCACGAAGATGTTCGGGTAGGCAGCGTTGGCCTGCATGGCCATGTAGGCAACCAGGCCGCTGAACGCGAGCGTCATGGCCAAGAGCCCGTAGGTGTTGCGCAGGACCTTGCTGACCTCGCGCTGTTCGACCTGCGTGTGGCTAAGCGCGTATTCGTGTTCGTGCATGGCGACACTCCTTGGATGAAATCAAGCCTGAGACGATTTGTCCCGGATCATAGCAGAGGCAAGTGAGATGCCTAGCATCAGTGTTTGACAGTGTATTTCTATCCGGTACTATTGCGCCCGCTTTATCCGGAAGTGTGGCCGAGTGGTTGAAGGCAGCGGTCTTGAAAACCGCCGAAGGGGAGACCCTTCCCAGAGTTCGAATCTCTGCGCTTCCGCCATCTGCAATCCTGAAGGCCCCGTATTCCGGGGCCTTCAGCGTTTCTGGGCTTGGAAAAATGGCTTATACGGTTCCCATAATGGGACCTATCGCCGGCAGCTGAGCGCTCGTAGCCCTTGGCGACGCCGTGGCATTTGGCGCCCGTGATCACCTCTGTTTGTTCCCTCGCTGACGCTGGCATCAAGCACTGTTCTGGTGCGCCTGATCGCAGCGGCGCCTTTGGCGATCGTGTCTTAACAAAAATCGATTATGCCTGTGGCGGAGTTGGCAATTGCCACAGAGGCCAAGGCGTCAGCCGCTGCTAGAATCCGCCGCCTGACAAATGGAGTTGTCCTTCATGAAACGCTTCAGGCAACCCGAAGCCTTCGCGATGGTGCAGCAGTACTACGCGCCGTTGGTGTTCAGCGCGCGAATGGATTCACCTTCGACGATTCGTGTGATGCTGATAGACGAGACAGCCGGTGAGTCGCTGCTGCTGACTGGTCTGCCATGTCGCATATCCCTTTCCCAAGCCGATATCACCGGTCTGATCAATGCCATTGATCTGGATGCGGCGGCGCTCCGACCGGCGTTGCTGAGCAGGCTCAAGCGCCCGCGGCTACTGGGATAGCCCATCTGATGTAAGGCCTGGCTTGACCAGCGCCAACAGGCTGAGCGCCATGCAGGGCGCCTGTTCCCTGAGTGAAAACAGCTTCGGCGACAGCAGCCAGGTGTGGGTGATGCCCATCAGGCTCGAATAGAGCAGCAGGGCCAGCGAGCGCGCCGGCCGTTCGTCCTCATGCACCTTGGCGATCAACTCTTCCAGCAACTGCACCATGGCGCGTGTCAGCTTGCGTTCGCGTTTCAGGGTGCTCGCCATCTGCGCGGTGAGCTCGGTCTTGTTCAGCAGGATCTCGAAGGATTGGCGATACCAGCGCTCGTCCAGCAGCAGGCGAAACCATTCGCTGATGAAGTGCTCCAGCGCCGCGCGCGGATCGGCAGCGCGTTCTCGGCTTTGTTCGATCAGCCGCTCCAGCGGCTCCTGGGAATAGGCCAGCACCGC
Source organism: Stutzerimonas stutzeri RCH2 (assembly GCF_000327065.1). Lineage (NCBI taxonomy): Bacteria > Pseudomonadati > Pseudomonadota > Gammaproteobacteria > Pseudomonadales > Pseudomonadaceae > Stutzerimonas > Stutzerimonas stutzeri. The sequence goes on along the minus strand of NC_019936.1, from coordinate 2,523,497 downwards.
TTCGTACAGCTCGTCCTTGCTCTTGAAGTGCCAGTAAATGGGGCCACGGCTGAAGCCGGCGGCCTCGGCGATCATCGCCAGCGTGGTGTTCGAATAGCCGTTGCGGCTGAACAGCTCCAGCGCCGCGGCAATGATCTTGAGGCGGGTCTGTTCGGCGTCTTCTTTGGTACGGCGCATGAGGTTCCTCGAAATGCGCGGCGGCCACGCAGCGTGCCGGCAGGGCACACTGCGTGGCAAGCCTTCACAGGGCGCCGTCGGCGGCCATCTGCATGTAGCTGGTGTCGAAGCGCAGTTTCAGGTTGCCCTGGTCGCCGAGCGAGCCGGCCGGCATGGCGATACCGACGAAGTCCGCCGAATCGGCACCGTCGCCCAGCAGGCCGTGGTCGAAGGAGAACTTGCGTACGCTGTCCATCGCCTCGTGGGCCGGTTCGCCGGAGATGAAGGCGATCGCTTCGGCTGGCTGATAGAACATATGCGTGCCCTTGAGTTGCGCCTCGTAACCCGCCTGGTCGGTGCCGGATGCCGCGCCCAGCTGGGCGCGCAGTTCAGCACCTTCCGGCGTATCGCTGGCCATGATCGCCATCACCTCGTACCAGGCGCCAGTGACCGCCTTGCCGAAGGCGGGGTTGTCGGCCAGGGTCTCGCTGTTGACGATCAGCAGGTCTTTGACATGGCCCGGCACGCTGGCCGAGTCGAAGACCTGGTGTGCGTCGGGCGCGGCCGCCACTTCCTGTAGCAATGGGCTCCAGGTCGCCACGTTGCGCACGTCGGCGGTGCTGAAAGCGGCGACGATATCGGCGTCCGAGGTGTTGACCACCTTCACGTCCTTCTCCGAAAGACCGACGCTGTCCAGTGCCTTGGCCAGGATGTAGTGCGACACCGACAGTTCGACCAGGTGCACCTGCTGGCCCTTGATCTGCTTGAGGTCGTCGGTGCCCTTCATCACCAGCCCGTCGTTGCCGTTGGAGTAGCTGCCGACGATCAGCGCGGTGGTGTCGACGCCACCGGCTGCCGGGATCGACAGCGCATCCATGCTGGTGGCGACCACGCCGTCGAACTGGCCGGCGCTGTACTGGTTGATGGACTCGACGTAGTCGTTGATCTGGCTGATGTTCACCTCGATGCCGTACTTGTCCGCCCACTTCTTCATGATTCCGGACTCGTCGGCATACTTCCAGGGCATCCAGCCGACGTAGATGGTCCAGGCCAGGTTGAAGGTTTTCTTCTCCTCGGCCTGGGCGAACGGGGAAAGGGCGGCGAGGGCAATGGCCCCGGCGCAGAACAGTTTTTTCATGGTGCCGTGCATGGTGAGACTCCCTGTTCAGAAAAATTTCAGATAGCGCTGGATTTCCCAGTCGGAAACGTGGGTGTGGTAGGCATTCCATTCGTCGCGCTTGAAGTCGACGAAGGCCTGGTACATGGCATCGCCGAACACCTGGCGCGACAGCGGGTCGGCCTCGAAGGCGTCGATGGCTTCGCTGAGGGTGCGCGGCAGGGTTTCGATCCCCATTTGCACCACTTCCTGCTCGCTGTAGTGGTACATGTTTTCGCGATGCGGCTGGCCGGGGTCGAGCTCGTCGCGGATGCCCTCGAGGCCGGCGGCGAGGATCATCGCGGCACCGAGATAAGGGTTGCAGCCGATGTCGGCGGCGCGGCATTCGACTCGCGCGCCCTGGGACGGGATGCGCAGCATGTTGGTGCGGTTGTTGTTGCCGTAGCAGCAGAACACCGGCGCCCAGGTCGAGCCGGACATGGCGCCCTTGCGGATCAGCCGCTTGTAGCTGTTGACCGTCGGCGCGATGACGGCGCAGATCGCCTTGGCATGCTTCAGCACACCGGCGATGAAGTGGTAGGCCAGCGGGGTCACGCCGCAGCCGTAGGTGTCTTCACCGTCGACTTCGAACAGGTTCTTGCCGGTTTCGATGTCGGCCAGCGACATGTTGTAGTGCGCGCCGCTGCCGGTGCGGTTGGCCGAGGGCTTGGGCATGAAGGTGGCAAAGGCGCCGTGCTTGCGGGCGATCTCGTTGGCCATCATGCGGAAGAACACGAAGCGGTCGGCCATGCCGAGGGCGTCGGTGTACTTGAAGTCGGTTTCGAATTGGCCGTTGGCGTCCTCGTGGTCGAACGAGTAGACGCCCCAGCCCATCTCGTTCATGGCCTGCACCAGTTCGTCGACGATGGGCAGGTTGTCCATCAGCAGACGCGGGTCGTAGCACGGCTTGGCCATGTCATCGCGCTCGGAAATAGGCGCGAAGCCGCCGTCCGGGGTGTCCTTGAACAGGAAGAATTCGGTCTCGATGCCGAGGTTGAAGGTGTAGCCGAGCTCGGCGGCGGCTTCGGTCTGGCGCTTGAGGATGCCGCGCGAGCAGGCTTCGAACGGCTTGCCGTCGAGGTACAGATCGCTCGCGAACCAGGCCAGGTCGCGGTTCCAGCTGCACTGGGTACCGGTCGCCGGGTCTGGCATGGCGGCCACCTCGTTGTCGCTGATCTCCTGCGGGACGCCGTCCAGCGCCGCACCGGTGTAGAGCTCGGAGCCGCGGAGCATCTGGCCGAGATGGGCGATGGGGACGAACTTGCCTTTGATCACGCCGTGAATGTCGACGTAGCTGGCCATCGCGTATTTCACGCCCTTGTCCTGCAACTGCTGCTTCAGCTCCTCGACGGAGGAGAGGGGAAAGCTGGTCATCGGCTTGCGCTCCTTGGAGTCATGAATGGCGGCCGGGGCCGCTGGCACGATTCCTTCATCCAATATACATGCCAGCGTGTATAGAAACGGGCCGACGCTGGTGCCGCCTGGCGCCCTCTGCGCCACTGCAGGAGTCACGCAGATGATTGAAATAAAAAGGGAAAAGAAATTTTTCGCGCTGGGCGAAATGCGCCTCGAAAACGGCGAGCGTCTGCGCAATGCACGGCTCTGCTATCAGGTGGTGGGCACGCCGAACCGCGCACGGGACAACCTGGTGCTGATTCCGAGCTACTACGGCGGCACACATTGGGGCAGCCTGCCCCTGCTTGGTGCGGATGGCCCGCTGGCGGGCGGCGAATACTGCGTGGTGCTGACCAACCTGTTCGGTGCCGGCTGGTCGACTTCGCCGAGCAACGCCGCACCCGGTCAGGGCGCAGCGGACTTCCCGCGAGTCAGCTTGCTGGACAACGTAAGAGCGCAGAAGGCGCTACTTGACCGGCTGTATGGTGAAGACTGGCAGCTCGCTTTGGTGACCGGCTGGTCCATGGGTGGCATGCAGACGCTGTTCTGGGCGATGGCCTATCCCGAGCGGGTGCGCGCCATCCTGCCGTTCTGCTGCACGGCGCACTGCTGGCCGCACAACCGGGTGTTTCTCGAGGGGGTCAAGGCGGCGCTCTGCGCCGACGCCGCTTGGCTGGGTGGTCGCTACAGCGTGCCGCCGGAACGCGGCCTGCGGGCTTTCGGCCGTGCCTATGCCGGTTGGGCCTACTCTCAGGCGTTCTACCGTCAGGAGCTGTGGCGCGAGCTGGGTTTCGAGAGCCTGGAGGCGCTGCTCGACTACTGGGAGCAGGATCATCTGGAGCAGGACGCCAACGACCTGCTCTGCGTGCTGCATACCTGGCAATCGGCCGACCCGGCCCGCAGTTTCGCTGCCGGCTCGCTGGCCGAAGCGCTGGGTCGCGTCCGCGCGCGGTCCATCCTCATGCCCGGCAGCAGCGATCTGTATTTCACCGTCGAGGATGCCCGCCACGAGGCGGCGCTGATTCCCGGTGCCGAACTGCGCGTGCTCGAGTCAGACTGGGGTCATTGCGCCGGTGGGCCCGGCCGCGGCGCGGCGGCCATGCAGCAGGTCTTCGCAGCGATGGCCGAGCTACTCGGGCGCTAGCCTTCAGCCGGCCACGGCGCTGAGCTTGGCCAGCTGCTCGAGATCGGTCTGCATGCCAGAGGTTTCGCGGATGCGGGCAAGGATCTCGCGCTTGAGTTCGGTGAATTCCGGCGCGAGCTTCATGTCCTGATGGCGCTGGGCTGGCAGCGGCACCTCGTAGACGGAATCGATGCGTCCGGGGCGTGGCGCCATCAGCACAATGCGGCTGCCGAGATAGATGGCTTCCTCGACATCGTGGGTGACGAACAGAATGGTGCTCTTTTCCAGCCGGTGCACGTGACGGATCAGGTCGTGCATGACCTCACGCGTCTGCGCATCCAGCGCGCCGAACGGCTCATCCATCAGCAGCGTCGCCGGTTTGGGCAGCAGGGCGCGAGCGATGGCGACGCGTTGCTGCATGCCGCCGGAGAGCTGGCTGGGATAGGCATCGGCGAAGCGTGTCAGGCCCATCAGGTTGAGCAGGGCGTCGGCGCGGCCGGCGGCGGACTCCACGTCACCGTCGTGGCGCACGGTGTTGCCGATCACCTTGAGCTGGCGGCAGAACTTGATGTTCTGCATCACCGTCAGCCAGGGGTAGAGGCTGTAATGCTGGAAGACCATGGCGCGGTCAACGCCGGGGCCGTCGATGGGTCTGCCGTCGAGCAGGATCTCGCCGCGGCTCAGCGTTTCCAGCCCGGCGATGATGCGCAGCAGCGTGGACTTGCCGCAGCCCGAGGCACCGACGAAAGTGACGAATTCGTTGGGCTGGATATCCAGGTCGATCGACTGCAGCGCCTGCACCTCACGGCGCTCGCTGGCAAAGGTCTTGCCGACCTGGCGGACACGAATCTTGGCATCGGACATGGTCATTTCCTCATCCAGGGGAAGGCGCGGCGGTGCAACCAGCGGAAGGCCTGGTCGGTGAGCAGGCCGATCAGGCCGATCAGCAGGATGCCGGCGAAGATCTTGTCGGTGTGCATGTAGCGCTGTGCCTTGAGGATGGCGTAGCCGAGGCCGGAGTTGGCGGCGACCAGTTCGGCTACCACCAGATAGGTCCAGGCCCAGCCACAGGTGATGCGCAGGGTGTCGAGCAGCGCCGGCTTGGCCGACGGCAGGATCACCAGTTTGACGATTTCGCCCCGATTGGCGCCCATGGTTTGCGCCGCCTCGATCTGCGCCATGGGCACACGGCGCACATCCTCGGCGACCATCAGCACCATCTGGAAAAAGGTGCCGATGAAGATGATCAGAACCTTCGAGCCCTCGTCGATGCCGACCCAGAGCATCACCAACGGAATGAACGCCACGGCCGGCATGTAGCGGATGAAATCGGTGAGCGGTTCGAGAAAGGCCTGCACCGGCCGGTAGGTGCCGATGTACAGCCCCAGCGGCAGGGCGATCAGCGCCGAGGCGCCGAAGCCCGCCATGACCCGCCAGACGCTGATACCGATATCTCCCAGCAGCCCCTCGCTGGTCCACCAGCGGCCGATGCGCTCGAGCACTGCGCCGGGGCTCGGCATGAACATCGGGTCGGCTAGACCGAGGGCGGTCCACAGCCACCAGACGACGAAGGGCAGGCTCAGCCCGGCGCCGGTCAGCAGCCAGGCGCTGCGTCGGGATATCTCGCCGCGAATTCGCCAGAAACTGCTCTTGCGCACCACCTGTTCGGCCGGTGCCGCGGGCGCTGGCGGTTGCGTCTGCTGCGCGGCGCTAGCAGCGGAGGGGATGCTGATCTGCGCTGTCATGCGGGAACCTCCTGTGTAGCAGTGGGCACATCGAGTTCGACGCGTTGCCAGCCACCGGCCGCCGGATAACGACCGAGCGCGGCGAGGTCCGCGGCGGGCAGACTGGCGGGGTCGGCGAAGTTCCAGTAGCTGGACAGCAGCGCGTCGCCGACGCGGCCGGGCAGCGTCGAATGGCTGATCTGCCACGGTGTGGCGCCGTTGCGATGGCGGCCGAAGGAGAGTTCGAATGCCAGCAGCTGCGGCCGCAGCGCAGGGTCGACGGCGCCTAGTTGCTCGCGCAGGTGCTTGTCGCCCGCTGAAAGCGGCAGCGGACGATCGGCGGCGAACAGGAAGTAGTCGCCGGCCACCAGCAGGCAGGCCTGGCGCGAAGGCTGCTCAGCAGCGCTCAACCAGACTCCCCAGTTGCGCCCCTGTGATTCGGGCAGGCGCTGCCAGATCTCGTGATAGCTGCCGTCCAGCCCGTCTTCCAGCAGCCGCTCCGGGGTTTCGAAGTGCATCAGGCCGATATCCGCCGGCCCGCCCGGTGGCTGGAAGTCGATCAGCCGATGCCACTGGCAGATATCATCGTTGACCTCGGTGACACCGGCGAAACCGGCCTGTTCGCTCAGCGCCAGCTGCTGGGCATGGCTGCAGGTTTCCAGCGAGGCGGCTGGCGGCAGCGCTTGCGGCCGCGGCAGGCGCAGGTCGGCGTGCAGGCTGGCAGTTTGCAGCCAGTAGACCTCGCTGGTTTCGTCACGCAAGCCGGCGGTGGTGGCCAGCAGGCGCCGGCGCCACACGCCGAGATAGGCATCGGGAACGCTCTTCATGCGTGGTACTCCGGAAAGCGTTTGAGGGTGCGCCAGAAGGACATGTCGTGATTCGGCCAGATTGCGGCGTCGGTTTCGGCAGCGGTGGCCTTGAGCTTGCGAATGCTGGCCAGCGCCAGGTCTTCGCGGTCCTGCCAGCAGAGGCCGGGGGCGACCTCGTCGACCAGGTTCTCGCTCAGGTCTGCAGCGTCCCCGGCGAGAATCACCGGCTTGCCGTGCGGCAATTCGATAAGCAGCGACATGTGGCCGGCGGTGTGCCCAGGGGTATTGATCGCGCGTAGGCCGGGCAGCAGCTCGTACTCGTCGCGCTGCAGCTTCCAGTGATGCTCGCCGGCAAAGTCATCGGCGAAGTAGGCGTCGTCCGCCTGGACGCGGGCGGCGGCGAGTTCCGCTTCGTGTACATGCACGTCGCAGCCGCACAACTCGCACAGGCCGCCTGCGTGATCGAAGTGCAGATGGCTGAGGAAAACCAGGTCTATATCCGCGGGTGTGAGCCCATGCCGGGCGAGGTGGACGGGTAGCCGCTGCTCCTCGGTCATCTCGGGCGGGCCCATGGGAAACTCCACCGGATCGAACCAGCGCGCGCGCAGTAGCGGATCGCTGAGCTTGGCGTAGTCGCAGCCGACGTCGAACAGCACGCGACCCTGTCGGGTTTCGATCAGGAAGGCGAGGATCGGCGCGTCGATCAGCGTGCCCTGGCCACGATTACGGGTAGAGATCGATTTGTCGTAGCGATGCGTGGCAGTCAGCAGCGGCCAGAGCTTCAGCACATCGGTCATGCGGCACGCTCCAGGCACCGCAGCAGCTCGGTGCTGTCGGTCACGCTGCCGAACAGGCCGCCTTCGACTTCGATCATCGCCAGTGCAGCGGCGTGCAGCTGTGGATCGGACGAGGCGCAGGCATCGCTGATGCTCACGCAGTCGAAGCCAAGATCGATAGCCTGGCGCAGCGTCGAGGACACGCAGACCTCGGTAGTCACGCCGCTCAGGATCAGTTGCTCGATGCCGCGGCGGCGCAGGATCAGCTCCAGATCGGTGTAGGCAAAGGCGCTGTAGCCGGGCTTGTCGATCACCGGCTCGCCGGCGCGTGGTTGCAGTTCGTCGATCAGGTCATGGCCGAATTCGCCGCGCACCAGCAGGCGGCCGAGGGGGCCGGGGCTGCCGATGGGGGCGCCGGTCGCTTCGGCACGGCGGCGTTTGGGCTCGGGCAGGTCGGAGAGATCCGGGCGATGCCCCTCGCGGGTGTGCACGACCAGCATGCCCAGGCTGCGTGCGCGATCCAGTAGTGCCTGGATCGCCGGGATCGGTGCACGCAGGCGGCTGACGTCCATGCCGGCCTGATCGGCGTAACCGCCCAGCGCGCAGAAGTCGCGCTGCATGTCGATCACCAGCAGCGCCGTGCGCCCAGGGTTCAGGTTCGTCGCCAGGCTCACAGGGCAAACTCCTTGCACACCGCGGCGGCGATGCCGTCGACGATGTCTTCGGCCAGCCGCTGGCCTTTCTCTGCGCTGGAGCCCTTGGCCGAGGACAGCACGCCGGAAGGCGGTACCCACTGGGTACGGGAGGGATACATGTCGTAGGGCGGGAAGTCGGCCGGGGCGTCGTCCGGAATCTTCTCCAGCGCCACCAGCTGCGGATGGAAGTGCAGCATCAGCGAGGTCTCGATCACCGCAGCATGTTCCAGCGCGAAACCGGGAAAGCCGTCGGGGAAGACATCGGTCAGGGTCTGTTCACGGCAGAAGTCCCAGTGTTCCAGGCGCATCACCTCCAGCCCGGCGTCCGGCCCGAGGTCGCGCAGCGCCAGCTGGATGCCCTCGGCGACGAACCACTGATTCTCGTAATGGCCGAGCACCAGCACCAGGCGGCGCACGCCGTGGCGGTGGAACTCCCGCACGGCGTCGCGCACGAGGGCGCTCAGGGTCGCGCCGTCCAGGCTGGTGGTGCCGCAGAAGTGCTGGCCGCCGCCGCATTTGGGTTGCGACTTGTAGCCGTAGGAGAGCGCCGGTGCGACCAGCCCGCCAACCCGCGCCGCCACTTCGGCGCTGATGGCGCTGGCCATTAGCGCGTCGGTGCCCAGCGGCAGGTGCGGGCCATGCTGCTCGGTGGCGCCGCAGGGCAAAAAGACCACGGCGCCTTCGCCGATGCGGCGTTCGTACTCGACCCAGCTCAGTTGATCCATGTGCACGCTCATGCGCAGGTGCTCCTTGTCGCGATGGGAAGGGGACGTTCGGGCCAGCCGGCGATCAGCGCTGCGGTGGTGATCAGCGCGGCGCCGAGCCATTCGTTCGGGCCGATAGCGTGGCTGCCGAACCAGGCCGACGACAGCACCGCGGCGATCAGCTCGAACACCACCAGCACCGCAGCACGGCCGGCTTCAAGATGAGTGAGGCCGTACTGCACAGCGGCCATGCTGACCAGCCAGCCGAGGGCCAGCAGGGCGATCTGCCAGGTCAGGGTCAGATCCAGCGGTGGTATCGACTGACGAAACAGCAGGCAGAACAGTCCGCCGAGCAGCGCACTGCCGATGAAGCTGACCAGCGCCTTGCTCGCCAGCGGCACCTGGTCAGCGGCGCGAGTGGCGAGGTTGTTGAGGCTGAAGGCGAGGCCGGCGGAAAGCGCCAGCCAGTCATTCGCGCCTGGCGCATCCAGGGCTTCGCCCGTGATGCCGAGGGTCAGGCCGATGCCCAGCATCGCCAGCCCCAGAGCGAACAGCCGCGTGCCGCTGAGGCGTTCGCCGAGCAGCAGCCAGCCGCCGACCATCGCCCACACCGGCGCCAGGTAGAACAGCAGCATCACCCGCACCACGTTGCCTTCGGCCAGGGCGGTGACCAGCGCCGCGGTGGCCCAGCCACCGCACAGGCCCATGGTGAGTACCTGGCGATACTGGCTCGCCCACTGGAGGCGCTGCTGCCAGAGCACCGGTAGCGCCAGCAGGCTGAGCAGCGAATAGGTCAGCAGCACCAGCGGCATGCCGGCCAGGCCACGGGCGGCGAAGAACTGCAGCGGCAGCCAGCCCAGCCCCCACATGATGGCGCCGCCGATCAGCATGCCCTGCGGCATCAGGCTGTTCATGCGCCCATCCAGGAGCCGCCGTTGGGCCCGAGCAGTTGTCCGGTGAAATAGCTCGCCTGCGGCGAAAGCAGGAAGACGATGGCCGCCGCGACTTCCTCCGGCGTGCCCAGACGCGCCATGGGAATCGCCAGCTCCTTGGCCATCCACTCGTCGCTCATGTGCTCCGGGCTGACCATCGCCGTGGCGATGGGGCCGGGTGCGACGCCATTGACGCGAATGCCGTCTGCAGCGAATTCGCGGGCCAGTGAGCGGGTCAGGCCGATCACCCCGGCCTTGGCCGTGCAGTAGGCAACGTACTGCTCGCGGCCGAGAAAACCGAGGTCCGAGGCGACATTGACGATCGCGCCGCTGCGCCGCGGCTGCATTTGCGCCAGCGCATGGCGACAGCAGCGGTAGACGCCCCCCAGGTCGACGCCCAGCACCATTGCCCAGTCCGCCTCGCTGGTCTCGAGAAAGGGCTTTTCCAGGATTACCCCGGCGTTGTTGACCAGCAGATCCAGCGAGCCCTGCGCCTCGATGGTCTCGAACATCGCCGCGACTGCGGCCGGATCGCTGACATCCGCCTCGATGGCCCAGGCGTCGCCGCCATTGGCGGTGATCTGCTCGACCAATTGGTTCGCCAGATCATGCTGGTCGCGATGGTTGATCCAGACCCGCGCGCCCTCGGCTGCGAGCGCAAGCGCGGTGGCGCGGCCGATACCGGTCGCCGCGCCTGTGATCAGGGCGGTCTGGCCTGCGAAGCGTTTGCTGCCCATCAGTGCATCACCTCGCCATGGCTGACCGACAGCGCCTGGCCGGTCAGGGCGGCGGCCAGTGGCGAGCCGAGAAACAGGAAGGTGCCGCCCAGATCGGCTGGTGTCAGCAGCTCCGGAATGGCCTGGTTGGAGAGGATCGTCGCCAGTTCGGCGCTGTCGCTGCGGCCGTTGGCATCGGCCATCACCTGCAGCGAGCGCATGGCCGCATCGGTGGCGATCCAGCCGGGACACACCGCATTGACGCGGATGCGCCGCGGGCCGAGTTCCCAGGCCAGCGAGCGGGTCAGGCCGACTACCGCGTGCTTGCTGGCGACATAGGCGGAAAAGCCCGGCACGCCTTTCAGGCCCCAGATCGAGGCCTGATTGATCACGCTGGCGCCGGCGCGCAGGCGTGGCAGCAACGCACGGGTCAGGCGCTGCATGGAGCCGACGTTGTTCTCCAGCAGGGTCGACCAGCACTGATCGGCCTCGAAGCTGCACTCATCCAGCGGCGTGGCGTATTCGACGCCGGCGTTGTTCACCAGCACATCGGCATGGAGGCCGCGACAGGCGAGGTCATCGGCGTAGCGTTGCACCGCCTGGCGGTCGCCGAGGTCCAGTGCGGTGCAACGCAACGGCGCGTCGCCAGCGAGTTCGTCGGCAAGCCGGGCGAGGGCGTCGGCGTCACGGTCGAGCAGTTCCAGGGTGGCGCCGGCGGCGGCGAAGCTCTGCGCCAGGCCGCGGCCGATACCGCCTGCCGCACCAGTGATGACCACGCAGCGGCCGCTGTAATCCAGTGCCTTGTGCATGTCACACCGCCGTCAGGAAGGAGACGCCCACGGCGCCGTAGAAGTTGTCGGCCTTGTGCGGCCCTTCGCTGACCACGCCGTAGTCATCGTCCAGCACGCGGCGTACGCGGTAGCGATGGAAGCTGCCGAGCAGCTTGCGCATCGGAATGACCTGGTTGTAGGTGCTGCCGTACAGCTCGGCGTGCAGCTTGGGCAGGCGATACCAGGGCGCCACCGGCTTCTCGTGGTGGGCGTTGTGGAAGGAGAAATTGAGCAGCAGCAGGTTCAGCGCCGGCCAGCGTTCCGATACTACGTTGCTGTAGGTGTTCTGCTGCTCGTAGCTGCGGTCGCGGCGCTTGTCGTCCGGCAGCTTGCCGCCATCTTCCAGCACGGCGAAGGCCTCGTAGGTGTGCTGATAGGCATCGGCGAAGCGCAGCACGCTGAGCATGATCATCCAGGCTACGGCGTAGAGCAGCACGGCCTTCAGCGAGAGCGCCGCGAGCCCGGCAAAGAGCAGCGTGCGAACGGCCAGCACAGCGGCGACCTTGCCGCGTCGGGCGCGGTGCTTGTCGTTGTCGGTGATGAAGGGCAGGGCGATCACGTAGAAATGCATGATCAGCTCCACCGCCGGCACATAGGCCCATTCCAGCGCCAGTACCAGTTTCTGGAACCACACGGGGCGCGCCTTGAGAAAGGCCTTGCTGTCAAAAGTGATCACGTCGGCGCGGTCGACGTGATGGCGCATGTGTTTCTTGCGCAGGTCCTGGAACTCGGCGTAGCAGCTGCCGCACAACCAACTGCAGACGTTGCCGGCCCATTCGTTGTGCCTGGGCACGCTGAAAATCGCGCCGTGGGCGAATTCGTGGATCAGGTAGGCGGCGATGATCATGCCGTGGGCCAGCAGCAACGTGCCCAGTGCGTTCAGCCAACCATTGGCGGCGAATAGCAGGGCCAGGCCGCCGCCGTAGGCAAGAGCGGTATAGAGGATCGCCAGCGTGTTGGGCACGCGGCCATCGGCGTAGCGGTACAGAGGTTTTGCGTTCATGGTCTTCTCCAGCACAGGCGGGCAACTGCCCGCCGGGCATCGGCTTACTGGGCGAGCGCTTCGGTGAACTGGGCGTCGTAGGTCTTGCTGAAGTCCGGGATGGTCGGAATCTGCCCGTTGTCCTTGAGCAGTTTGGCGATGATCGCGCCGCTGCCATGGAACGAATGGGTGTCCTCGCCCGGGGTGAAGCTTTTGCCCATCTCGGCCAGCGGGATGTTGTAGGCGCCGGCCATCTGCTCCACGGCTTCTTCGGCGCTGACACCGAGCACCTCGCCGATGATCTCAGCCGACTCCTCGGGGTGCGCCTGCATGTAGGCCAGGCCGTCCAGATAGCCCTGGATCATCGCCTTGATGGCAGCGGGCTTCTTGGCGATAACCGCCTCATCGAAGACCAGCACGTCGGTGATCAGCCCTGGCGCGTCCTTGGACGAGTAGACCACCTTGAACTTGCCGCCACCGCCCATGGAGAGGATCTGCGAGACGTTGGGCTCATAGGTCACACCAATCGGCAGGTTGCCCGAGGCCATGGCGCCGGGAATGCCTTCCGGGGTCATGTTGACGGCGTTGATGTCCTTGTCGCTCATGCCGTTCTGCTGCAGCGCATAGGCCAGCAGGAAGTCCGATGGCGACAGCGGATTGAAGCCGACCTTCTTGCCCCTGAAGTCGGTGACGGACTGAATCGAGGCATCGGCGACGATGGCGTCACCGCCGTTGGAGAAGTCGATGGGCATCACCACGCGATGCTTGAGGCCCTTGGCGACCGAGGCCACCACCTGGTCGTAGGTGAGCATGCCGCCGTCCAGTGCGCGGCTAAGCATGGCGGTGGGAATCAGCGCAGGGTCGTTGAAGAACTGCAGGTCTACATCCAGACCGTGGGGCTTGAACAGGTCTTTCTTGTCGGCGACGTAGAAGGGGCCGTAACCGGCCCAGACCACAGTGCCGATCTTCAGCTTCTCGGCAGCCTGGCTGGCCAGCGGTGAAAACAATGTCGCGACGGCCAGGCCGGCGGCGAGGAGGGTCTTGTTCAGCGAGCGCAGTGTGGACATGGCGTGATTTCCCTACACATTGGAATGACAAGGCACGGGATGACATCGCGTCTCCCGGGCTTTTATCCCTCCGTGTAGTCCCGTCCCTGGGACCGGAGAACTCTCGGACCAGCGCCCACTCCCTGTGAGCCGGAACCCTAGTTCTCCTTGAAGTTGCTCCTGATTGTGCCAAGCGTCATGAGTGCCGGTGGCGACTCATCCCGTTCACTGGAGATACAGCAGGTTGCGTGCCAGATGCGGTGGCTGGCAGCGAGCTCTTGAAGATTCAATGAGTTGCAGCTAGCACCTGGGTCGCCACGAATGGCAGGCCCAGCACGGCGCTGCTCACTAATGGGGAGGCTTGCTCTGCGATAGTGCGGAGCAAGGCTGTGTGGTGGGAGGCCAACGGCGGCGAATGAATCAGGTCGGTACTGGTGCATCCTCGCGCAGCAGTCCCTCACGCTTGAGCGTCTGCCAGAATTCGCGGGGAACCTGAGTATTGAAATAGTCCATGTACTGCTTCGGCCGCTCGGGGTTCGCCGTACCGGGGATGACCGAGGCGACCACCGGGTTGGCCAGGCAGAAGTGCAGGGCTGCGGCGCGCAGATCGACGCCGCAGCGCTCGGCAGCGGCCTTGAGCTGCTCCCTGCGCTGGGCGATCTGTGGTGGGATCTGGTCGTATTCATAGTGATCGCCACCGGCCAGCACCCCGGAGTTGAACGGCCCGCCAACGACAACGCCAACGTCGCGTGCCTGGCAGGTCGGGAACAGCGTGTCCAGCGCCTCGTCGTGTTCGAGCAGCGAATAGCGCCCGGCCAGCAGGAACACGTTCGGATCGCTCTGCTCCAGCGCCATGCGGCACGGTTCGACCAGATTGACCCCCAGGCCCCAGCCGCGAATCACACCCTCATCGCGCAATTGCGTCAGAGCCTTCGCCGCGCCGTTCATCGCTTGCTGGAAGTACTCCTTCCACTGCGGGCCCCATTGATCCTCGGACACGTCGTGAATGAACACCACATCGAGGTGATCGACGCCCATGCGCTCCAGACTGTCCTCGATGGAACGGCGTGCGCCGTCGGCCGAATAGTCCGGGACGCGCTTGTTGGGTAGCTCGTCGACGAAAGGCTTGGCGTTTTCCGGCTGGCCGGCCGACTGCAGCAGTCGCCCGACCTTGGTGCTCAGCACGTATTCATCGCGCGGCTTGCCACTGAGCAGGCGCCCGAAGCGCTGCTCGGCCAGCCCTGCGCCATAGTGCGGCGACACGTCGTAATAGCGAAAACCGGCGTCCCAGGCGGCATTGAGGGTGGCGTCCGCGGTTTCTTCGCTGAGTGGGTGGAACATGTTGCCCAGCGGTGCGCCGCCGAGGCCGATGCGTGGCAGGGTGATACGCATGGAGTCCTCCTTCGGATGCAGATGGTGCCGACCGAGATCGGCATGGCTCTGCATCGGAGGTCGGCCGGAACGGGGATGTTCCGGCGATGCGACGGAATGGCTATAGCGGTTATTGCAGGGTTGGGTAAGGCGCCGGGACTGCTGGTTGCATGGCACCGGCGCCCCGTGTGCTGCCGCCGTTTAGCCGCGGCTTTTCAGATAGGCGCGCCAGCCGCCCAGTTCGGTGATGTCCTGGGCGCCGTCCAGGCCGTAGGGCTCGCAGATGAAGCCTGTTTCCCAGCGACCATCGGCCAGCTGCACCTTGCCCAGACCGAGCGGTGCCGGAATGCCGGTGAGAAAGGAGCCGAGCTCCAGACTCGGCAGCTCCCAGACTTCAACCTCGACGGCCGCTCCGCCTTCGGCGACGCGAACCATGCCCGGGCGCAGCGGCGGCCCGCCGGCGAGGGCGTAGAGCTTGTAGTCCGGCGAGCTGCGGGTGGTTTCCAGCAGCCGTCCGCCGCGCTGCCTGAGCTGCCAGTTCAGCGGCAGCCCGTCCAGATGCGCGCCGCAGACCACTACACGGGCACGGTCGTTGCGCGCCGGGTTTTGCGGAGCGGGCGAGGTGATCGACTGGCCGCCGATTAGCGCGATGCCATGTTGCCGCTGCAGCGCGTCGGCCAGGCTCAACAGGTACTGGTCAGTGAACACCCGGCCGAACAGGGTCACGCCCCAGGGCAGGCCGTTGCGCATTACACCCGCCGGCACCGCCACGGCGGCGTAGTCCAGCATGTTCATGAAGTTGGTGTAGTAGCCCAGGTCCGAGTTGCGCTTGACCGGCTCGGCGTGAAGCTCGGCGAGGGTGACCGGGCGCGGGTAGGCGGGCGTCAGCACGCAATCCACCTCGGCCATGATCCGGTCGCAGATGGCCTTGAGCTGTTGTAGACGGTACTGCGCCTGGAACAGCTGCACGGCGGTGGTGCCGGGTGCCTTTTCCAGCACCGCCTTTATCACCGGCAGCACGGCGTCGGGCTGCTGCTCGATCAGCTCGCCCGCCACGCTGTAGCGTTCGGCGACCCACGGGCCTTCGTAGAGCAGGCGTGCAGCTTCGAGGAAGGGGGCGAAGTCTACTTCCACCGGCTCGCCGCCAATGGCTTTCAGCTGTTCGATGGTGGCGGCGAACAATGCCGGGCTTTCCGCGCAGCCGAGGAATTCCAGCTGCGATGGCACGCCAAAGCGGAAGGATTTCACCTGACCAAAAGCCGAGCCGTCGTTCCACAGCGGGTTGCTGCGGCTGTATTCGTCACGCGGATCGAGCCTGGCGGTGAGCGCCAGCAGCTGACTGGCTTCGGCGGCCGTGGCGGTGAAGAAGGTCACGCAATCCAGCGTGCGGCAGGCGGGCACCACCCCGGCGGTGGAGATCAGCCCCTTGCTCGCCTTCAGCCCCACCAGGTTGTTCAGCGCCGCCGGCACGCGGCCGGAACCGGCGGTATCGGTGCCCAGGGCGAAACTTGCCAGCCCCAGCGCCACGGCCAGCGAGGAGCCGGCGCTGGAGCCGCCGGAGGGGTAGTCCGGGTGCACGGAGTTGCGGCATTCGCCATAGGGCGAGCGGGTGCCGTTGAGACCGGTGGCGAACTGGTCGAGGTTGGTCTTGCCCAGCGGCACCGCGCCGAGGGCGATCAGCTGCTCGACGAGGGTGGCGCTGGTTTCCGGTGTATAGGCAAAGGCGGGGCAGGCGGCGGTGGTGGGGATGCCGGCCAGGTCGATATTGTCCTTGATGGCGAAGGGGATGCCGTAGAGCGGTAGCTCGGCGGGTGCCTTGCCTTCCAAGGTTGCGAGAAACGGTTCGAGTTCTGCGGCGCTCAGCAGGTGGATAAAGGCATTGAACTCGCCGTTCAGCTTGGCGGCCTTGGCGCGTAGTTCGAGGATCAGTTGGCGCGGGGTAGTGGTGCCTTCGCGGTAGGCGGCGCTCAATGTGGCCAGGCGCAGGTCGAATGTCGTGGTCATCTCATGTTCCTCGTAGGGTGGAAAACGGCGCAGCCTTTTCCACCGCAATGTTCGTTGCCGGCCCGCTGGGCCGGTTGGTGGATACGGTTGCTTCGGGCTCACGCCTCCTCGATCACCACCACTCGCTGGCCGGCGCGCACCGGCGAGCCGGGCTGGGCGCGGACCTCTTTCACCACCCCGGCGACCGGTGCGGTGAGCGGGATTTCCATCTTCATGCTCTCGAGGATCACCAGCACGTCTCCGGCCTCGACCCGCGCGCCCTCGGCTACCGACACCTGCCAGAGGTTGCCGGCGATATGACTTTCGATTCCGTGCAGTCCGCTGCCGAGCGGAGCATCTTCGCCGAGGTCGGCAGCGACTTCCTCGCTCTCGAAATGCGCCTGGCCGGACGCGATCCAGCGCTGGCGCTCGGCATCGAACGCGGCGCGCTGCTGGCGGCGGAAGGCGTCGATGCCTTCGGCCTCGGCGGCGAGAAAGTCCTGGTAGTCCGACAGGCGAAGCTCGGTCTGCTCGATCTTCAGCGGGTAGCGCCCCAGCGGGAAGTCGCGGCGGATCTTCAACAGCTGCTCTGCCGAGACCGGATAGAAGCGGATCTGGTCGAAGAAGCGCAGCAGCCAGGGCAGGCCGCCGAAGGCCTCTACCGCGCGGTAGCGGTTCCACATCTGCAGGGTGCGGCCGACGAACTGGTAGCCACCCGGGCCTTCCATGCCGTAGACGCACATGTAGGCACCACCAATACCGACCGAGTTTTCCGCGGTCCAGGTGCGCGCCGGGTTGTACTTGGTGGTGACCAGCCGATGCCGTGGGTCCAGCGGCGTGGCCACCGGCGCACCGAGGTATACATCACCCAGGCCCATCACCAGATAGCTGGCCTCGAAGACCGTGCGGTACACCTCGTCGAGGTCCGGCAGGTCGTTGATGCGGCGGATGAACTCCAGGTTGCTCGGGCACCAGGGCGCGTCCTTGCGCACCGTGGTCATGTACTTCTCGATGGCAAGCGTGCAGGCCGGGTCGTCCCAGGACAGCGGTAGGTGAACGATGCGCGATGGCACTTTCAGATCCTGCGCGGCGCACACGGCGTCCCATTCACCGGCGACGATGTCGAGCAGCGTTTGCAGCGCCAGTGTTTCCGGCTGGTAGTGCACCTGCAGGGAGCGGATGCCGGGAGTAAGGTCGATAACGCCGTCCAACTGCTTGGCTTCCAGCGCCTGCATCAGCGCATGGCCACGGAAGCGCAGCACCAGGTCCAGTTCCGGCGCGCCGATCTCCAGCAAGAGGTGGGTGTCGCCGGAGAGGCGCGCGACCAGACGCGTATCCGCCTCGCCGATATCCAGCACGATGGGCGACTGTAGCGCCACCGGCACGCACGGCACCGGCGCGGCGGCAAGACGGGCGCACTCGATGTTGGCTGCCTGGGCCAGCTGGCGTGCGCTAGCCACGTCCACCGGTACGAAACGCACTCTGTCGCCGGCCTTGAGCTGACCGAGCTGCCAGAGGTCGGCTTCGATGATGGTCACCGGGCAGACGAAACCGCCCAGGCTCGGACCGTCCGGGCCGAGGATCACTGGCATGTCGCCGGTGAAGTCCACCGCGCCGATGGCGTAGGGGTTGTCGTGGATGTTCGACGGGTGCAGCCCGGCCTCGCCGCCGCTCTCGCGCACCCACTCGGGCTTGGGTCCGATCAGGCGCACGCCGGTGCGGCTGGAGTTGAAGTGCACTTCCCAGTCGGTGGCGAAGAAGGTCTGGATATAGCCCTCGGTGAAATACTCCGGCGCGCCGTGCGGGCCGTAGATCACCCGCAGCTCGCGGACCGCCGGCAGGGCGCTGCACAGCGCCGCCGGCAGGCTCGCGCCGCAGGCGCTGTCAGTGAGCGGGGCGAGGTGCAGCACGTCGCCGGCACGCAAGGCGCGGCCGGCGTGGCCGCCGAACTGGCCGAGGGTGAAGGTGCTCTTGCTGCCGAGATAGTCCGGCACCTGCAACCCGCCGCGCACGGCGAGATAGCTGCGCGCACCGGCCCCGACGATGGTGCCGATGGCGAGGGTGCTGCCGGCCTTGACCAAAATCGCCGTGCACATGGGTTGCGGGGCATCATCCAGCTTCACCGGGATCTCCGCGCCGGTAATTGCCACCACCGCATCGGTGTTGAAGCGCAGGATCGGCCCGCTCATGGTGATTTCCAAGCCGGCTGCATCCTCCGGATTACCCAGCAGTGCATTGCCCAGGCGCAGCGCGCGGTTGTCCATCGGGCCGGAAGGAGGCACGCCGACAGCCCAGTAACCGAGGCGGCCAGGGAAGTCCTGCACGGTGGTCTGGGTGCCGGCGCTGATCACTTCGAAGGTAGTGGCTCTATAGGTCAGGCCTTCCAGGCAGCGGGTCCAGGGTCTGCCTTCGGCGAACGGCGCATAGCCGAGGATCTGGCGCAGGTAGGCGCGATTGCTTTCCACGCCGTAGAGCAGGGTCTCGTCCAGCGCGGTATCCAGCGCGGCCCGGGCGCTCTCGCGATCTGGCGCCCAGGTGATCAGCTTGGCGACCATCGGGTCGAAATAGGGCGGAATCTCGCAACCAGCCTCGACCCAGGTGTCGATACGCAGGGCTTTGCCGTCGCCCTTGGGAAAATCCACGACGGTGAGCAGGCCGGGGCTGGGCTGGAAATCCCGGCCCGGGTCTTCGGCATACAGGCGCGCCTGGATCGAATGGCCGGATGACTTCAGCGCTCTCGCCAGCTCCACCAGCGGCGGCAGGTCGCCGGCCGCCAGCTCGATCATCCAGCGCACCAGATCCACGCCCCAGACCTGCTCGGTGACGCCGTGCTCGACCTGCAGGCGGGTGTTGACCTCGAGGAAATAGAACTGCTCGGCCTCGGCGTCATAGACGAATTCGACCGTGCCGGCGCTGCGATAGCTGACCGCCTTGGCCAGCTTGACCGCCGCCTCGCACAGCGCCTCAGCCATGCCGGCCGGCAGGTTCGGCGCCGGGGTTTCCTCCAGCACCTTCTGGTTGCGCCTCTGCACCGAGCAGTCGCGCACGCCCAGAGCGATCACCTCGCCACGGCCGTCGCCAAATACCTGTACCTCCAGGTGGCGCGCCCGCTGGATGTACTTCTCGATGAACACGCCGGCGTCGCTGAAGTTGTTCTGCCCCAGGCGCTTGACCGCGTCGAAGGCCTCGGCCAGTTCAGCCGCCGAGCGGCACACGCGCATGCCGATACCGCCACCGCCGGCGGTGCTTTTCAGCATCACCGGGTAGCCAACCTGCTCGGCTGCGCCGAGGGCATCGGCGAGGCTGTCGAGCAGCTCAGTGCCCTCCAGCATCGGTACGCCGCGTTGTTTGGCCAGGGCGCGGGCGGTGTGCTTCAGGCCAAACATCCGCAGCTGTTCTGGCGTCGGGCCGACAAAGGCGATGCCGGCGGCTTCACAGGCTTCGGCAAAGGCGGCGTTTTCGGAAAGGAAACCGTAGCCGGGGTGGATGGCGCTTGCGCCGGTTTCCCGGGCGATGCGGAGAATCTTCTCCACCACCAGATAGGTCTGCGCGGCCGGGCCTTCGCCCAGGCTGTGGGCCTCATCGGCCTGCTGGATATGCAGGCTGGCCGCGTCGGCCTCGGAGTAGACGGCCACACTTTTCACATCCAGGCCGCGCAGCGTACGCAGGATGCGGCAGGCAATGGCGCCGCGGTTGGCAATCAGGAGTTTGTCGAACATCTTCAGTAACCCTCGAAGGGCTGGCGGGCCGTCCCGCCTTTATTCATCTGCGCCACGGCCGTCCGTGGTTGGAGAGGGGGTCTTGATTGCCCGCAAGTCGGGCCGCTGCCCGGAGCGCGCCTGCAGCAGCGGCAGCAGGTAGCGTTGCAACAGCGGCATCAGTCCCACACCAGCACCTCGGCTGGGGTCGGGTTCCAGCCATTGCAAGGGTTGTTTAGCTGCGGGCAGTTGGAGATCAGCACGATCACGTCCTGCTCCGCTTTAAGCTCCACGTACTTGCCTGGCGCGGAAATGCCGTCGGCAAAGGTCAGCCCACCCTCGGGCGTCACCGGCACGTTCATGAAGAAGTTGATGTTGGCGCCGATGTCACGCTTGCTCAGGCGGCCGTCGTGCAGACTGGCGCGCAGGAAGTTGTCGCGGCAGCTGTGCATGTAGCGCTTGTCCAGCGCATAGCGCACCACGTTGCTTTCCTGGGCGCAGGCGCCGCCGAGGGTGTCGTGGCGACCGCAGGTGTCGGCGACGATGGTCAGCAGCGGATTACCAAGGTTCGAATAGAGCACCGTGCCGGTGGTGAGGTAGACGCGATTCTGCTTGCGCAGGGTGCGTTGCGGGTCGTAGCGCTCGCGCGGATTCCTCGCGCTAAAGAACAGCGTGTCCACGGCCTGGTTGCCTTCCAGATCGAGCAGGCGCAAGGTCTGGCCGGCCTTCACTTCGAACAGATACGGCTCGCCAGCAGGGATTTCGTGGCGGAACACGGCGGTTTCAGGGTGCAGGTTGCTTGCAATGATCGTCATCTCGGCACTCCTCAGACGTACAGCCGTTCGGTGTTATGGAAGGCGCGGCCATTCTCGGGTCGCGAAGTGCGGCAGAGCACACTGATGCCGTCGCTGGCGACGCTGTGCCAGCTGAGCTGCACCGGTTTTGGCGCGTAGTCGGGATTCGGGTCCAGCGGATGCTGCAGCGCGGTGAGGATCACCAGCGTGTCCATCGGTGCGTACAGCTCGACGTAGTCGCCGGGCTGGCTGTTGCCGGGCTGAAAGGCGAAAGCGCCGTCGGCATCGACGTCCACCCGGCTGAACAGATTGAGCACCATCAAGAGGTCCTGCAGGTTCAGGTCCCACTTGCCCATTTCCACCAGCAGGTTGTCCGTGCCATTGCGGAAGAAGCCGTTGCGCAGTTCCTGGTAGCGTCCTTCGCCGTACTTTTCGGTCACCTCTTTAGCGTTGAGCACGCCGCCGAAGCTGTCGTGCCAGCCGCAGGTGTCGGCGGTGATGGCGGCGAGCACGCGGCCCATGTCCGAATACAGGCAATGCCCGGCGCTGAGCTTGGCGGTGTGCTGGCCCTTGAGCGTGTCCGGCAGGTTGAGGCGTTCGCTCTTTTCATTGGCGTTGAGCAGCATGACGCTGACGTTGGCGCCGCCTTCGAGATCGGTCAGGCGCAGCAGTTGGCCGCGCTTGAGAACGAAGGAGGTGTGGCCGCCGCCGGGAACGGTTTCCTCGTACAGCGTGGGGCGGATCGCGAGTGAAGCGCTCATGTCAGGCTCCTTGGTAGGCAGTGCGAAAAGTGTCGGCGAGGGCGGCCGGCAGGCCTGCGGACGCGCCGGGAGCGTGGCGGCCCTCGTGCAGCGGAATGTCGTAGGTCACTCGTGCGCCATAGGCGCCCGGGGCGTGGGGATCGATGCGCGGCTTGTCGAAGACCAGGATGCGGCTGCCGAGGGTGAAGCCTTCCGACAGGTCATGGGTGACCATGAACACCGTCAGTCGGGTCTCCCGCCACAGCTCCAGCAGCAGCGCGTGCATGTCCTTGCGGATACCGGGGTCGAGGGCGCCGAACGGCTCGTCCAGCAACAGCACGCGGGGCTTCATGATCAGCGCCTGGGCGATGGCCAGACGCTGCTGCATGCCGCCGGAGAGCTGCGCCGGGTACTTGTCCAGCGCATGGCCGAGGCCAACCTTGTGCAGCATCTGCGCGGCCTGCTCGCGTGCTTCGCGCTTGTGGCGCCCGAACAGGCGGCCCAGCAGCGGGGTGCGTGGCAGCTCCAGGCCGAGGGCGACGTTGTCCAGCACCGTCAGGTGCGGAAATACCGAGTAGCGCTGGAACACCACGCCGCGGCTGGCATCTGGTTCGTTGGCCAGTGGCTGGCCATTGAGCAGGATCTCGCCACGGCTGGGCGCTTCCTGGCCGAGCAGCAGGCGCAGGAAGGTCGATTTGCCGCAACCGGATGCACCAACCAGGGTGCAGAACTCGCCTTCGGCGATGTTCAGGTTCAGTCGCTCCAGCACCACCTGGTCGCCGTATTCCTGCCAGACATTTTTGACCTGGATGAATGGTGTGGAATTGTCCGCGGTGCGATTCCCACGAGCAGTGTGCTCCAGGTTTGCCAAAGCCTCGCTGGTGACGACTCCGCTTTGTTTGGCGCTCATGCCTTGGCTCCTTCGTACCAGGGGAACAGCAGCTGGGTCAGGCGCCGCAGCGTGAAATCCATGGCCCAGGCCAGCAGGGTGATCCAGGCGACGTAGGGCAGGATCACGTCCATGGCCATGTAGCGGCGCACGAGGAAGATGCGGTAGCCGAGCCCGTCCGTGGAGGCGATGGCCTCGGCGGCGATGAGGAACAGCCAGGCCGAGCCGAGCACCAGGCGCAGGCTGATCAGCAGGCGCGGCATCAGCTGCGGCAGGACCAGGCGCAGGATCAGCGTCCAGGTGTTGGCGCCGAGGGTCTGCGCCTTGATCAGCAGCTCGCGGGGGATTTCGCGAGCACGCTGCTCGAGGTCGCGGGCCAGGATTGGGGTGATGCCGATGACGATCAGCATCACCTTGGACAGCTCGCCCAGGCCGAAAACAATGAACAGGATCGGCAGGATGGCCAGTGGCGGCACCATCGAAAGCACCGTGAGCAGCGGCGAAAGCGGCGCGCTAAACAGTGGCAGAGTGCCGGCGGCAATACCCAGGCATAGGCCCGCGACTGCCGCGATGGCCAGGCCGATACCGAGGCGCTTGAGGCTGGATGCGGTGTCCTGCCAGAACAGATAGTCGCCGGAGCGTTTGTCAGGGGTGAAAGCGAGGCGTTCGACGGCGGCGCTCATCTGGCCGAAGCTGGGCAGCAGCTTGTCGTTGGGGTTCAGTTCCAGGCGTTGGGTGGAGCTGGTCAGGTACAGCGCCAGCAGCAGCGCGAAGGGCAATATGGCCAGGGCGAGCCAGCCGCTGCGACTGGGTGAGCGATTGATCAGGCGCATGGGCAGGCGCCCCGGTTTGCGACGGCCTTGAGAGCGGGCAGGGCGGTGAACGGCGGAGCCGATTCGAACGGGCACATGGCAAACCCTCCAGTGTTTGGGATAGCGCAGGAGCTGCGTGCAATCACGCTGTTCTCCCGGGCTTTTA